>JAOKTA010000022.1 GCA_028335865.1 Candidatus Nitrosopumilus sp.
AAGGAATTCATGGTCCCCCTGGACCCCTTGGAGAGCGAGGTACCACTGGACCATCTGGTGACAAAGGTCCATTTGGTCCACCTGGACCATCCGGTGACAAAGGACTAACAGGACCCGTTGGTCCACTTGGTGAGAAAGGCCCACTTGGCCCACTTGGCCCACTTGGTGACAAAGGACTAAGCGGCCCTGAAGGTCCACTTGGTGACAAAGGCCCACAAGGCCCACAAGGTCCTGCAGGTACTAAGGGATTAACTGGAGTTCCAGGACCTCAAGGAGAAAAAGGTGAGAAAGGCCCACTTGGCCCACTTGGTGACAAAGGTAATACTGGTCCGTCTGGAATGCCTGGTGACAAAGGCCCACAAGGCCCACAAGGTACTCAAGGTGAAAGAGGCACCACTGGTGCATCTGGTGACAAAGGCCCACAAGGCCCACAAGGAATTCAAGGTCCCCAAGGTGAACGTGGTCCTACAGGTCCTATTGGTTCTATTGGTGAATCCGGTCCAGTCGGAGGACAAGGTCCTGTCGGTCCAGCTGGTCCAAGAGGTCCTCCTGGCCCTCCTGGTGAGCGAGGCCCATCTGGTCTTTTAATTATTGTAATTACATCCTCATCTAACATTACGTGTGTTAATCCTACTCTTTGACCTCCAAATTTTACACTCTTGCCCCAAACTAACCCGTATCTGAATTGTCTTTTCAATCTACGATGCATTTTGTTACAAATATCTTCTACTGTATCCCCCTCTCTTGCAATAAATGGTTCTTTGAAATCTGCTTCTTCCCCTTTTGGTTTCATGTATATTCTAATGAATTTTAATTTTTCATATATTTTTTCTTTTAAAATTTCTATGTTGATATCTGAGTTTGCTGATACTTCTATCACGTTTGATTTTATTTTTGTTTTTAAATCAACTAGGAATTTTTCATCTACTAAATCTATTTTATTTAAAACTGTAATTGCTTTTGAATAACTAATGTTTCCTGCAATGTGATCTGCAATTTGCTCTGATGTGATATCTTCTCTAACTACAACTCGTGCACTGACTAATCCATAAAGGTGAAGAATATCTTTGAGATGTTTTTCTGTAATTTTTGTAAGCTTGGTTTGTTGTGCAATTGCAATACCTCCCATTGATGCTTTTTCAATTGTTATGTTTGGTGGTAACTGATTTAGTCTAATGCCTATATTTCCTAATTCGTTAGTCAACACATCTTCGTGGTATGGCTGGAACACATCTAATATCAGTAAAACTAAATCTGCTGTTCTTGCAACTGATAAAATTCTTTTTCCTAATCCTTTACCTGTTGATGCCCCTTTGATGATTCCTGGAAGATCCAAAACTTGAATATTTGCCCCACGATAGTTCATCATTCCTGGAACAACTGTTAATGTGGTAAATTGAAATGCACCTATTGTGGAATTTGCACCGGTCATTTTATTTAGCAATGTTGATTTTCCAACACTTGGTAATCCTATGAACACAACTGTTGCATCTCCAGTACGTCTTACATCAAAACCATCTTGCTTCATTCCAGATTTTTTAGTAACTTCTGCTTCTTGCTCTCTTTTTAATTTTGCAATTTTTGCTTTTAGTAATCCTATGTGGTGCTCAGTTGCTTTGTTGATCTGAGTTCTTGCCATCTCATCTTGGATGGATTTAATTTTTTCAGGAATTCCCAATATTGTTCACTTCTTACAATATTCTTTTCCATTAAAACCGTAGCACTTTGTTATTTTTTGCTAGGTTTGATGTGACTTCTGTATTGGTTATTTTAACATGAATTGTTCTAACTGATGAAACTTGTTTCATTTTTTAATAGTGATTTTTTATCCATTTATGTGAAGAAACTTTTAATTTATTTCAGTGCTTTTCTAATTTTATCATTATATTTCATTTTGACTGTCTTCATTTTACCGTCTGAATTCTTAATGACTGAACAATTAGTTCCTGAACCCTCTTTTACAGCCATACTTTCTGAAACCAATATTGCTTTAGGTGATTCCTTCAATCTTGATATTGTTTCAGTAAATAACGGTGATTATGCTGATATCCATATTGTTTCTGTAGCATTCCCAGATCTAAGTAGAATTGATGATGTTGCAAAAATTACTACTTATGATTTTACATTATCTCCTTCTTACATCTATGTTGATGAGGAAATTGGATCAAACTACAGTGGAGGAGTTGAAACAACCCTTGCACAATATCCTTCTATTGAAGCAATGAGTAGACCTCTAAAACCTGACGTGCAAACTCATTTTGATCTTCTTATTACTCCTCAAGAATTAGGTGTTTTCAACATCTACGTTAAATCCATTGGAATTCCTCATACAAGTGATCTTTCACACTACCCTTATTCTGGATTTTTGGATCATCAAAATGAATATGTTTCAGTTTATTCGGTAAGTGTAAATCCCTAATATTTTGTAAATGATAATTGATACTATGACAATTTCAACCTCAAACCCATCTGAAACTTTTCTAAAATCTAAATCGGAAATCATTTTTCTGATTGGAAGTGTTTTGACTAGTCTTGGAATTCTTTTAGTAACTGTCGGTGGAAGTTGGGATATTACAAATCACTTACTTAGTAAACCTGAAACCTTCTCCTCCCCTCCTCATGCCTTAATGTATTCTGGAGTCGCTGTAACTTTATTTGGTGTCGTTTTATCTTTTGCAGGCTGGAAGAATTTACAAAAATTTAAGACCCCTTATTTTTTACCACTTAAAATAAAATTAATTGGTATTGGACTGCTTACCGGTGCTGGCCCTTTTGATTTTATCTGGCATTCCTATTTTGGTTTAGATGGACTACTGAGTCCTCCACATTTCACTTTGATTACTGGGATGTTCTTGTGCAGTATTGGCGGGATGATTGGTATTTCTCGATACCTCAAATTTCATAATTCTAAACCCATTTCAAAACACTTGTTAATTTTAGCTGTGATCCCTGTATGGCTATCTGCTTCTGGAATTATCTCTTCCTTATCTTTGCCTTTCTCTAGCACTGATTTTTTTCAATTTAACCCTGAACCTACATTTGCTTTTATTGTTGCGTCTTTGGCATATCCTTTCTTGATTTCATTTTCACTTTTCATGATTTTTAGATTATCCAATTACCAATTTGGACTTGTGAGTCTTTTGGGTGGTTTGTTTTTACTGATTTATAGCTCCACTGCAATTGTTCCTAATTTTGCAATGCTTGACACTGTTCAATTTTATTCACTTAACTTGATTCCCTTTGTAATTGCAGACGTATTTCTTAAACTAAATCGTTCCAAACTTTCCCTGTTTTTTAGTGGTGGTCTGATAGGATCTGTATTCTATATGGTGTATTACCCATATGTGATGTATACCTACAATGAAATTTTATTGGGCAAACTGGTCTCTCCAAGTTTGATCTATTTTGTTTATTTTGAATTAATTGAAACTGTATTATTTTATACTTTGATCCCGTCTATCGTAATGGGTATTCTAGCTGTAGTACTATCTGCTAAAATTGCAAAAAAGATTTTGATCAACTAATTATTAGATATATTGAGTGTCCCAAAGTTAGAATTATTGATTTTTGTTAGAATTGAAACTAAAGGTATACATGAACGATAGGGAAATCATGGTTATGACTAAGAAATTACCTCAAGGACATAATATTGGTGGCGGAAATAGACAAAAAAGACGTCAAGCCTACAAATTAGAGAAAAAAAATTCTGAATAAAATTACAAATTTTTATTAAAACAATTTTTTCATTCCTGTTTTCTTAAATTCTATGTTTTACCATATTCTTAGATTGCCCAAATGCACTATCTATTGACACAAAGTTTTACTTGTTTAGTAACAGAACAGGTGAAACATGTTATTATTTAGTTAGAACAATCAGATTTTATGAAAAAGAAAACCTTTGCAGTGGATATTGATGGAACTATCACTGAAAATGGTGGCGGTAGAATTCATTTGGATGCATTAGAAGCACTTCGAAGGTTAACCAACATGGGTCATGATGTAATTTATGTGACAGGTAGATCTTCTGTTGAGGCATATTTACTTTCAGTCTTTGGTGGAACTAAAAAAATTGCAGTTGGTGAAAACGGTGGTTGTATTGCTGTGGATGCTGATGATACTATTTTGTTGGGAAATATTGATGAATGTAATACTGCATTTGATTTAATTAAAAATAATATTGAAGGTGTGCAAAAAAAACATGTATTTCCTAGATTAACTGAAGTTGTTTTAGAACGAACTTTTGACCTGGATGCTGCACGAAAAATTCTGTCTGAAAATAATGTTAACGTCAATTTGTCTGACAGTCAATATGCGATTCATATTAATTCAAAAGGTATCGACAAAGGAACTGGGTTTACAGAAATAATGAAAAAATTTAATATTTTAAAAGATGATGTTATTGCAATTGGTGACAGTGCTACTGATGTCCCATTGTTTAAAGTTGCAAAAACTAGCATTGCTTTAGGTAATGCCTCTGATGCAGTAAGATCTGAGGCTACTATGACTGTATCTGGATGCAGTGGGGATGGCGTTCTTGAAGCACTAGATAAATTAGCACCTACATTATCTGAGATATAGCATGACATTTCAATTAATACTTGATGAAATTAAAAATAATCTTAAAAAAATACTGGATGATCTTTCCATTTCGGATGTAAATTTTTCTGTTGAACTTGCAAAACCTGGATTTGGCGATGTCAGCTCTAACATTGCATTCTTACTTGCAAAGGAACTAAAAAAAAATCCAAAAGAAATTACGCAAATGCTATTTGAAAAATATTCTCAATGCTCCAGTACACTTGTTTTAAAAACTGAAGCACATCCCTCAGGTTATCTTAACTTTTTTGCTGATTGGGCAAAATTAAGCAAACTAATCCTATCTGAATCATACCTTGATACCTTTGGTGCTGTTGACATTGGAAATAATTCAAACATTATAGTTGAACATACAAGTGTAAACCCTAACAAAGCACTACACATTGGCCATATTCGAAATATTGTGGTTGGTGACACTGTTTCTAGAATTTTAACTAAGGCAAATTACAAAGTTAATGTCCTTAATTATATCGATGATTCTGGTTTACAAGTTGCTGACATTATTGTAGGTTTCAAACATTTTAAATTTGATGAAGAACCTCCAAATGGAAAAAAGTTTGATCATTATTGTGGTGATGATGTTTATGTTAAGACGACTCAAAAATACGAACTTGATTCTTCTTTAGAGGAAATTAGAAAAAATACTTTGAAAGAACTTGAAGATGGCGATTCTGAAACTGCGGTATTTGGTGACATGATTACTAGAAAAGTTCTGGCAGGTCAATTAGAAACATGTTGGAATCTGAATGTGTCTTATGATTGCCTTAACTTTGAATCTCAAATTATTCGTTCAGGATTGTGGTCAAAAATCTTTGAAAAACTCAAAGAAATGGGACTCATAGAATTTGAAAATGAGGGTAAAAATGCGCAATGCTGGGTAATTCGTGGTGATGATAATGAAGATGACAAGGTAATTGTTCGAAGTAACGGCACTGCTACCTACATTGCCAAGGATATACCATACGCTGCATGGAAATTAGGCTTACTGGATGATCCATTTTACTATCAAAAATATGATGCCACTCAGCCTAATTCCAAAACTCTATGGCAAACTAGTTTGAATAACGATTCCGCTACTCCTCAAAATTTTACTGCTCAGAAAGTTGTAACTGTAATTGATTCGCGTCAAGAAAGATTACAAAAAATTATCACAACACTGATGGAAAAGTTCAATTCAATTCCTGACAGTTATGTTCATCTTGGCTATGAATCTGTAACGTTAAGTTCTGACACTGCAAAAACCCTGGGATTGGAAACTGATGGAAAGCAAGCTCAAATGTCTGGCAGAAAAGGTGTATATGTCAGCGCTGATTCTGTGTGTGAACTTTTAAAACAAAAAATTACTGAAGAAACTAAAAAGCGACACCCTGAAATGGAAGATTCAGAAATTGAGAAAATTGCACAATCTGTTTCAATTGGAACTTTGCGTTACGAAATGATTAAACAAGATTTGGATAAAATAATTACATTTGATTTGGCAAAATCTCTTAGTTTGGAAGGTGACACTGCTCCGTACATACAATATGCATATGCTAGAGCGTCAAGAATTTTGGAAAAATCTGGAATTACGCCAACCACTGATGTTAACTTTTCATTACTTCAAGAAAAATCTGAACTTAATTTAGTTAAAACAATTGGTCTTTTTAATTTACAAGTTAGAGATGCTGCAAATAATTTTGCTCCTAAGGTAATTGCTAGATACTGTCATGATCTGGCAGTATCTTTTAACTCGTTTTATGAACACGTAAAAGTTTTAGACTCTGACAATGATGAGTTGAAATCCTCACGTATTTGCTTGGTTAATTCATTCAACATTACTTTGGAAAAGGCACTTGATCTACTTGGAATCTCTGCTCCAAATAGAATGTGATTTTTAGGTAAATTTGTGCCTATTTTCATCATTTTGATGTGATTTCAATCATTAATTTATTGTAAATTTTTACTTCTTAATCTTCTTAAGTCTAAAATTTTATTAAAAAAATTATGAGATTTATTTTAATTATTCCAATAATTACTTTAGTTAGTATTGTAATTGGAACTGTTGGTTTTGAATATTATAATCAGTATGCTCAAGAGCGTGAACTGGAAAGTTTGATTGTTTCATGCATGGAACAATTTGGTCATTATAGTGACAAACTTGTAAATTGCTTAAATGATAATTCTCTATCTAAACCTTAGATTGAATTTTACCACTATCCCATTTCATTAATATTATTGATATACTTTTATTTTAAAATTCACTCATGGTGATGAAATTAGATGATAAGAAAACTTTGCTATTGGGATTATCACTTACCTTGGGTATAACGGTCTTTGGTGGATTTATCATAATGACTTTTTTGATGCCTCACTGTAAGGATGTAATGTGTTGATTATGAAATATTTTATCATCACCCTTAAGTTATGATTGAATCTATCAGACACATGAATTGTTTTGTTTGTGGAAAAGAAAAAAAAGATTTTGAAGTGTGGTCAAACAAATTAGTTATTGGTATTACATTTGATTCTAATTTTCAAAACAATGACGTCATATCCAACATGTCTGATAAATCTATAATTTGCCATCAATGCATTATTGAGATTCAAAATAAAGTGAAAGATGATTTAGATTGCAAATAACATTCATTAGATAGAGATTGGAAAAGTTTGTACTATTTTTTATATTTTGATTTTAATTCTTAATTGCTCGTTTATGTTTTCTATGACACTTGCCATGATGTCTAAATTTGTTGTAAAGAATCCTCTGTACTGACCATCTCCCATATCTTCAGCGACTAGGCCAAATGGACCTTTTTCACCTTTTGTGACTACAATCCACATCGGCGAGATATTTGTTCCATCACAACTAACCACTTCTGCAGATGCTGGGTGCACAACTAAATCTGGATTGTTAAAATTTCCAATTATCCATGCTTTTGAAATTTTAGTAAGGATATCTCTATACCTATCTTCAACATACTTGTATCTAGCTTCAGTCTCAAAAGTTGCTAAAAGTGGAGTGTTATGTTTTACCGCGTAATTTTCTAATAGTATGCTGAGTCTGTAAAGTTCTTTTTTACCTGTTTTAAAATTTACATAATTTGCTTTTTGATATTCTTCCAAGGTCCATAATATGTTATGGTCTGTAAGGTCTGTATCTTTTACTTCTGCAAATTTTGGAAATTTATTCCATATGTCATCAATAAAGTTCACATAATGATTACTCATAATGTTTTTAGTTTTTTTGTGTATATAATGCACTGATAATTTTTTGCTATAGTGCCAATTTTTTTATTTATTTTATTTTTGTGATTTAAAGATTAATTTTGTTTTTTCTGCTTCAATTTTATGGGTTAACATTGGTTTTGGATATTCTAAATTCGTTGGAAATTTTTCCCATAACTTGTGAATTACTTTTGGTTCTATTTTTTCTAATTCTGGGACCCATTTTTTAATATAATCACAATTCAAATCAAATCTTTCCTGCTGTCTCCATGGATTAAAAATTCGAAAATAAGGCACTGAATCACACCCTGTGGAAGCTGCCCACTGCCAATTACCTGAATTGACTGCTGGATCATGATCAATCAATTTTTCTTCAAAATATTTTTCTCCTAGTCTCCAATCCATGTGCAGGTCCTTAGTTAGAAATGATGCAACGACCATTCTGACTCTGTTGTGCATAAAGCCCGTTTGGTTTAACTGTCTCATTCCTGCGTCCACAATTGGAAACCCTGTTTCCCCTTCACTCCATTTTTTAAAAGATTCTTTGGATTCTGACCACGGGATTTTTTGAAATTTTTTTCTAAATGTTGTTTTTTGTGCGTATGGAAAATGAAACAAAATATGACTAAAAAATTCCCTCCAGTATATTTCCCCCATTATGGTGTGATCTGAGCCTAAAACTTCCTTGATTTCTTTATGAACCTCTCTGACTGAAACTGTTCCAAATTTGTTATGTGCTGAAAGCATTGTTGTTTGATTCAACCCTGGAAAATCTCTTACTTTATCATAATCTCTAAATTTATTCAAATTCTTTAAAATTTTCAACGCCTCTTTACGCCCTCCTCTGATCTCATTATTTTTTATTTCAGATTTTTTAATTTGATTATCTGAGATGACTTCTTTTGAATAATTTTTTTTAATATTTTTGATAATTTTTTTAACTGGAAACTGCCTTGCTTTTTTATAAAAAAATGAATAAATTGTATATGGTGAACCCTCATTTGTTTTTATTTCATTTGGATTATGAAGTAAAAAATCTAATGTACTGTGAAACGATGTTTTATTTTTTTTACAAACCTGAAATATTTTTTCATCTCTATGCTGTGCATAGTTTGTAAAATCTGTGTTTAGAAATACGGCATCCAAGCTATGCTTTTTAATTATTTTATCTATTATCTTTTCTGGCTTTCCTTCTAGTATTTGTAAACTTGCCCCTTTTTCTTTAATTCCCTATCTAGTTCTAATAGCGACTCGTTA
This sequence comes from Candidatus Nitrosopumilus sp., assembly GCA_028335865.1. Classification (GTDB taxonomy): domain Archaea; phylum Thermoproteota; class Nitrososphaeria; order Nitrososphaerales; family Nitrosopumilaceae; genus Nitrosopumilus. Next base: position 9,058 of record JAOKTA010000022.1, read on the forward strand.
AGAAAAGACCACCTGAATTTTGAATCTTTTAATTT
>JAOKTA010000023.1 GCA_028335865.1 Candidatus Nitrosopumilus sp.
TTAACACCTGTTTTACAATTTTTTAATACTTATATTTGCGGCACTAGAATCTTAATTTAGTTATGGTTGCTAGAAAAAAAATTGATCTCTTAGAAATAATTCAAGAAATTGTTAATCTAAATTCTAAAATGAGATTTGCAGCAATAATTGACGGTAAAGGAAATATCCGTGAGGGTATTATGAAAAAAGGCCAAACAAGTCTTAATTCTCAAAAAGAGGAAGAACATTTCTGCGCTCAAGTTGCACAAAGACGTACAATGAGAAAAGAATTTGATCGCTCTTTAGGAAAAGTCAGATACATTCATGTTGAAAGGGAGAAAGTTTCTCAATTGGTACTTTACACAAAAAGAAATATTGTATTTTTCACAATGGAACCAGAAACTCCTATGAGTACCAAAATTGCATTAATTACAAAAATAAAGAAAATTACTGCAGATATCTAAGACAAAAAATTTTACATTCTTATGACTTTTCATAAATATTTGGGAGATTCTAAAATGTTTGAGTATGATAAACATTATCGAGAATGCCAGCAACAAAACAAGCCTTTCATTAAAGCAAAAATAAACCCTGCTCACGGAAATTATTACGTTAATCTTGATTTAATGACTTGTAACTATGTTTTTTCAGAATTAGAACAATGCGAAATTAAAACATTAATTGAAACTGAGATAAAATTCGTTAAATCCAATCACTCTGATTCATTTAACGGCTATAGCATTAACGAGGAGGTTATCTGGATTGACGGCGTATCCTCTGAACATGTGGATTCTTTATGCGTATCCTTGTATGATTTAACTCAGAAACATCATGACTAGAATCTAATCATATTTTTCAGAATTTTATCAATAACCTGAATTTCTTTCTTTCTTTCTAAAATGATCTCTTCATTCCATTTCTTTAAAAATTCTGACTCTCTATCCATTTTTTCTAACTCTGCAACGTATTTGATTAAATGTATTTTGTAATCCTGCAGTAAATCTAGATGTTTGTTGTGATTTTTTTCAGTTGAAGTTGCCATCCCATTCCTCCTTTTTCATGCTTGGAAATAATTCTCTAATTCTTTTTCTGTCTTTTTCAATTGCCTCAATTCTGGATGTTAAATGTTCTTGAATTGCAGGCTGTCCTTCTTGATTCATTTCATTTTCCATGTCTGTGATTATTTTGCCTAATGATCTGTAGTATGTCATGTGTTTTTTCTTTGAATCTTCAGACTTGTCTTCAATTTTTTCATCCATACAATACTGATATTTATTGGAAAATAAGTACTTGATCTTTTGGAATTATTTTAAAAATTTATCTGTAAATGTGACTACTCTTTTTCAATTAATTTAATTCCCGCCGGTGTCAATCTAGTTATCCATGGGAATGAATGATCCTTTTCCTCATCTATGCCTCCACGTACAAGATTTGAATCAATTAAATATTTTGCATTTTTAAAAATAATCTCGTTATCTATTTCTTTTAATTCTGGAAAATTATACATGTGCATTTTGGGGATTTTTGAATTTCCTTTTAATCTTGCATAGTATTCTGCTAATATTATTTTTTTTATTTTATCGTCCACTTCTAACATTTTATTTTTTTTAACATGTTATATTTTTATATTTAAAAAAATAAAATTAGCAGATTTTTTCACATTCACATTGTCTGTTTGAAAACAAATTTTTGAATGATTCTAATCGAGATTGAGAAATTTTTGGTTTATTTCTACCTACTATTCTAAATAGGGATATCCCGGTTTCTGCACTAGTTCCTTTTAATGCCCATGAGCCATTTTTCATTAAATATGGTTGTGGATTTTTCATGGTCACTTTTTTGTGTGCTTTGACATCATATGCTTCTATTTTTGTCATTGCCTAAAATTAATAATTTATTATTATTGATAGAGTGTAAATTTTTTTATATTGATTAGTTGGAAATTATTTTTACATTATAATTCAGGCTCAATTTTATTTAAAAATTATTGATACTACACTAATATTGGAAATTATTTACCAAGTTATATGAAAATACTTATCGACGAAATGGATGATGGTTGGGATGAAAAACTTAAAGAATTAGGTTTTGACGCATACAGTGTTAAAAAATTACGTGTTGATGGTCATAAATTAAGAACCGATTATTCTGTAATTAATTATGCTAAAGAAAATGATATGATTCTTGTTACTCGTGATACTGAAAGCGGTCAGGCCTGTGAGGAGAATGATTTACCATACGTGTTACTTGACAATAATTCGATTTTTAAAATTGTTTTAGAAAAATTAAAAAATTCTTAATTAAAATTTTTTGAATCCATTTGAGTTATTCTTAGGTTTTCAAGAATTTTATTTAAAAACTCCTCTTCATCTTGATACGATATATTTTTCATTATTAATTCCCAGCAATCATCAATCTTTCTTTTAATTTGTGGAAACATTTTATCTTTTTTGAATGTAGGATAATACGACAAAATTTTCATTATTCCGTCAGTTGACTGTACAGTGTGTATTAGATGTGTCATAGTTCTTAACCTTTCATGAACTGAAAAATTTTCTTCTCGACTTATGTTTTCAAAGTCATCTATTTCTTCAAATGTCATGTTGATTTCTTTATGTAATTCTTTAAGTTGATTATTTACGGACTCATACAAATTAATTAATTCATATTCTATGTGGGATTTACTATGAATTTTTTTCTCTATTTCGCCTGATTCTACAAGCGCGCTAATCTCCCTGTATACTATTTTTTCATTACCTACCTTTTTTATCACTCTTTTAGCAAGTTCTGTGCCTCTAATTTTTCCATTTTCGTTAAGAATTCTAATTATTTCAATTCTGATTATATCTGAATTCTTGTCCATGCTTCTTTACTCCTTTTTTCTGTATTTATCCAAAATTGTCATTTGAGTATTTTCTCCAATTTCTTTTATCAGACCCTCTAAAATCACAATTCCTTTTTTAATTGGCTCTTTTTCATTTATCTTATTTTGTAATTTTTGTTTTAAGATCATTCTTTCATTATTAACAAAGCTTAGCAAAGTAACTTCTTCACCCATATTGAGATTTATAAAAAAATCCACATATTCTTCAGTTGTTTTTATTACCACTGTTTGTTTTTATTTATCTAGTATTTGTTTGAAGTACCTACAAACTAGGTTTATTTACAATTTTTATCTAAATTAACTGTGGATAGTTGCGATAGACGTACTCGTGCTTATAAAAATGGAAAAACCTTTGATCAGTGCAAGGAAATTGCTGAATCCATGAATCCTGATTTTAAAAATCAAATTAGTCAAAACAATAAAATTCTGTGGACTGAAATTTTGGAAAAAGTTGATCATGACGAATTAATTTATAAATTAACTTTGAAATTCCTTCGAAGAGATGGTTATGATATTGGAAATCATAAGATCCCTGAAGTTAAGGCCTTTAACTCTTAAAATTTATTTTACAACTGCCGTCTGAATTTTGTAATTTTTTTGCCATAATGTATGGTGTAAGTATCAGTACCGGTATTGATAATGCAATAAACAATGTTTGTAGCTGTGTAAGTAGTATTGATAATCCTATTCCGCTTGCAGTTCCAATAAATATTGAAAGAAAAGTGCCTGCACAAGTAGGACATGCAATAAATAATCCTGTGACTGCACCTACGCTGCTAATGCTTCGTCCTTTTTTAGAAAGTGTATATGCGCTAATTGCAATTGATGCATTTATTGCGACTAAGTATGAAACGACAATTTGCAGTACAAAATTTATTGGAATTATTTGCAATCCTACGTGCTCTGTAAGATACACTATGATTTTTGGCATATATCCTGGACCGTCACAACATGGCGCAATAAATCCTGATGGAATTGTTGCACCGTAATGTGTTACAAAATTAATTTCTGGTTGATAGACTAACGTTCCTGAAACCAATGAAAAAAATATTCCATACGTAATGAACACTGCAACAAAAATTTTACGTGATTTTAAATTTGATGTTACTATTGCAATTGTTGTTAGTATGTCCTTGCCTTGTTTCTCAATTTTATCTTTTTGATATTTGTACATGCCAAAAGCAATTCCTCCTAGCGCAACAATCATTGTAATGTAAAAACCCAAAGCAATTCTTTGTATGGGCTCTATTGCACTGGGTGTAATTACTTCTGGATTTTGATATCTGGCATAAATCAGAAATAATATTGAAATTGATATAAATCCTAAAACAATTAATTTTTTTCCCTTATTGGTGTTTGACAGTGTTATTCTTTCCTGAACTTCATTTGTTTTGTAGAATTAAATTCTATCTTAACTCAGTTTAGGCACAAAAATGTATATAATTGCAATAATTTCAAGTCTTCCAAAAATCATTAAAAATCCTAACACTACCATTGTTGCAGGATCTGTATCTGAATCTATCACTCCTGCTGATAGCCCTCCCGTTGTAATTATTCCTGCTGCTTCAAAGAATGCATCCTGGAATGGTACATCTTCTATTTCTGCAAGATGTGCACCCGTAATTGCCGATATTGTTGGAAATAATGCAATAATAATTAAAGTTGATGCCAGTTCTTTTTTACTTTGATTTGGTAATTCACATCTTCGTATTTTAGATAAAAATGCTCTAATGTCTCTTAGATGGAACAATCTGAAAATTTTCAAACCGCCTGCGGTTGAAAATCCACACCCTCCGATAAACATCAGCATGATTAGAATTGTATGTGCCATTCCGCTAAGACCTGCTAAACTCTCCATTTGCAATCCTGCTGTAGTGCTAGCTGACACTGAATAAAATGCACTTTGCAATGGATCCAGTCCGCTTACTATTGCAAACAAAATAGTTGCGCCACCTAAAATTCCAAAATATGTCAAAACTTCTTTTCCTAATTTTGGAGACAAGAATTTTTTTCTAACAAATGCGTAATGGAATGTAAACGGCAATGCCCCTAATATCATCGCACCCATTAATACTACATATTCCTGCCATAGCAAACCCTCCAGAATTGTCGATGTTGGCGTAAATCCTCCCGTTGAAAGTGTACTCATCGCCAGAGAAAAATTGTCGATGATGTCTCTCTCTCCAAATGCGTATAGCAGTGAAGCAACAATTACGATGTAGATTCCAAAGATAACTGTAATTGTAAGAAATAGTTCTTTCATGTGGAGTGTTTTTCCAGATATAAAACCACGCATTGCCTGTAATTTTGATTCTGGATAGAACGCTGTAATTACAAGGTAAATGAAACTCATTCCACCTACTAACTGTGTATAACTACGGAAAAATGTAAAACTTTGGGATAATTTCTCTGGCTCATCAAATAATGAAATTCCTCCCGTTGTAAATCCTGCAGCACTTGAAAAGAATGCATTTGCAAATACATCTGCTGGAGGTGCATCACTTGGAAATACGTACAGATACGGTATTGTCCCAAACAATGATAGTAAAAATAAACTAGAAAATACCAGTATGGATGCCTGTTGCAGATTAAGACTTGATTTTTCTCCATACGAATTTAGGAAAAATCCTGTTACCAGTAACAGGACTGTTGTTAGATACATCCCTGTGGCTGCAACTGTGTCTTCTAATAATGTCGCAACAATAGCTGGAACAAGTAGCAAAACACCTGCAAATTGTAATACAAATCCTAAATTTCCTAATACTGCTTTTACTGGTGGACTTAGTAATCGAGGTGCAACTGCAGTTGCATCCCTAATTACATTTGCAATGCTTGATTGAAATATTATTCCTATCACATGATTTTTCTTTGATACTATTGGAAGCTTTCTAACGTTGTTATCTCGCATTTTATACAATGCATCTTGTAATGTCGATTTGTCACTTATTGTGATTAATGGTTTGCTCATTATTTGTTTTAACGTAGTTGCTTCTGCGTAAACTGTCGCATCACTAACTTTGCTAAGAATATCCTCATCCGTTACAATTCCTACTGGAAGTTTTTCTCTATCAACTACAATGATGTCGTCTCTCTCATAATGTCGTAACATCGTTGCAGCTTCCCTTGTTAGTGTGTCCATGTCTAGTATCAGAACATCTTTGTCCATGTACTCTGTAACGTTTTTACTTAAAACGTAGGAAACTGCTTTTTCTGGATTCGTTGACATTATGCTACCTTATATCTGGATTTTAAATAATTTGGGGTTATGTGTCCATCGTAATTAATTTTTTAACAATTATTATTCTAATTTTAACTGCCTAACTTTGCTATCTTTATAAACAATATATCTAAAGTTTATGCGTAATCTCATGAATATTGATCAAGCACCAGAACCTGACTATGACTCTGTTAAAATTGAGTATGTTGGATTTGTCGATCCGTATGCTGTTGAGGGCATGGTGGTTCTAAGGGCTGATAATGGCAAAGAATTTCACATGCGTGCATTTTCAGGTGAGGTTGCAAAACACATTACAAGTTTTAGTGACACTGAAGGCGAGCCTGCACCGTCAATTTATCGAATGATTGAAGAAATCTGTGAACAAAATGAACTGACCTTGGTTAAAGTAAAAATTTATGATAGCGGGGATGTTTTAAGGGCCAATCTTTACTTTACCGGTAAAAAAGATCTTGTATTGCGAAATCAACGTGCATCGGATGCCATGGCCTTAGGTGCATACTATAAAATCCCCATTTTGGTTAGAAAAAAATTACTAAAAGAAAAATTGGAAGCATAGGTTTTGACATCTTAATTAGAACAGTTTTTTTCCAAGTACATTCTATAATTTACTATGAATGAACAAGAAGAATTAATGGACAGTTTACTGAATATTGATCTTGAGATTATTGATAATGTTCGAGCATTGCAAAAAGAAAATTGGGTTTCTGAAACATTAAAAAATCAAGTTGAAGATTTACTCAAAATCCGTGATGAGATGGTTGTAAAGTTGATGTCTCATAAAGGAAGTGATTCTTCGTGTGACTGTGATCATAAATAATCAATTTTCCTTTTCAAAAAAATTCTTTGGAAACATATCTTCTATTTTTTTTAATTCTAACGTGTATATTTTTATTTTATTTTGAACTTCTAATGATTTGTCCTCTTTTTCCAGTTTTTTAATTTGATTTAAAATTGTTTTATGCATAATTGAATACTCTGGAAATCTTTTAGGGATATCTTTCATTATGCTGATAAAATATTTCTCATACTAATATTGATTCAAAAATATATGCATTTTAGATCTCCTAGTTTTTTAATTTATTTTTAGATGCTGTGTAATATTTAAAAAATGCTTCATAATTCGGCAATGCTCATCATTTAGTCAGTATAGCTTAGAGAGTTTGGTTAATCATCAGCAGTAATTTTTACTTATTCTGGTGTATATTGTTATTTATTTGACCTAAATTTTAACTCTGTTGAATATGGCTGAATGTCCAGTATGTAAATCCACAATTAAAGCAACTCCGATTGGCAGTAAGACCGTTGGAATACAATGCAATTGCAATGATAATGCCGAACGCTATTTTATTAATTCTGGAACTGTAGATGATACTGTATCTGAATATATCAATAAATTTAGCAAAACTACCCGCCCTTCAGCAATTCCTGGAAAAATAATTAAGGATACGCCTACAATTAGAACTGCCTCCATTTCTAAAATTGAAGAACACTTTCCATCAGAAATCATTCCTAGAGATATTCAAAAACAAATTCTTAAAGAAATTGAGACTAATATCAAACTAGGATTTAAAAAAATAGTAATTTCTGCCCCTACCGGTGTTGGAAAGTCTGCCATAGGCATGGCCATTGCAAAATATTTTGGAACTGGATTTTTTATCACTAAATCTAAGAGTTTACAAGATCAATATACGCGGGATTTTCCAATTTTAAAATCTGTTAAAGGCAAATCTAATTTTGAATGTTTAAAAATAATGGAAGAGCACAAAGTTGATGATCCTATTCTGGCAAAAGAACTGGGCCATACTTGTGAGAAGGGGGTTTGTTTGGAGGGGACCGAAGAAAATTCAGAAGGAAAAACCATTAAAACATTTTGCACGTTTAAACCGCTCATAAAGGACGTAACTTTTGATACTAGATTAAATGAAAGTACATGCACATATTATTTTCAAAAATATTTTGGATTGATATCTGATTTTTCAGTATGGAATTATTCTGGTTTTTTTCAATTGATGAAAAACAAATCTGTATTTGCTGAGTATTTGGAAAAAAAAGTTTCTATTTTTGATGAGGCTCATGGGATAGAGGATCAAATTATTAATTTTATTGGAATTGATATTTCAAACAAACAATTAGATGAATGCAAGATAGATGTTAGCCGATATGATATTTCAGACGTTGAAGAATTGACTGCCTTGCTGGTTGCAATGAAGAAATTTTATGCAACACAATATGCTGAAATAAAAGCAAATAATGGCGATGATGATTTAAAAATATTGGAATATTTTGATGACAATTTTAAAAAATTTTCAGACATCATTGGTCAAATTGAAAGTGATCCTAAAAATTTTCTTGTAAGTGACAACAACAATGATGTTGGCAACACCACAACAATTTCAATTAAACCGTTACTTATTTCAAAATACGTAGATGATTTCTTTAGCACTGAATATCAAATTTTTATGTCAGCTACCATTAACAAAAAAAACTTTTGTGAAACAATGGGGCTGGATGAGAAGCATGTCGCATTCATCGATACTCCTAAATCCCCTTTTCTTTATGAGAATAGAAAAGTAGAATTTTTGGATGTGGCATTTTTAAATTCACGCAGTTCATTTGGAGATGAGCGAAACGCTATAAGAAAAATTGATGAAATACTTACAAATCATAAAAGTGAACGAGGCTTGATTTTGACTTCCTCAAAAAAAAGATGTTTTGATATTTTAAGCCAGTTGTCGCCTGAGAATAAAAAAAGAATTCGAATATGCCATTCTAGTAATTCTGATGGAACCACCCAAGATGAAAAAATTGCACAGCATCGAGCTACTCCTTCAAGCGTTCTTTT
>JAOKTA010000024.1 GCA_028335865.1 Candidatus Nitrosopumilus sp.
GCACATTCTTTGTTTATGCCTATTTGCTCATGTTATCTGAATGGTCTCCAATTGTTTTACAATTATCTGTATTAATGGCAGTTGGTGGTATTCTTGCAATGATTGCTTGGATTGGATATGTAGTTGCAACAAAAAAACCTACATCTGCAACAATTACATCATCTGATGATTCGCCTATTTAGTAATTTTTACATCCACTACTGTTTGATAATATCTGGGACCTACCGCTCTTACAATTTTTGAACCCAGAATTTCTGATTTGACTGATGTTGTTTTTAGATAATGTTCTTCACTTAATTTTGCAGCTTCTGATTTTTTATCTGCATGCATGTGGGAATAATAGTGAATAATTCCTCCGCTCTTTGTTGTATTTATTGCTGAATCTAAAAATTCATCTGATCTTTCTGGTAACAGCATTAACGTTCTATCTGATTTATCCGTTAATTGATCTTGGATGATTTTTGACGCATCACCATTAATTGAAATTATTTTGCCCGCAAGTTTGTTTAATGCCATATTTTTCTCACAAAGTTTTGATGCTACTGGGTTCAAATCAATACTATATACTGTACATTTTTTCTTTCTTGCAGCCATTATTGAAAACATACCAATACCCGCAAACATGTTTACCATTGTTTCTCCCTCTTGAGTTAATTTTGCAATTCTTTCTCTTTCTGTTGAAAGGCGTGGTGAAAAAAATGCATTTGCAACATCTACAATAAATTTACAATTAAATTCCTTGTATTCTGTTTCTGTATTGTCTTCTCCTGCAAGAATCTCTAGATTTCGTGTACGAAAATCTCCTTCTACAGGCGAAGATTGATAGAATACACTTTTTACAATTTTTACTTGATTAAGCAATGTTTCACCAATAATTTTTTTCTTCGATAGTAATGATTCAGGTATTCTGACTATGATGATATTTCCAATCTGATCAAATGCAGAAATTAATTCATCACTTTCTTCTGATGTCAATATGCTTTCTAATGAATTTTTTAGCATTCGAGTCAATGTTTGTAGTAAAAATTTCCAGATGATTTTTGATCTTTGTCTAATCTACTTTCTATTTTGTTTACTCTAGGTCTCAAGCTTTTTTCATCTCTTCTAAATGTCATATCTAATGATTTTAGGAACCTGTTCATTGCTTCAGGTTTTGGCATTGGTGCTGTAGCTAGCCCTGCTTTTCCTGATTCCCCTTCAAATATTATCATTGAATCTGACACTAAATCCATTAATTGCAAATCGTGATCGATAACAATTGCTGATTTTCCATAGGAGCGAACGAATTTCTGTAAAAATTTTCCAACTGCAATTCTATCTTCTACATCTAAAAATGCTGAAGGTTCATCTAGTGCATACAGATCTACTTTTTGAATTAAACATGATGCAACTGCAATTTTTTGTAGTTCCCCACCTGATAGATTTCTTATTGATTTATTGTATAATTTTCTAATTTTTAATGGATCTAGGATTTGTTCTTCTTCTTGGCTTCCTTCGATAGGGCCTCCGCTTGCTTTTTCTAAAAGTGCTATCACTTCAACATCACTATCATTTTGTAGGTATTGTGGTTTGTATGCTATCTTTATTTTTTTATCAATTGAACCCATATCTGGTTTTTCAACACCTGCAATCATTTTCATCATGGTTGTTTTCCCAAGTGCATTTGCACCCATTATTCCTAAAACCTCGCCTTTTCGTACCCTTCCAGGCTCAATTGTTACTGAAAACGAATCAAATTTCTTTTCAAGTTTTGGATAAATTACAACATCGCTACCTTCTTGGAAAATATCTGTAGATGATGATGATACATCCATGGAGAATCTTTTATCTCTAAATCTAACATTTTCATTTGGTAAATATCCGTCAAGAAAAACATTGATTCCAATTTTAGTTGATAGAATATTTGATACGATTCCATATGCTGTTGGTTCACCATACAACACTTCGATATAATCGCTAAGAAAATCAAGTAATGTTAAATCATGTTCTACAATCATTACGCTTTTTCCAATTTTTGCTAAACCTTGTATTACTCTGGCAACCCCTATTCTTTGATATACATCGTTGTACGATGATGGTTCATCAAAAAAGTAAAACTCTGTATCTTTTGATGCAGCAGCAGCAACTGCAATTCTTTGTAGTTCTCCTCCACTAAGTTCTTTCAAACTTTTTTCCATGGAATTTTGTAATCCTAATTCTCTAACTAATTCTCTTGTTACTCCTCGTTCATCATATTTGTCAAGTAATTCATTTCCTGTTCCATCAAATGCTTCTGCAAGACGATGAATTTGTTGTGGTTTTATTGAAGCACGAATTTCATTTTTTTCTATTTTTTGAAAATGATTTTTTAATTCCGTCCCACTATAATGTTTAAAAATTTCATTCCATTCTGGAGGATCTTCATATCTTCCAAGATTTGGTTTTAGTTTTCCAGAAAGTATGTTGACTACAGTACTTTTTCCCATTCCATTTCTACCTAATAATCCTACAACCTCTCCTTTTCTTGGAGTTGGTAATTTGTATAATCTAAAGGAGTTTGTTCCATATTGATGAATTTTATCCGTAGCTAATTCACTTGCTAAATTTACAATTGTTATTGCATCAAATGGACATACTTTGACACATATTCCGCACCCATTGCAAATATCCTCATCAATTTGGGCTTTTTTTGACACTTCATTAATTGTAACACATTCTGCACCTGATTTGTTAACTGGACAATACTTTATACACTCTAATCCGCATTTTTGTGGCTGGCATAAATCCTGATCCAGTACGGCAACTCTGTGTGTCATGATTGTAATTCGATATTTTCTTTGCTTTATACCTATTTTGAGTTGATTTGAAATATTTCGTTACCTTAATAGATAAGAATTATTGAATAGTTTTCAAGCCGGCCATAGCGTCAGGGTGCGACCTAATCCCATTCCGAACTTAGAAGTCAAACCTGATAGCGCTATTGTGTTACTAACATGCGAGAGCTGTTGGGAAGCAATAGTGCTGGCATTTTTCAATTATTAATCAATCTTTTAATATCCATACTCCTTGATTGAATTGATTTCAATGCCAAATTGTAGCGTCTGTGGAGAAAAATCTGATAATGATATTAGATTACTAAATCACATGATGGAAAAACATGGCTGGAGAAATCCAAATGTTAGTAAACCTGATAGAAACAGCAGGGGTTATTAATTTTATAATTTTTGCAAATAATCTAAAATCAGTCTTACTCCAAAACCTGTAGCTCCTTTTGGATTGTATGGTTTTTGTTTCGTAGCTGCTCCCTGAGTCCATGCAACTCCTGCAATGTCAAAATGTACCCATGGTGTATCTTTGATTGCACTTTTCAAAAATGCAGCAGCTGTAATAGTTCCTGCTGCTTTTCCTATTCCGACATTTTTAATGTCTGCAACATCTGATTTTATCATATCCATGTAGTCTTGTGTTAATGGTAATTCCCAAATTTCTTCTGTTGTAGTTTTAGATGAATTTGTAATTTCTTTTGTTAGTTGTTTATCGTTTGATACAATTGCAGCTACGTTATTTCCTAATGCTACTATACATGCTCCTGTTAAAGTAGCAAAATCAATAATTGCTTTTGGAGAATATTGTTTTTCTCCGTATGCTAATGCATCTGCTAAAATTAATCTACCTTCTGCATCTGTATTTAGAATCTCTGCAGTTTTTCCATTGTATAGTTTTATAATATCTCCCGGTCTGTATGCCTCTCCACCTGGCATATTTTCTACTGATGGAATAATTCCTACTACATTAATTGGTAATTTTAATTCTGAAACTGATTTCATGATTCCTAAAACTGTACAACCCCCACATTTATCAAATTTCATTTCATCCATGCCTTGACCTGGTTTTAATGAAATTCCTCCTGTGTCAAATGTTACAGCTTTTCCAACTAGAACAATTGGTTTTTGACTTTTAGGTCCATGATTATGTTCTATGGCAATTAGTTTAGGCTCGTTTTTACTTCCTTTGCCTACTGCTGTAATTCCTCCAAAACCTTTTTTCTTTAATTCTGGCTGTGAGATGATAGTACATTTCATTTTGTTCTTTTTAGAAATATCTTTAGCAAAATTTGCTAATGTTGTGGGTGTACATTCGTTTGGAGGTAGGTTTGCTATATTTTTAGCAAACATTACACCTTCAGATGTTATTTCTGCAACTTTGATTGCTTTTGATCCTTCATTTGATTTAGGACCGATGATTGTAAGGTCTGGTGATTTATCTGATTTTTCAGCTTTGAATTTATCAAATTTGTATAATGATATTTTAGCACCTTCTATAATCTGTGAAACTGCTGAAGTTGAATCCCATACAAATGTGGGTGGTGCAATGATTGAAAATTCTTTCAATTTTAACTCTCTTGCTTTTTGTGCAATTTTTCCTGAAACGAATCTTATGGTGTCGTTTGTTAAATTTTCTTTCTTACCAATTCCTGCAAGTAGGATTCTTTGAGCTTGTTTGTTTCCTGGTATTGGAATGATTGTTACTTTTCCTAGTTTACCGTTCATATCTTTTATCGATTGATTAATTGAGGATGATGTTTTTGCATCAAATTTAGGTAATCCTAAAGCTTTGTTTGAATCTTCTAATACAAACCCACATAGAAGTTCTGTTTTCTTTTTCCCATAATTACCTGCATTAATCTTCATGATGAAATTCTATTTTTAAAGCATTATTTAGATTTTCTATAAATCAATTTTTTTACTACTTGTAATTAGGGTAAATGATCTTACAAATACAGATTTGACAGTTTTACAGTCTTTACTACATATGTTATCAAGTTGAGTGAATTTTCTTTTTCTTGATTTTGTAGAAAAAATTGATTTTATTAATGGAAATAATGCAGCTCTTCCTCCACTTGCTCTTTTTTCATCAATAAACCAAAACATCTCTAATGCTGTTTGATCTAAAATTTCATTCCTAATTTTTATTCCAAAATCTGAATAATGTCCTATCATTGTAATTTTACCTCTTGCTAAAAAATTAACAATAGTTGCAAATTTTATACAAACATAGCATTGATCATCAAAAAGTACAATTGGAATTTCTTCTTTAATTTCCATACTTACAGATAATTGCGATCAAATTAAAATTTTGCAGAAGTAGATTTTTATTCGATTTATGATGAAACTACCTATTGGGCCTTAACTACTATCAAATTAAAAAAAATATTCTGAGAGCTCGTAAATTAGTAATTAAAGCAACTAATACTGCAGGCTCTGGTCATCCTGGTGGCTCTTTCTCGATGGCTGAAATTTTAGGTTGCTTGTTTAACAAACATTTGAAATTTGATGCTCAGAATCCTCAATGGGCGGATAGAGATCGTTTAGTATTATCAAAAGGTCATGCTGCACCTGGCTTGTTTTCTAATATGGCAGTTGCAGGATATTTTCCAGAATCTGAAATTGAAACTCTAAGAAAATTTGGCAGTAGATTGCAAGGACACCCTGATCTAAAATGCCCTGGTGTTGAATTCTGTGGTGGCTCTCTTGGAACTGGATTGTCTTATTCTGTAGGAATTGCTCTTGCTGCAAAAATTGATTCAAAAGATCATCATGTCTATACAATTATTGGTGATGGTGAATCTGACGAGGGTCAAGTCTGGGAAGCTGCTATGACTGCTTCTAAATACAAAGTTGATAACCTAACTGCTTTTCTTGATAGAAATTTCATTCAACAAGATTCTTACACTGAAAAAATAATGCCACTGGATGAAAAATTAGATGGTGATGACATTTCTGAAATGTGGAAAGATGCATCTCGATGGAAAACTGGTGATAAATGGAGATCATTTGGTTGGAATGTTCTTGAAATTGATGGGCATAGAGTTGAACAAATTGATGCAGCAATTACAAAAGCTAATGCTACTAAAGGCGTTCCTACAATAATTATCTCAAGAACTATCAAAGGAAAGTCTTTGGAACACATGGAGGATAATCCTCAATGGCATGGCAAAGCACCTGATTCTGATGTTGTCCCTATAATTAATTCTGAATTGGATTCTCAATTTTTAATTGCCCCTTCTATTATTGCAGGTGACATGTCTAATTTAGAAAATGAAGTTAAGAGATGTGTAACTGGAAGATCTGATTTAATTCATCTTGATGTGATGGATGGTCAATTTGTTCCAACTAAAACTTTTGATCATGTTAAAATTAAAGAATTAAGACCTCTAACTGTAATTCCATTTGACACCCATTTGATGATTAACGATCCTGTAAAACATGTTAAGGATTACATTAATGCTGGAAGTGATATTGTAACAGTTCATGCTGAAGTAACTGATGAATCTAGTTTTGGAGAGATTCATGATATTTTAAAACAACATCAAGTTGGTGTTGGGTTTGCAATTAACCCTGATACTGAATTACCTGAATGGTCTTACAAATTTTTGTCTAGTTTGGATCAACTAATTGTAATGTCTGTTGTGCCTGGAAAATCTGGTCAGAAATACATTGAGGAAACTCATTCTAAAATGAGCAGATTGAATTCTATTCTTAAGGAACACAATTTCTCAGGCTGCATTGAGGCTGATGGTGGCGTAAATCTTGAAAATATTGGTTCAGTATTTGCTGATGGCGCACGTGCATTTGTTGGTGGTGGCGCTATTGTTGGACAACAAGATGTAAGATCTGCAATCAAAGATTTCAGAAATGCAGTTTTAAAATCACGTAGACGTATGTTACTTGATAAAGCAAATCAATTGGGAGGTTCTGATTTAGTCAATAAATGGATTGGATTACATGTAATTGGTGCAAAACAAGAAGAAATTAAAAAAATTGCACAGGAGTCTGGATATCTTTGAATGATCCTATTATGACTGACATGCGTTCAGAATATTCAAAGTCATTAATTCAACTTGGACATGATAATCCTAATGTTGTTGTTTTAGGTGCTGATACAACTGATTCTTTAAAGACTTCAGGATTTGGAAAACAATTTCCTGAGAGATTTTTTAATGTCGGTATTGCTGAAGCAAATCTTGTAACTGTTTCTGCAGGATTAGCCGTATCTGGAAAAATTTCTTTTGCAAGTACTTATGCTATATTTTTACCCGGAAGGGCAGTTGATCAAATTCGAAATAATGTTGCATATCCTTCTCCACCTGGAAAAAAAGGACTGAATGTAAAATTAGTTACTTCTCATGGTGGGTTGTCTGTTGGACCTGATGGTGGTTCTCATCAACAAATTGAAGACATTGCAATAATGCGAGTAATTCCAAATTTTCGAGTTTTTATTCCTGCTGATACTATTTCTGTTTCAAAATTAACACAGTTGATGGCATCCGAATATGGACCATTTTACATGAGAATGGCAAGATCAAAAACACCTATTGTACATTCAGAATCGCAAGAATTTAAAATTGGAAAAGGAATTACTGTAAAAGATGGTTCTGATTGTACTATTGCCGCATGTGGAATTACTGTACGAATGGCTTTAGAGGCAGCAGAGATGTTACAGCAAGATGGAATTTCATGTAGAGTTTTAGATATGTTTTCTATCAAACCTATTGACAATGAAATTTTAGAAAAGGCAGCACGGGAGACTGGCTGTATTGTTACTACTGAGGAGCATAATATTTTGGGAGGAATGGGATCAGCTGTTTCTGAATCTGTTTCTGAATCTTACCCTGTACCTATCAAAAGAATCGGAGCACAAGACATGTTTGGGGAGTCTGCACGTGATTCTGAAATTCCTTTACTTTTAGAAAAGCACGGTATTACATCTTTTAATATGGCAAAACAAGCAAAAGAACTTAGGAATAAAAAAATATGAAAATTTTTCTTGATACTGCTAATTTAGAATCTATAAAAAAATTTAACGATATGGGATTGTTAGATGGCATTACAACCAATCCTTCTTTGATGTCCAAAGAAGGTGGTAATCCAAAAAATGCTATGGAAGAAATCACCAAAATTATTCAAGGTGATGTAAGTTTAGAAGTTGTTAGTACTGAATACTCTGGAATGATGGAAGAAGGTAAACGTCTTCGTGAATATGGTGATAATGTTGTTGTTAAAGTTCCCATGACTCCTGATGGTCTAAAAGCATGCAAATCTTTTTCATCACAGGGAATTCCTGTTAATGTCACGCTGATTTTTTCTGCAAATCAAGCTTTACTTGCTGCAAAATCCGGAGCAAAATATGTTAGTCCATTTATTGGACGATTAGATGATATTGGTCAAGATGGAATGAACTTGATTAAAGAAATTAAAACAATTTTTTCAAATTATACTTTTAAAACTCAAATTCTTGTTGCAAGTGTTCGTCATCCATTACATGTGATTGATGCTGCAAAGATTGGTGCTGATGTAGTTACATTACCTCCGGGTGTTTTAGAAAAAATGTTGCAACACCCTTTGACAAAAATTGGATTGGATAACTTCCTTGCAGATTGGGAAAAATTAAAACTAAAAAATCCTGATACTAAAATATAGTGAAAACTAGAAAAATATAAGAAAAATAAAATCCAAAAAGGAGTTTATGTTGTACCTTTTCTTGAACCAGTTCCTCTACCAGTACTTCTTGTTTTGCCTTTGGATGAAGGTCTAGCTTTTGGTTCTGGAGTATCTTGAAGTTTTCTTCTACCTGTACCTCTGCCTGTTGAAACTGTTCTGTTTCCAGCAGCTTTCTTTTTTTCAGCTTGAATTTTCTTGAATTCTTCACCAGAAAATTTGAGATCTTCTACATCTACTTCTATAGTCCCAGTACCTCTTCCTGTTCTGATTTTAACTTTAACCATATTTTTACTAAAATTATCAAGACCTTTTATAAGATAGGTCTATAATTTTTTTCTAAAAACAAATTATCATAATTCTAATTTTTTATGA
>JAOKTA010000025.1 GCA_028335865.1 Candidatus Nitrosopumilus sp.
ATTTGATTTGTTATTACTGCTCAATTTTAAATTCCTATTATATGCAGATGATTTTATCGTTTATTTAGTTTTTGAGGTGTTTTCCTTCTAAATAGTCTTGAAATAATTTTTCAAGGGCATCATCTGAAGTACATTTTTTAATTTGTTCAACCAGATCAGGCTGTTCAATTTCATAACAATTCATCATGTCTTGGGAATCTTTGAATACCAACATAGCTTTATTCTTAAAAATACAGTGATAGAGTTTTTCTTTTTCCATGTTATCAGGATTGAAATTTACGCCATTTTCATCAGCAGATACAGGATAATCCATACAGGTAGTGAATCATCTCAATATTTAGATATTAACTTAAGAGTTTAAATTTAATTTTAAAACTCATACAAAATACAATAATAATCGAATTAACATAGATCTAATATTGGAAAGAATAGTTTTCCACATAGATTTTGATTATTTTTATGCCCAATGTGAAGAAGTAAGAAATCCAGAATTAAAAACAAAACCAGTGTGTGTTTGTGTATTCTCAGACAGAGGCGGAGATAGTGGAGCAATTGCAACTGCAAATTATACTGCAAGAAAATACGGGGTTAAATCAGGCATACCAATATCATTTGCAAAAAAAAGACTGGAGCAAAGAGATGATGCAGTATTTCTACCAGTGGATTTTGAGTATTATTCTGAAATGACTGAAAAGGCAATGAAAATAATGAAAGAAAATGCAGATATTTTTGAATATGTTGGAAGAGACGAGGCATATCTAGATGTTACAAAAAGAGTGGGAGAAGATTTTACAAAGGCAACACACCTAGCCCAGCAAATCAAAAATGAAATTAAAATAAAAATTAAATTAAGTTGCTCAATAGGGATTTCTTCAAATAAATTAATATCCAAAATAGCTTCAGATTACCAAAAGCCAGATGGTTTAACAGTTGTAGAACCAAATAAAGTTAAAGAATTTTTAGAAGCATTAGAAATTAGAGTCATACCAGGTATTGGGAAAAAAACAGAAGAAAAATTTAGCGAAATGAATATGGAGACAATAAAAGATTTAAAAAAAATAGATGTGTTTACATTGAATAAAGAATTTGGGAGAAAAAATGGAACTTACATGTACAATGCTATCAGAGGAGTGGATAACGAACCAGTAAAAGAAAAAGAAGATAGCACACAATATAGTAAGATGGCAACTTTAAAAAAAGATTCAAAAAATTATGAATTTCTATTAGAAAATTTAGAAGAATTATGTAAACAAGTACACGATGTAATTATCAAAAATAATAAAATGTTTAAATCGATTGGAATTTATTTTATACAGTCAGATTTAACAAATAAATCAAAATCAAGAATGTTAAGAAATTCAACTAATAATTTAGAAGAATTAGAAAGAAATTCAAGACAATTACTATTAGAAGCATTAGAAAATCAGACAATTACTATTAGAAGATTAGGAGTAAAAGTTGCAGATCTTTCAGAAATTAAAGGGCAAAGTGACATTACAAATTATTTTTAAAAAAATTTAATTTTTAATATTTTTTGATTCTAATTTTTTTAGACGTCTAGATTCTATAACAATTACAACAAGAATGAAAGCAAACAACCAAGGCAAAAACATAATCTCACCTGCAATTTTATGATATTCTTCCCATGCAACAGGATCAGTAGTGACTTTAAGGGCATACCAAGATAATGAAAAAATACGAATTAGATTAACAACTATAGTTCCAATAATACCTATAATAAAATAAATAATTTTGCGGTTTCGAGGAATATTCATTTTTAACATAAATGCTCCAATTACAAGTGAAAAAATAATAATGCTATGAACACCTGCAGATGGCCAGAAAACTTGAAGTGCCATTGAGCCATGATCACCACGTAAAAACATAATATTATCACGTGCAATTGCAGTTCCAAGATCAAGGAAGGTGATTATCCAAACATTAGCTTGAACAAAATATGGAACAATGTATTGTAATGGACCAAGTGTGTCATATGGAAAGAATGCATCCAATGAAAGAATTATTGCAGTTCCAGCAAGAAATATTGGACCAGCAGGAGCAATTCTAATCCAACGCTTTCCAAAGAAAATAGTTAATGCAGCAACAATAAAAATAGCCATTACTACAAAATCCCACATCCAAGTCCAAGAGTAAATTAATTGAACATCAAATTGTGTTGCAGATTCAATAATGTATTCTCTTAAACCATATTCTAATGAAAGTAAATAACCAATTGTCAATAACGCAAGAGGAATTACTGAAAGTAATCGTTTTTTAGAAATAACAATTTTCAAACCAATTAATTCAGCAACAACAAAAACTAATGCAAAAAAGTAACCACCACGACCTTCATTCCAGCTCCAAGCAATAGAATCAGGAAATGCGATCATTGCAAAAAGAATAGGACTAGAAATAATAAAAATAGCAACGAAAAGATTCCAATTTTGCATACAAAACAATCCAAAAATGCTAAATAAATATCTGAACGCAATAATAAATTTTCAATAATTTTAAGATAAAATAGGAATAGAAAATCAGTCTTCAGAATTGTCTATTTCATCAGGATCTGAATTTCTTCGGCTTGGACGAATTGGAACAAAAATTATTGTCACAATCAATAGTATATTGACTTGATGATACATTCCAAGGTTACAAAAATTTACCTAATTGGTAATTTCTAATGCATTAAAACTAAAACTGGACTTTACATTCAGATTTGAGAGATTTAATCGTTGTAAAATAAGTAATTACAAGAATTCCAATAGCAATTATTCGAATTGGGATTTCATAATTGGTCAGAAATGCAGTGGCAGTTGCACCAACAGAGCCAAAAGTAGAGATTACAGCAAACCCAATAGGACCACAACTACATGCACCTGCAGCAGAACCCACAATAGTACCAAATATACTTCCACTCATTTTTTGTTTTGAATTTTTAAGATTAATTATTCTAAATAGATTCATAGGAATCACCAATGCAGATAATCCAGAAAGCACTACAATTAAAATAAATCCCAATTCACTTCCAGAAGGAATATGAGTCACAAAATAGGGTTCTAAAAAAATAAATTCAGAAATTAGCAATAAAATCGTCAACATAGATGAAAAAATTACTAAAGATAATATTAAAAATTTAAAATTAGAAAAAACAACTTTAAAGATTTCTATCATTTAGATCATGGAATCCAAAATTTTCTGGAATGCAGAAAACGGTTGTGCCCCACCAATTTGTGTTTGATTATAATCAGAATCCACTATAAAGAAACCAGGAGTGCCACGTACACCGTTATCTCGTGCTTGTTGAGAATTATACTGAACACGTTTAGAATGTTTTTCAGAATCAAGGCATTCATCAAATAAATCCATATCAAGATTCAAATTAAATGCAAAAGCTTTCAATCTTTCAGAACTTGCCCAACCATTATCGATTTTAGATTCTTGTGAAGTGTATAGAGAGTCATGATATTCCCAATACATATTTTGATCATCTGCACAATAAGTTGCCTGAGCTGCTTTTGGTGAATCTTTACCTAAAAATGCAAAGTCAACAAAAACTAAATTTGCTTTTCCAGTTTCAATATAATCACGCATAATCATAGGCTTGGTATCATGAAACCAATTGTAGCATTGATGGCATTGGTAATCACCAAATTCAACAATAGTAATCGGAGCTAGAGGGTCACCCAAAATAGGAGAACCTAGCGCAGTAGAAATACTTCCATGAGTTCTAGTCATATCAACATCAAATGATTCGTTAGGTGATGAAGACATAGATGCAATAATTACAATAATTATAGAAATTACAAGTATACCTAAAATTACGCCTTTTTTATTCATAAAATAAAATAAAAAAATGAGTTAAAAAAATGTATTCAAATTGTAAGAATATTTTTTCTAAATCAATTAACAAATCTATGAATCACAACATCAGCATAGAACATGTGACAAGAAAGTTAGATTAATCCGTATTAGTATTAGTATAATTATTAAATTTCTTGTTGAATTCTAAAATTAATTACATGTAATGAATTCTCATGTGAACATTAAGTTCAACTTGATATTTAGTCATAAACCCACAATGAGTGCATGAAAACATGTTATCATGTGGTTTTTGAGTATCCCTCTCAATTACTTTCCCAGAAATAGATGTAATGTTAATAAAATTATTATTTGAAATCACAGCAAAGTTAGAACCCTCATGGATGGAATCAAAATATTCCTTAATTGCAGATATAACTAATTCAACATCCAAAATAGCATCATCGTCAAAAGTAGACAGGGTGAATTGACGATTCTTTAAAGTTGGGATCGCTTCAACTTTATCTGCAACGTAAACTAGTAATTCATTTTGAATAGATGCTACTTCTTTACAATCAATTGTAAGCATAAAATTTTAGAAATTAATCAATATTTTAGTTTATCAGTCATTTGAAAATGATTATTACGGATTAAAATTATAAATAAAAAGGGATGGCAAATTCAGAAACATTTGGGGTTGAGAAAGGACATGGGGAAAAAATAGTAGGATGGTTAAATGAACAGTCAAAGACACAAAATATCAAACTAGAAGCAAGATTATACAATTATGAAGTTTCTACAAAAAACTTCGGATATTTTGAAATGTTTTCGTGGATGGGCGATGTTCAAATTGCAAGAAAAATGATCATTAAAGCAAGTAAGAAATTCAAAGTTAAGGTAATTGAAGGAGGATACAAACCAAAAGAAAAATTATTTAAAATGAAAAAATTTGATTTTGCCAAAGTCAAGAAAGGAGATAAAACAATAGGGCAGCTAGAATTTGCAGTATCAAGAATAGGAAATGCTCAATGGGAAATACAAAATGAAGAGCGTCATTAATTTTATAAATAATTTTGAGATGATTCAATGAAAATAGGAATCATAGGGATTGGAATTTTAGGGAACGCGGTAGCGTTACGTCTACTAGATTTAGGATATGAGGTTACAGTCTACAATAGAACTCAAGGAAAAACAAATGAAGTTGGAAAAAAAGGCGCACATGTCGTATCATCACCAAAAATAATGGCAGAAAAAGTAGAAATGATAATAATTATTGTAAAAGATGCAAAAGCTGTAAAAGAAGTATCATTTGGAAAAAATGGAATCATAGAAGGAAAAAACAGTAAATTAATTGTTGCAGATATGAGTACAATTGATCCAGTTGAATCAAAAAATATTGCAAAAGAATTTCAACAATATCAAATTGAAAAATTGGAAATTCCAGTTATGGGAGGCCCTAATGTTGCAATTACAGGAAAATTAGTAATGATGGTCTCAGGATCAATTGATATTTTTGAACGTTGTAAAGAAGTATTTGAAAAAATTGCGAACAAAGTATTATTTTTAGGAGAACAGGGGGTAGCAAATTCAATTAAACTTGCAATGAATTTACAAATTACAATGTTAGCATTATCGTTGTCAGAAGGAATTACATTAGTTAAAAAATCAAATGTAGATCCAAAGATCTTTTTAGAAGTTCTAAATTCAACATATTTTAAAACAGGAATGAGTGAAAATAAAGCATTTAAAATGATAGAAGGGAATCATGATGCAACATTTACACTAGCAAATTTAAAAAAAGATATCACTACGATGACAAATGCAGCTATAAATTTAGGAATAGAACTACCAATGATAAGTAAAGCTGAAGAGATTTATGAAAATGCAATAAAAGAAGGGTTAGGAGATTTAGACTATACGGGGATCATACAACATATTAAAAAAATAAACAACATGTTGTAAAAATTATGAAAAGGAATTATTTTTCTTTAAATATCTACGATAAGAAAATCCAACAACCAACATCGTAATTCCCGTAATCGCACTCCACATAAAAAAAGAAATAATATCAAATTCAGACATAATTTACAAAATATCTTGAAACATCTAAAGTTTAGGATTATAGTAATAGGGAAGAGAGATCAGCCATAAAAAAAATTCTGAAACATCTAAATAGATTTGGGATAAACAAGATTTATGCCTGAATTTAGATGTGAAGACTGTGGAAAACGCCTATTTCATGAAAATGAGACAACGTTAGAAGTTGAAAAAACGATACACTCAAAATTTTGTAGAAAAACAAAGGGTGAGACTCATAGTTACATGCACAGAGATCTAGCCCATATGGAAACTTTTGATGCAGAAAGAGAAAACGATACTGCAGGCGAACCAGTATTAAAAAAATAACAATTATAGATATTCCTCAAAATTATATCCTAGATAATTATCATTGAATGTAATTGCCTGAAGAATATAATTATGATTTAGTGGTGGTAGGAGGAGGACCAGCTGGATCATCAGCAGCATTTGCAGCTGCAAAAAATGGAATAAAGGTAGCATTAATTGAAAAAGAAAATTCAATTGCTGAAACAGTACGAACAAGCGGAGTTACATGGATTGAAAGTATCAAAGAATTTGGAATTCCAGATGATTGTTACAATCCAATTAAGAATTTTTCATTTGTCTCACCAAATAATGAAGTAACAATTAAGGATTCGATTGCAACAGCAGCAGTATTAGATGTAAGAAAAACATATCGATGGTTGGCGCATGAAGCTGAAGGAGAGGGAGCAGATATTTTTCTAAAAATCAACATTAACGAAGTTATCAAAAATGAAAATAATGACATCATAGGTGTAAGCGGTACAGGACCAAACGGGAAAATAACATTTAATTCAAAAATAGTTATTGATGCTACAGGATTTACTTCTACAATTTCTAAAGCAATGGGTTTTGTCACACAATGGAAAAGATTTGGAGCAGGAGCAGAGTATGAAGCAATGGTAGAAAATGCGGATCCAGATACATGGTGGTTAATGGTAGGACAAGAATATACGCCTGCAGGATACGCATGGATATTTCCATTAGGAAATAATATTGTAAGAATTGGAGTAGGAGTAGGTAAACCAGAATCAGATGTAGACCCAACTCAAAGACTTAAGGAAATTATTGAAAAACAATTAGGGCCAATAAAAAAATTAGGAAAAATAACACCAATAGAATTCCATTATGGTTTAATTCCAAATGATGGTTTATCACGAAAAACTGTTTTTAATAATTTAATCTTAGTAGGAGATTCGGCAGGACAAGCAAACCCATTAGTTTTAGAGGGAATCAGATATGCAATAAAATTTGGCAGAGTTGCAGGTAAAGTTGCATCAGATGCGATAAAAAATAAAAAGACAGACAAAGATGCATTGTACCCATATGAAGAAAAATGGAGAAATGCAATTGAATCAAAAATTAACTCTGCAGGAAAAGTTCAAGACCGATGGATTGGCTTATCAGATAAAGAATGGGATAAAGAACTAGACATAATTAACGAATTAAAAACGGATGAATTTTTAGATTTTATAAAAGCAGATTTTGGATTATCAAATATGCTCAAATTAGCAATGAATCATCCAAAATTAGCAGTCAGACAACTTTTCAATTTAGTTAAAGGTAAATAATTTACCAGTAAAAATTTTTAATAATTTTAAAAAAATTACGCCATGGAGACTGGGACGATACAGAATCCAGGCATAATTTTAGGTACAGATACGGTCTGGTTGGTCGATTTGGGCATACATAACGAATGAAATTGCTCACAAGTCAATGTAGAGCATGTCTTACAAATCATGGATGTTGATTTGAAACAATGTAAACAATTTGTTGCTTCAATAAGACATCCACCACAATTTCTACAAGATTCGTCAGGCAATTTCAGTTCAAGTTAATTTATTCAAAATTACTTATAACAAGCACGAAGAATTTATTCGAATCAATGATCAGTGTCAATGATCAGCATCAAGAAGATTATAATTGAATAAAAAAATTGAATTAATCATGGATAATGTAAGTAAAAAATTTGATGATTGGGCAATAAATGGAAAAGCCGAATCAATGGAAAAAGGACACGGGATAAATGTTTTAAAATTTTTGAAAAAAATTTCATTTGACAAACCTTTTTCATTTTTAGATGTAGGTTGTGGAAATGGATGGGTGATAAGATATGTGTCAGATATGTCAACATGTAAAAAAGCAATAGGTATCGATAAGAGTAAAAAAATGATCATACAAGCAAATAAGAAAATAAATAACAATAAAGAGAATTTTGTGTATACAGATGTAGAGTCATGGAAATATACTGGAAAATTTGATTTTATTTTTGCCATGGAATCAATATACTATGCAGATTCAATGGAAAAAGCAATTGAGAAAATTTACAAATTACTAAAGCCAGGAGGTAAATTCTTCTGCGGTACAGATTTTTACACAGAAAATAAAGCCACAACAAAATGGGCAAGTGTAATGAAAATTCAAATGCATTTACATTCAAAAAAAGAATGGAAAGAATTTTTTAAAAATGTGGGTTTCATAACAACAACAAAACAAATCAAAGATTTGAAAAGTAATGAAAAATGGAAAAAAGAATTTGGGACATTATTCATCATAGGCACAAAACCTGCAAAGTAATATTCAAATCACATTACAAAATACCAATAACATGTGAGCTGGAGCACGACACGCTGCTACGGCAGAGGAAACTCCTCCCTCCATACAGGAAATGTGATCTGGAGATAGATAACCAGAGATGGTTGGCAACGATGCAGAAAAGAATCCAATATGGCGCACAGTGATGGTGAAAACCTGAGGTTTCCATAAAAGGAATGAAACAGACGACCCACATGGAGCAAAGCCAAACAGAACCATAGGATCCTGTACCAGGTTCAGGTAGGCTGCA
>JAOKTA010000026.1 GCA_028335865.1 Candidatus Nitrosopumilus sp.
CAAGAAAAGATTCATTGATTGTATCAGATCTGCCGATTAATTCATACCAAACAGAGGAAGATGCAGTTGCAAATTCATTAAAACTCATTCAAGCAGGTGCTGATGCAGTAAAATTAGAAGGTGGGAAAGAAGTTGCAAAAATAATAACAGCCATAACGGAATCAGGGATACATGTTATGGGTCATTTAGGATTATTACCGCAAACTGCTGAGAAATACACAGTACAAGGAAAAACAAGAGAAGATGCAATTGAGTTGATTAATGATTCAAAAATAATAACAGAATCAGGCGTATTTAGCATAGTTTTAGAGATGGTTACAAGTCAAGTTGCAAAAATAATAACAGAAAAAATTACTGTACCAACAATAGGAATTGGTTCAGGGAAAGATTGCGATGGACAAGTTTTAGTTGTTCATGATATGCTAGGATTATTTGAAAAAATAAAACCAAAATTTGCAAAAAGATACCTATCTTTATCTGAAGAAATAAGAAATGCAGTAAAATCATACGTAACAGAAGTTAAAGAAGAAAGTTTTCCAGGAGCAGGAAATGAATTTCAAATGGATGAATCTGAATATAATAAACTGAGGAAAGAAATTGTCTAAAAAAGAATTACAACATCCATCATTAGACATAGTAGAATCAAAGGGAACAGAACTTTCGGGTAAGAAAATTGTATTGTGTGTTGCTGGAAGCGTTGCAGCATACAAATCAATTGAACTTGCAAGATTACTAATGAGGCACGGGGCAAAAGTTACGTGTGTAATGAGTAGTGCTTCAACAAAAATGATTCAGCCTGATTATATGAAATGGGCAACGGGAAATGATGTTATTACAAAATTAACTGGTAAATTAGAGCATATCAATATCGCAGATTATAAGAGATCAGATCTGATTATTGTTTATCCAGCTACGGCAAACACATTAGGAAAACTTGCAAATGGAATAGATGATACTCCAATTTCAACAGTACTTACTGTAGGATTTGGTTCAAAAACACCAATACTAATGGCTTTAGCAATGCATGCATCAATGTATGAAAATGTAGCAGTTAAAAAAAATATTAAATTTCTAAAAAATAAAATAGATTTTGTATCACCAAATATGATAGAAGGTAAAGCAAAAGCATCAGAACCAGAAGAAGTTCTTGATTTTGTTTTAAATAAATTTGGATTATCATCCAAATTGCAGGGTAAAAAAATTCTAATGACTGCTGGACCAACAGTTGAACAAATAGATCCTGTTAGGGCAATTACAAATCAAAGTACGGGTAAAACAGGAGTAAGTTTAGCAAAAGAATTAGTTTCTGCAGGAGCAAAAGTTACTTTTGTTTATGGGCCAGGTAATGAAAAAGCACCAAGTGGTGCAAAAGTTATCAACGTTCTATCAAGTAAGGAAATGCACGATTCAGTAAAAAAAGAATTAAAAAATAAATTTGATATTGTAATCATGGCTGCAGCAATATCAGACTATATTCCTAAAAATCCAAGTAAGAAAAAAATAAAAAGTTCAAATACAGATATTTCAATTAGCCTCAAAAAAGCTCCTAAAATCATAGATCAAATTAAAAAAATACAAAAAAATGTTCTACTAGTTGGATTTAAAGCAGAAACAAATGTTACAAATTCTCAATTAATTAAATCAGCTAAAAAGAAATTAAAAGAATCATCATCAGATATCATCATAGCAAATGATATTGGAACATCCAGATATAAGAAAAATTCTCAAAATAATCAAATTATAATTGTAGATTCAAAAAAGAATATTGTTTCAGGTTGGATGAAAAAAGAAAAAATTGCAAAAATTATAAGAAAACAAATTGAATTAAAATTAAAATGAAAATAATTAATTCAGAGTATAAGCAAAGAAATATGAAAATATGGAATGAAATTGCTCCCAGATATCATAAAAGATGGGCCAGTGTAAATAAAGGGCCATTTCAAAGTACAAAAAAATTAATTGAGTTAGTAAAAATTAACAAAAATGATGTGGTGTTAGATGTTGCGTGTGGAACAGGAGTGGTTACAAAACAAATCCAAAAAAAAGTGGGAAATGCAGGACATGCAATAGGAGTGGATACATCAACTACCGCAATTAAGATTGCAAAAAAATGGAATGAAAATAATAAAAATTTAGACTTTGTAAATATTGATGCAGAAAATTTTAGCTTTTCAAAAAAATTTGACATAATAACTTGTCAGTATGCATTATTTTTTTTCCCTAATGCACAAAAAGCATTAAAAAATATGAAAAACAGTCTCAAAAAATCTGGAAAAATAGGAATATCCGTTCACGGAAGTAAAGATAATGTTCCATTTTTTAACAATATTTTAGATTCTGCTATAAAATACATACCAGATTATGTACCTGCAGGAACACCAAATTTAGATAGATTTGGCACTAAATCTGCATTAAAAGCAGAAGTTAGAAAAGCAGGATTTTCAAATATTGTTATTAAAGAATTTATTTTTAATTATAGTCCAGGAAAATTTGAAGATTATTGGAAAAATTATATCAAATACATTGCAAAGCCTCTAAAAGAAAAATTAAACGCATTGGAATATTCAAAACGAAAGGAATTCAAAGAATCAGTTAAAGAAAAAACTAAACAATATACAAAAAAGAACGGTGAAATTTTATTTCCATGGCAAGTTTTAATTCTAACTGCAAAAATAAATTAAGAATTTAAATCTAAAGATTTCTAAAATCAAAAACACATTTTCTTAATGTATCAATATCTAAAGTAAATGTAACATCTGTTGGATTATTATCATTATCTAAATCTACATTTAAAACATTCATTGCCATTTTAGTAAATCCAGATTCATATACAGCATTAATTGATTCAGGTAATTGTTCTAATGCAAGATCAAACTTTGTTGTATGATCACGAAACTTGTATCTATAATTAACTTCAAAATTATTATCTACATTTTGAGTTAATGATTTCATATAGACTAGTTTACCATATTCTTCCACTGCATGAGTGAATATAGAATACATTTCATAGACGTAAATATTTGGCATATCTCGATTTGGTTTATCAGGTTGACCCAAACATTTATCAAGAAAATTTAGCATGTTTGAAACATTATTACGAATCTTTTTTTGTGTTTGATTCATCTGATCTGCAGTAATTGTCTTAAAACTAGCCAAGTAAAAATTTGATAAATTATATGGACTTAAGCGTATGTATTATTTCATTTCTAAATGATTTATTTTCTAAACATTATCCAAATTCTTGTTCCTACTCCAAGACCTACAGCTAGAATGATTATTGCAGGCAGTATAATGTCCATTTCATTCATGTTTATAGTATATGTCTGATTTTATATAAAAAAGACATTTTATTGAAAAATTTAGAATAAATGAGAAAAATATTATTTAAAAATATTTAAAAATATTCTGAAATTCGTACATAGAAAAAATCTAAAATTTAGATATTAGTTAATAATAACTGAAAAATACTAATTATTTACAGGGATAAAAATGGGTAAAGAAAATAGCAAAAAAGAAGAAAAACCAAAAAAGAATAATCTTAAAGCTTTTCTTAAAAAAAGAGCACCACTATATCTTGCAGGAATTACATTAATTATCATAAGTGCACATGGAATATTAACAGAAAAAGGTCTTGATGATTTTTTAGTGGATATTTCAGAAGAAGAAGAAATTGTTGTAGATATTTTAATGCAGTATAATGGTCCTAATGAATCAGGATTTAATGTAAAAAATGGAATTGAAGATAAAATAAAAGATGAATATCCTGATGAGAAAATTTTTGACAATAGAAATACTAGAGTAAAATTGGATGTGGCAGAGATCAATTTAGAAGAGTATCAAGTGATATTAAATTTTAAAGGACATAAGGGAGAAATAATTTTTGATTGGAATGTCAATATAGATTCTAAAGAAATTGAATCAAATAATATAATTTCTAAAAATATTATAAATCTAGTAGACTTTTATGATTAATCTCAGATAAAAGTTCCTGTTAATTTTGATTCTGCAATAATATGACCTTTCATTGCATCCTCTAATTCTTCTTTAGAATAACCTTCTTTGAGATCAAGTATAGTATCAAGAGCATATCCTTTGAAGATGTATGTATGACGTCCATTAGGTGGTGCAGGTCCACCATAACCAATCTCATCAAAATCAGTTTTTCCTTTTAGATAATCTATTTCGTCATCCTCTTCTCCTTCTTCTAATGTTTTCATGGGTGTTTCTCCAGTCAAAATTGCAACAGTTTGTGGTGAAAGATTGGATAATAGCCAGTGAACCCAAACTCTTCCTACAGCAGCCATTGCATCGGGATCATCCATTATAACAGATAGGGATTTTGTGTTTTGAGGAATGTTATCAAATTCAATTGTAGGATGAACATTTTCAAATTTATAGCCAAATTTCTTCGGAATTTCTTCTCCTTCGTTAAAATCTGAACTAGTTATAGAAAAATTAGACATATTATTAGAACGAATTATTTTTAAAATAAAGTTTACTAACTCTCAAGAATTATCTTATCATTATGTATAGATAAAATAGAACTTCCTAACTGTTTAATTTTATTTTTAAGTTTTCTATCCATTGTTGCAATAATACTTTGAGTGTTTTTAACATGATTAATTAATTCTTGATCTGCATAATTTCCAGTAATAGGAATAATTTTAAAATTTTTTATAAAATTTAATGTTGTAGTTATTTCTTGGGTTTTTTCTGGAACTTGTTGTAGTTTTACTAATTCATTTTTAACAACTTCAGGAACAATAAAAGAAATTGAACCTATTTCCATATCTAAATTATCAATATTTTTGATTCGTCTAGTTGCTAAATGAATTAAAAAATTAGTATCACAGATTACTTCAACCAACTATACCTGCACCAATTAATCGCCATCTTTCAGCAATTCTTCTACTTATTGCTACACGTCCATTTTCAAAGATACATGCAGGTCTTCTAAGCTCAATTTCAATATTAGATGATTTTACCTTAGTAACCTTACCTAATACTGGGGCAGTTCCGATGTTTAATCGAAGTAATTCACCCATTTGAATTGGTTTAACTTGGAGATCTTCAGCAGAGTCCACAGTAGAACCTACGGCAGAGTCAAACAAATTAACATCAAGTTTTAGCAGAGTAGAGTTATCAGGAAGTGTTCCAGGCTTTCCAATTACTGAACCAATAAATGAATCACTTCTAGTCATAGATGGATCCAACTTTGTACCAATTGCAACTAATCCTCCAGGTTTTACAGATTCAACTATTCCTGCAGCCGTTCCCAGCGAAGTAATTTCAGTGTGAATAGGTTCATAGGATTTATTTTTTTCATTCATTATACCAGGTTTAATTTCAATTTCATCGCCAATGTTAAAAATTCCTTGAGTTAAACTGCCACCAATTACACCGCCCTTGATATCTTTTAATTTTATACCAGGTTTGTTTACATCGAAAGAACGTAAAACATGCATTATAGTATCAGCTTTTTCATCTCGTTCAGGTGTTTTAATAGTAGATTCTATA
This sequence comes from Candidatus Nitrosopumilus sp., assembly GCA_028335865.1. Taxonomy (GTDB): domain Archaea; phylum Thermoproteota; class Nitrososphaeria; order Nitrososphaerales; family Nitrosopumilaceae; genus Nitrosopumilus. The sequence continues at coordinate 5,518 of JAOKTA010000026.1, forward strand.
GATCCAATTAATGCATCGATATTTAATCCAGATTGAGCAGAAATTGGAATAATAGGAGACTTTGCTGCATTAGTTCCCTTAACAAATTTTGTAATATCTTTATAATTTGCTAATACTTCATCATAAGAAAGTAAATCTACTTTATTTTGAACTACAACTATTTGTTGAATTTGAAGAGTTTGAAGAGCCAAAAGATGTTCTTGTGTTTGGGGTTTAGGAACTTTTTCATTTGCTGCAACTAGTAATAATCCACCATCCATTAACGCAGAACCAGAAAGCATATTTGCCATCAAACTCTCGTGTCCTGGACTATCTACAAAACTTACAACTCTAGATAATTCACTTTCATCTCCACAATTATTACATTTTGGAGTTGTAGAATATCCTAAAGGTTCTTCACACTTTTTACATTTGTAAAATGCTGCATCAGAATAACCAACACGAATAGTAATTCCACGTTTTAATTCTTGGCTATGTACACTTGTCCATGAACCAGTTAGTGCTTGAATAAGACTAGTTTTTCCATGATCTACATGACCAGCAGTTCCGATGTTAACACATGGTTGATAACCATATTTTTTAATATACCAATCAGGAAGTGTTTCGCGCCAGTGCATGAGTCAAAATATAGAATCGGTATATGTTAAGTTATTCTTTCTTATCTTCAGTTTTTTCAGCTGCATCTTCTGCAGGTGCTTCAACTGGTAACTCTCCATCAAATTTACAATTTATTTGATAAATTTCTTCAGAGATAGTATTTCCACGAGTTAATTTTCTAGATCTATCACCATCTTTTGCATGTGGTAAACCAACACCTTTAGAAAGTAAAACTCGTTTTCTTGCTGCACCATGAACATCATTTCTCATAGGAACTCCAGATTTATCACTGCCACCAGTTAGTTTTAATTTTCCAGTTAAACCAACAACTGTAGCATCAGTTTCATTTCCTAATTGTAATCCTAACAATGGATTTGCGTCGCTATCTTTGAGTTCTTTGGATAGAGATTTTCCTTTAATATCAGATATTGTAAGTTTGAAGTTTGCCAATTATCTCAAAAAAAGGTTAAAGTACTAATTAACGTTTGGACATTATTTTTAAATCAAGATTTTCATAGATAGTCATGGGAGAAGAAATCAAATGTCCAAGGTGTGAAAACAAAATGGTAGATATGCAAGCATGTCATATGTTTTGTCCCAATTGTGGCGCCCATCTAGATTGTTCAGATAAAGGGAATTTCTGGTAATTATAATCCAGAACGATCTGGAATATAATCAGATGCCATATTCATTGCATGATCTTTCATAATTTCAAGATAAGTATCATAATCAGCTTCAAAATTACAGTGAGGACATTTTACAATAGTAATATCGTCATCTAAAACTGCAACTCTTTCGCATTCTGGACATTTTGCATCCATGATATATCCACTCAATCAAGATATTTAATCATAATTGTTGAAGCAATATCTTAGCGGAATTAGTTTAGTCTGGTATGACGTCAGCTTCCCAAGTTGAAGGTCACGGGTTCAAATCCCGTATTCCGCATTAAATTTCTCTAATTGCTTGTTCTATAATTCCTCTATCAGGTGCTTTAGGAAAATATTTCAAATATGATTTAAGATCTTCTTTAGCATCTGAATTTTTATTTTGTTTTTCTAGAAGATAAGCACGATTTTTGTATATTTTAGCAGATCTTTTCGGATTAATTTCAATTGCTTTACTGTAAGAATTTTCTGCTTTTTCAAATTGATTTGTTTTCAGATAAAAATTACCTAATCCATTAAATGTCAAATATGATTTATTATTAATTTTCAAACTTCTTTCATAAAAAGAAACACAATCTAAGGAATTTTGTTGATTTAACATGGAAGCATACAGATGTAAAGCAGTAGAATTGTTTGAATCAAGTTCAATAGCTTGTTTTAATGCTACAATTGCTTCATTGGTATTTTTTAAAATATTTAATTTTTCAGAATTAAAACATAAGCGATTAGATTTATCTTCAGAATTATTTTCAGGAATAATACCAGATAAAGTATCAGATGGCGCCATAATTATCAATAATCTTCCTTCTTCAGACCATTCTCTATCAAAAACATCTTGTGGAATTGCTCCTTCTTGTTGTTCTCCCTCTTGATTACCTTTTTGAATATAATGAAGAATAGTTTTCTCTTCTTCATTATAACCAGTAATTACTGAAGCATGTTGTGTAATTTCAGGAATACCTGGAAGAATTACAATTGGAGGAATACCGGCATCAATAATCGTCTTTAATTCAGTTAAAGAAGAATGAACTATCTTTGAGGACAAACCATGTCTTTCTGCAAGTTCTATTCCCTCAATCATTATACTTCCATTAAAGTCAGAATATTTCTTAGCAGATTCTACAGCTTCAGCCATAGGTAATTCAATATTCCAATATCTAGATACAACGTTAATTGGTAGTGGAAGACAAATATTTTCTTCTTCAACAAGAGGTAAAAGTAATTGATGGTCTTCTTGTTCCATAAAATAAAGAAATTTTGAGAGTTATTAATATCAATCAGAGTGAACAGAATTTTTCAATTAAACTATTACCATCAAGACTCATTTCTGGATGAAATTGAGTTCCAAAAATTAGTTTTTTTTCATATTGAATAATTTCATAGTTACAATTATCAGATTTTCCAATTGGTATCAATGTGTCTGGTAATTTAGAAATTTCAAATCCATGACTTTCAAATACATCTATTGAATTATTTGTAAGTAAATTATTTTGTAAAATTTTAATTGTTTCGTTTCCTTTTTGAATAAATTTTGTTTTTCTAATTGTACCTCCTAATGTAAGGGCCAATATTTCTGCACCATAACATATTCCAAGTAATTTTTTATCGTTTTTAATTGAAAAATTTATAATTTTAGAATTTACTTCGTTTATTTTTTTATCATTTTTTGTTCTTCCAGATAAAATAATTGATCCATATTTTTCTAATGAATTTAATTCTAAAATATAAGGAGTAG
>JAOKTA010000027.1 GCA_028335865.1 Candidatus Nitrosopumilus sp.
TTCCTTTTTCTCCCTGAACTCCAGATGTACCGGTTGGACCTTTAGATCCTGGAACTCCAACTGGTCCTGTTAGTCCTTTGTCACCAATAGTACCTTGTGGACCTTTGTCACCAGATGATCCAGGTGGACCACGAATTCCAGAAAGTCCTTTGTCACCAGATAAACCGGTTGGGCCTTTTTCACCAGACGGTCCAAGAGTTCCTTTTAATCCAGAAAGTCCTTTGTCACCAATAGTACCGGTTGGACCTTTGTCACCTTTGTCACCAGAGATACCAGCAGCACCTTTGTCACCTTTGTCGCCTTTGTCACCGGTAATTCCTTTGTCACCGGAAAGTCCTTTGTCACCGGAAAGTCCTTTGTCACCTTGTGAACCTTTGTCACCAGTAGCACCTTTGTCACCAGTAGCACCCTGTGGACCAATTGGTCCTTTACCCCCAACTGGTCCTTGTTGTCCAGGTGGACCAGGTGGACCTTTGTCACCAGAGATACCAGGCGGACCAGCAGTACCTTTGTCACCAGACGGTCCACGTTCACCGGATGCACCAGTGGTGCCTTTAGAATTAAAATTAGTAGTTTTTGAAGTATGTTTAGATTTTACATTATTGTTGGATGTTTCATTTTTTTCTTTTTGAATAGAAGGCTTAGTAGATGGTTCGGATGATTTTCGTAACCTAACATCAAAAACGGAATATAGTGAAGAAAATAGGTCATTTACAACAACCCAAACAACATCTACATTATCGATAGATTTAGGAAGGGGATTTTTAGAGTCACCTACTACTTCAGAAAAAATGCCATCTTTGACCCTAAGATGAAAATTTCCTTGCCATAAAGGAGAAAATGTTTTCCCACGAATTTGATCATCAGATGGTTTAAGATCAATTAGAGAGATTTGAGCTTCATAGACACCAGATTGCTTAAATGGTGACTGTCCCTGTATTTCAATTCGTGGCTGAGATGACACAGTGGTTGGTTAATGTTTGAAGTATTTCAGGATTTGGATCGCAGAATCTCACTAAAATGCCAAATTATGAAGAATAATCTCAATTAAAATGGTATTTATCTAGATGAAGATAAAAAATTGACAAGTTGTTTGGTAAAAAAAATAAAAAAGTGGAAGCAAAATTAGATAAAAAAGGATCAGACAGCCCAGTTACCAAAGAAACCAGTTTAGTGGATCCAAGTTATAATATTAAAAAATTATTTAAAAAAGGCATTAATTTAATGGCAGATGAAAAATTAGACGATGCCATAGAAGTGTTTGAGCAAGCATTACGAATTGAACCAGACAATATTGAAATCTTAATGAAATTAGGATATGCAAGATTTCATTTGGAGGATCACCATGATGCACTAAAAGTATATGACAAAATTTTAGAAATAGATGTAACAAATCCAGAAGCATGGAATCTTAAAGGATTAGTTCATTACGAGCAGAGAAAATATGCACAAGCACTAGATGCGGTCAATAAAGCAATAGAGTCAGACAAGACATATGGAATGGCATGGTACAACAAGGCATGTTTCCTATCACTGTTAAACCAAGTACCAGAATCACTACAAGCACTAAAACACGCCATAGAAATTGATGTTAAAAATGCTAGAAAGTCAATTAGAGACAAAGACTTTGTCAACGTAAGAATTGAAGAAGGGTTCAAAAGAATTGAAGAGGTTGTTGTTCTAGAATCAGTTAAACAAGGATACCATACAATCGGTGCAATTGTTTGGACAACATTCTTAGATAAAATTGATGCAGAGAAAGCTTTAAGAAAATTACTAGAAAAAGGATTAATTGTACAAAATGAAAAACGTGACGGTCTAAGTAAAATACCAATCTATGATCTTTCAGACAACTTTGCAGAAAAAGTAGGTAAAGAGAAAATAGGATTATTTGGAATTACAAGAAAGAAACTTCCAAAGCCAGTTAAAAATTTGAAAATAATGAGTGAAACAATTCAATCTGCAAAAGAAGCAATTGAAGAAGCAAACATAGAAAAAGCGATAGAGGCTTTTGATCAATTTATTGATCCAGCAAAATCAGGAGAACAAATGATAGAGAATTTCTTTGAAGCTCATAGAGAAATAAGATTATGGAAAATAAGATTAAGCGATAGAGGCGTAGATTACATGATTGATAATAAAGACAAGATGATAGAGGTTTTAGAAAATGTGGAAGTTACAATTACTAAAAAACTTAGAGACGAAATAGCCTAATTGAATCCATAGATAAATTCCAGTAACCAGTTTTGTTTTTGTGTACAGGTATTTCTAAACTATTCTGCAGATAAATCCCAATAATTGGCATCTTCTTGTTTGTCAGTAGGTTTTTCTAAATTTTTCCATTCCTTAAATGATCTAACATATAATTTTGCATTAGATGCCCCCGTAGATTTAAGGGCATAGTATGCCAATCCAGATAAAGTACCTACACTACCACAATAAGTGATTATTTCAGAATCACCAGAAATACCCCTATTATCGAATAATCTTTTCATGTCTTCTTTTGGGCGAAGGATTCCATCAGCACTTGCCAGTGTACGATAAGGAAGGCTAACAGCACCAGGAATATGTTGTTCAAGATAGTTCAAGCGTTCCCGATTATCAATTAAAATTACATCATCTCGTAATTTTGCTGATTCTAGATAATCAGAAGTTGCTAAAATATCAGATTGTAAATTCATAGAATGTTCTTTGTTAGATATTTCTGGAGTTAGTGAGTCAGTTTCCAATCCTAATGATTTCCAATTACCATAAGTTGTTTCAAGTAAAGTAACATCAGAGTGTCCAATCCATTCTAACGTCCAAGCTACTCTGGATGCCAAAGCACCGAAAGTGTCATCATAAACAACAACAGGGGTTTCATCGTCAATACCAAGAGAATTTACAAGTTTCAAAACACGTTCAGGACTATCATCAGATAACAGAGTAGCTAAAGGTAAATTTACAGAATTTGGAATATGATCTTGTTTATAATCACCTTCACGTCTAACATCAATAACTCTAACACTCTTGTCTCGAATTTCAGAACGCAGTGAATCAATGTCAGTAGTAACTTTAACAGATGGAGTCAAGCAGCACATTCACCCTTACCAGTTTTTGTATGATAACTAGTGTCACTACCATAATCAAGATAGAAATCAGGATCATCCTCTTTTGTTGGAGGAACAACAAGAGGTTCCAATACTTTTTTGATATCACCAATAGATTTAATGTTAGAGTCCTCACTGTCATTTACAATTCTATGAATCCAAGATTTCAATGTGTCACCAGATTGTTTGTTTTCTTTAAACATTTCAATTATTTTTAAAATAACAGGAATTACTCTTTTAGCTGGTACCCTAAGACATGTTTGACCTAATGTAGTGTCAGCGTCAAAACGACCGCCAAGTGACATTTGATAATTTGGATACATGTCTTTTCCCAAACGACCGCCGCCTCCAAAGAAACCAATTGTTGCAATACCATGCTGTGCGCATGAGTTTGGACATCCGCTAATCTTAATTGAGGAATCAGTGAGATCATCATCCTCATCAAGTTTTAATTCAAGGAATTTTCTTTGGATTTCTTTTGCAAGTCTATGAGAATTAGTTAATGCCAGATTACAAGAAGTAGTTCCAGAACAACCAACAGGGGTAGTCATGGTTAACCCACCTGATTTTGCCAAGCCAGTTTCAAGAAGTTTAGAATACAATTTGACTAAATCATCCTCATGGACATATCGTAGTGCCACATTTTGAACAAATCCAGATCTAGCCTTACCTTCAGAAGAGAATTCACGAATAAGAGTAGCCATAGAATTTAATTGGTTTGAAGTGATATCACCAGCCTCTAAAGTGATAAAGACAGAACGGTAGTCAGACTGTTTTTGTTTCATGGTATTTGTTTTAAGCCATCTAGCATATCCATCAGGAACTGAACTTCCGCTTTCGTCACTGATTTTCAGTGGACGTGTAATTTTATCAGGAGTTGTATCAACTTTTAATTTAGTAACTACAGATTGAGTAGCTCTAACAATTGCCCTTTCTTTTAATACAAGGTTTTGGAATTTTTCCCAACCCATGTCATTGACAAGATAACGCATTCTGTTTCTTGCAAGATTTTTTCTATCTCCCAATCTATCAAATATTCTCATGACAGCAATTGAAGTGTAAAGCAAGTCTTCTTCAGGAGTAAAATCTTCTAACTGATGTCCAATAAATGATCTATTACCTAAACCGCCACCAAGGAAAATTTTGAAACCTTTTTGTTCAGAACCGTTAATTTGTTGAATTTCTGGAATTAATCCAACGTCAACCATTCTCACCATTCCATGTTTTTCACAGCAAGTAAAATTAAATTTGAATTTACGTGGAAGACTTTGTGCCATAGGATTTCGTAAAAAGAATTTTGCAGTTGCAAGAGCATAAGGTGTAGAATCAAATTTCTCATCAGAGCAAACACCAGATAGTGGACTGCACATTACATTTCGAACAGAATTACCACATGCTTCTCTTGAAGTTAAGCCAACTTCAGCAAGAGACCTAAAGATTTCCGAAACATCCTCAAGAACTACCCAATGTAATTGGATATTTTCTCGTGTGGAAAAATGTGCACTTCCTATAGAATACTGTTCGCTAAGTCTAGATAGTGTTTCAAATTGTTTAGGATAAATTTCACCAGCAGGTAATTTAACACGAACCATAGCATAATCACTAGTCATTCTAGTACCGTATGCACCATGTTGAAGTCTAAAGCGTCTGAAACTATCCTCATCATATTTCCCTTGACGATATAGTTTTACAGTATTAGCAAAATTATCAGCCTCATCAATTCTAGCCCAATTAATTTTAGGTTTAGCAGAATCAGATGAAGATGGCGTTAATTTAGAAATGCTCAATATAATAAAATTCAAGTTAGTTTGGTTATAAATTTTTTATATCAAGGCATTTTTGGATAAAAAAATCAGAATATAAACAAAATTTTCCCATTTATTTACGCATAATAATTAAAAATAATCATCAGAACCTAATTTTAAAATGTGCGAAAGTATTAATGGATAATAAAAATATCCACATTATGCAAGAGCCGACATTAGCAGAGCCATCTACAAAAATATTCACAGATGTTCGTGAAGTTGTAATTACACGTGCTATTGCAAATGAATTTCATGAAGTTTTAGATGATAGAGCAGAATCAGACGTAATAATTATTGGTGCAGGTCCTGCAGGATTAACAGCTAGCAGAGAGCTTTCAAACATGGGTTACAAAGTTTTAGTTATTGAACAAAATAATTACCTAGGCGGAGGATATTGGTTAGGAGGATACATGATGAATCCAGTTACAGTTAGAGAACCTGCACAAAAGTTTTGGGATGAATTAGGAATTCCATACAAAAAGGTTGCAGAGGGATTATACTTGACACCAGGACCACACGCAGTATCAAAATTAATTGGAGCAGCATGTGATTCAGGGGTAAAATTTCTACAACTTACAAAGTTTGATGATTTAGTATTAAAGAACGGAAGAGTGGCAGGGATTGTAGTCAATTGGATGCCGGTTTCAGCATTACCACGAAACATTACATGTGTTGATCCAATAGCATTAGAAGCAAAAATAGTAGTTGACGCATCAGGTCATGATTCAGTAGCAGTGAAAAGATTAGTGGACAGAGGATTAGCAGAATGGAAAGGAATGGAACCAATGCACGTCAATGATGGAGAAGAGCACGTAGTGAATAAAACAGGTGAAATTTATCCAGGATTAGTTGCAGCAGGAATGTCAGTTACCGAAACTTACGGATTGGCAAGAATGGGACCAACGTTTGGTTCAATGCTATATTCGGGAAAGAAAGCAGCACAAATAGTAGCTGAGAAACTAAAAGAGTTAGAGAGATAAGTAATTAACAAAATAACTAGAGCATAGTGAAAATTTCAAAAATAATACTATACAATGAACCCTCAGTTCCAGAAATAGACATTACGAATATAGAAAAATTTATTGAAAATACATTTCAAATTAAAACGGAAATAAGAAATAACATTTTTGAAAATTTAAATCAAAAAACGTATGAAAATATTGCAAGCAGTAGAATCTTTAACTTAAAAAAAAAATTTAAAAAACATATTCCATCCATCGAAGAAATCCTAATTGAATCAGAAAATAGGGATATGTCAAATAGGGAAGAAATGATACTTTATGATGGAATTGAATTAAATAAAATAATTGCAGAATCAATTCCAAGTGAGGAAAAAAATCAAGATATTTTAAACATAATTTTTACAAATAAACTCACATGTACGTTTGATGAGAATGATTTTAGATATCATGCAAGAGCATGGGTTGGATCAAATCCAATAATAATTTCAACTACAGGCACAATTGAAGCTCCTGCCAAACCCAAACAGTACTATCTAGATCTAATGACTAATTTTTCAAAAGAAGAAATTGAAGAAATTAAGAAAAAATACAAAGGTCAATTTTTAGAATACGGGGATTTCAGAATGCCAGGCATTATTGAAGGATATGTATTACAAGCAATATTTTACTATGAGACAGGAGATGCTTTTTGTGACAATAAACAATGCAGATTGTTTAATGCCCATTGGCAAAAAGATCTTTTCATTTCACAAATAGATAATAAAAAAATGTGCAAAAAACATGAAGAGCGTATGATAAAAATTAGAAACAAAATATCTTAGAACGATGTCTTAGAATAATATATTGACTTAAATTATTGAAATAAAGACGTTATACACTATGATGTCAGCAGATTCAGGAGCAGCAGTATTAGAAACAAGTAATGATGGTCCAAAGATACCAGATGCAAAGAAAACTAAATTTGACGTGATCATCATTGGTGCAGGACCGTCAGGATATACTGCAGGAATTTATTGTTCAAGGGCAGGTTATGACACTTTAATTTTATCAGGATTACTACCAGGGGGACAGCTAGTAAACACTACAGAAGTTGAAAACTATCCAGGATTTGAGAACGGAATAATGGGTCCAGATTTAATGATAGAGATGAGGAAGCAGTCTCAAAGAATGGGAACCACTATTGTTGATGATGTAGTGGTGGACACAGATTTTAGACGTGCACCTTACAAAGTATTGACAAGTTCTGAAGAATACGAAGCAGGAGCAGTAATTATCGCAACAGGTGCAAATCCAAGAAAAATGGGAATTGAAGGAGAAGAGGAATTTTCAGGTAAAGGAGTGTCATATTGTGCAACATGTGATGGGCCATTCTTTAGAAACATGGAGCTTGTCGTGGTAGGCGGCGGGGACTCAGCAATTGAGGAAGCAACATTTCTAACAAAATTTGCAACCAAAATTCACGTAGTGCACAGAAGAGGAGAATTGCGTGCAAGTAAAGTAATGCAAGAAAGAGCCATGAATAATGAAAAAATACAATTTCATTGGAATTCAGAAGTCATTCAAATTAAAGGTGATCAAAAAATGCAGCAAGCAGTATTAAAAAATCTAAAAACAAATGAAGAAAAAACAATCGACGTAGGAGGATTATTTGTTGCAATTGGACACATACCAAATACACAATTATTCAAAGATCAAATAGATTTAGATGATGAAGGGTACATCGTATTAAAAAATAAAACACATACAAACATGGAGGGGATTTTTGCAGCAGGAGATGTACACGATAGAAGCTATAGACAAGCAATCACAGCCGCAGGGTTTGGATGTATGGCTGCAATAGATGTGGATAAATTTTTAACAGAAAATGCAGACAAATAAAAAAGTACAATGTAAGAAGTGTTTGAATAAGTTTTATCAAAAACAAATATACACAATTCAGCAATTTCAATATAAAAAAGAACCCAAATACAAATGGATAATAGTTTTTTTTAAAAAATTAAAAATAGATGAGTGGGATTCATTTTGTGAAGAATGTATTATGAGTTATTCAAAAAAAGTAGATGATGTTTGGAATAAGCAAAAAAGTCAAGTTCTTTAGTACGAATCAAAAATAATTAATTAATGAGTTATGATTCTGAAGATTTGAAAAATATTATTACTAAAAAAAGTAAAAAATTAGCAGAATTAGGTTCAATTCTAGCAAAAAATCAATTTACATATAAAA
>JAOKTA010000028.1 GCA_028335865.1 Candidatus Nitrosopumilus sp.
ACGCGCTAAATTATTAATTTGGGTAGTATGGATTTTATCGTTTTCAGATAAAACTTTTAATTTATCATCTATCTCTTGAACTTCTCCAATTGAAGACCCAGAAGTTGAAATTAAAACCTGTTCCTGCTCTCTTAATTTTTCCAAAATTTGTCTTTTAGGATCTTTTTGTTTTTCTAAGTCTTGAATTTTTGTTTCAACATCCAAATATTCAGAATGTAAGGAATCTTCTTCATCGTTTAATCTACTGACCTGAGATTTTTCACGACTGTCCTGAGTTTGCATTGCAGTTAGCTGTGAAGATTTATCCCTATATTCATTCATGATTGTAGTATAGTGTTTCTCAATATCAGATTTTTTGCTATTCATTTTTGATAATTCACTTGCAATTCTAGTTTGCTCCCCACTAGCATAATTTTGTTCGACAATTGAAATTCTATCAAGCAATGATTCAACATGAGACTCGTTAGTAGAAACTTCAGATTCAATAATATTATTTCTTGAATTTAAATCAGAAATTCTTGTTGTCAATTGTTCTTTCATAATTTTTGCAGAAGTAATTCTAGATTTAAGATTAGAATAATTTTCGGTTGCAGATGTAAAATTATTTTCAGATAAAGAAAGACGGTCAGAATAAGATTGGATAGAATCATCTAATTTTTTTAAAGAATGTTTTTTCTTTAACATGTATTTTTTAATCAAACTAATGGATTGGAATAATCCATCAATATCACTACTCATAGAAATTAATTTTGTAAGTTTAGAAATTTTTGAATTAATATCAATTACAACAGTACCATTTTTAGCTTCAAAATACTCACCGCTGAGAGTTACAGATTTGTAACCTAATTGGGATAGATTGTAGGCAGATTCACGGGTTTCAGTTAGAATAATATTTCCAAAAAGGAATGTTTTAAGCGCAGAATAGACATCGTCGGCAGTCACAAAGTCAGATAAAATACCAATGATCCCAGGCTCCTTAGGCAAGGTAAGTTTGAATTTGGGGATAGCATCAAGAGGTATTATTTTTAATTTCGGGAGTTTTTTAGTTCTTGCAACCTCAGCAATTCCAAGTAATGTTGCAAAATCTTTTACAACTATTGCCTTTATCCAATCAGAGCTAACTGCAAGAACAGAACGCTCATATTTTTTATCCCAAGAAATCATCTCATAAACTAATCCATCAATACCCAACTTGTCAGCATCCTCTTTTAATTTTGCAACAGTGTAATCTTCATGCATAAAACCTTTCACAGTTTTAATTTTTGATTCATATTGATTCGCAGCTTTGTCAGATTTTTCTAAAATAAATCCTAACTCATCCATATCAGCATTAATTTTTAATTTTCTAGTTTTTAATTTTGTAATTCTAGATTTTAATTCAGAAATAGTAGCACTATGGTTATTTGTTAAAGATTCTAATTTAGATTCTATAGCAGTTAATTCCATAATATCTTTTTCTAATTGAATAAACTTTTCAGAGTTTGATTTTATTTTTAATATAGATTCATCTTTTTCGTTTTGCACTTTAGAGAGTTTTAATTTAACATCATTCAATTGGCCTGTAAGAATTTTAATTTTACTATCAATTTCAGATTGTTTTGCTGCTGCTTCGGATTGCTCGGTAAGAATTTTATTTCTATCCGAATCAATTATTTCTAAATCAGTGTTGATTTTATTTTTTTGTTCATTTGTAGATTCAATGGAATCTTTTATTTGTTGAATTTTAATATCAATGTCTTGTCGTGCAGTGGTAATATCACCTAGTTCAATCTTAATTTCAGGAATACGAGTATTGATTTGTTCAAGTCTTTTCTTTGATGCAGATATTGCACTATTATCAATCTCATATTGTTCCATTGCAGAGCTAATTTCAACATCAAGTGAAGCCTTTGCTTGACTATAATCATTTGCAGATTTCATTAATGTTGATTTTTCAGCATCTAAAATACTAATTTCACCCCTCAAAACAGTTCGTTCACCATCAAGAGAGGTCATTTCTTGAGTTAATTCATGTAATGTTGTCTCTTTAGTAGATTTTTTGGCAGATATTACCTTCATTTTATTAGCAGCGGCTATTGCTTTGTATCTATTTAGTTCACGCTCCAAAATATCATGTCGTAATTTTTGGTTTCTTTCTTCTTCAAGTTCATCAATTCGTTTTTTAATTTCACCCATTTTGGCAAGTGCGATTTCAAGTCGTCTGTCTGCTTCATCAAGTTGTTTAATTGATTCAGATTTTTTCTCATCAAAATATGAAAGTCCAATTAAATCTTCAATTGTTTTTCTTTTTTCTTCAGATGTAAATTCAGATATTCTAGTTACAGTTCCTTGTTGAACTGCATTAAGTTGTCCTAAACCAGCATTTGCCATGTCAAGTAAATCAAGAACATGACTTCGTTGTGTTTTCTTTTTATTAAGATAGTATGTGTTTTCACCAGATTCATCTAGCTCCCTAGTTATCTCAACCACATCAGAATCAACAGGGATTTTTCTGTCAGAATTATCAAAGTGTACGCTTGATCGTGCCATTTTAGGTCCACGACGAGTCCCTTCAATATCGTGAATTAAAGATCTTAGTTTATCAACTCGCATTACTTTGGGTTTGTTTTCACCCATTGCAAAAATTATTGCATCTAAAATGTTACTTTTACCAGATCCGTTTGGACCAGAGATCGATACAAGTCCAGGTTCAAACTGAACTGTAGTATTTGTAAATCCAAATGATTTGAAACCAAAGATCTCTACTTTTTTTACATGTACCAATAGAGATTAGTTCTAACTAGACAGGATAATCGATGCTTAACAATTTTTGTTGACTCTATTGATTAATTTTTCTTGTTACATTATGAAATTTTTCGTAGTGGAGGTAATTATGACATAACTTATAAAAAAATTATAGAATTAAAATGAGCCTAAATATAATTACTAAGAATATAATTAAAACACACATGACAAAGGCGGGATTAATTCAAACAAGATCTTATGAAAACAACAAAAAAGGAATTGAAAATGTCTCAAAATTATTAGAAAAACTAGGCAAAGTAGAGACAGAGATCGTTTGTCTACCAGAACAATGGCTTCCAAACAATCAGATTAAAAATTACGATCAAGAATTTTTTGAATTTAAAAAAATTGCAAAAAATTATTCAATGACAATAATTACAGGCGCATTTTATGAAAAAAATGAGGAAAAAATATCAATTAATTCACCCATTATAGGGCCAGAAGGAGAAATAATTGGAAAACAAGAAAAAATTCACCCATATGACTATGAAAAAGAGACAGTCGATCCAGGAACTGAAGCCAAAATTTTCAACACATCATGTAAATTTGGAATAATGATATGCTATGATACAGTTTTTCCAGGCGTAGCAGACACATTAACTAAAAAAGGAGCAGAAATCATATTCTCTCCAAGTAGAATTGTAAAAGAAGGGATTGATCCATGGAAAATGTATGTTCAAGTAAGATCTTTAGAAAACAGAATCCCCATCATTGCACCAAATGTTGAAAACATTAGATTCGGAGGGAATAGCCTCATAGTTGAACTGACAAAAGAAGAAAAAATAGTAAAAACTAGAATAAGTGAACTAAAGGGAGAGTGTGAAGAATCAGTAAATATTCAATTATTAAATTATCAAGCAATTAGAAAACAAAGGGTAGAAGATAAGAATAATTTTCAATAATCATTCGTTTGCAACAAACTTTTCACAGTCAAACTTTGCCTGAACATCAGAAGTTTGTTCTATAGGATGTTTCATCAAGTATGCACTAGCAGGTTTAATTGGACCACCAATTTTTCTATCAAGAGCAATTTTTGCCAATCTAATTGCATCTATTACAATACCCGCAGAGTTAGCTTTGTCATCAACTTCTAAACGAACTTCCATATTGTATGGAATGTTTGCCCATTGACGACCTTCAATTCTCATAAACATTAATTTTGTATTACCTAAAAATGGAATAAAATCAGAAGGGCCCACGTAGATTTGGTCATCATCTAATCTTTCTTTTAATTGACTTTGTACACTTTCAGTTTTAGAAATTTTCTTGGAAACAAGTCTATCTTGTTCTTTCATATTTAGAAAATCAGTATTTCCACCAACGTTAATTTGATATGTTGAATCAATTTTTGTTCCTCTATCACTACATAGTTTAGCTAAAGTTCTATGAACAATAGTTGCACCGACTTGTCCTTTAATATCATCGCCAATGCAGGGGATATTCTTTTCTTGGAATTTTTTTGCCCATGTTTCATCAGATGCAATAAAGGATGGAATGCAATTAACAAATGCAGTGTTAGTGTCAAGGCACACTTGAGCCCAAAATTCAGTTACTTTATCAGAACCTACAGGAAGATATGAAACAATAATTTCAACACCAGTATCTTTGATTATTTGTTTTGCTTCAGTAGTAAGTTGTTCAATGGTTTTAGTGCTAGTTAGAGGATTAATTTTATTTTCAACCCAAATTCCAACACCATCTAGTAAAGGACTTTCATAGATCATTGCATCAGTTTTTGGCATGTCATCTTTTGCAATCCAATCAACCATGTTAGGAGATTCATAAATTGCACTCATCAAACGGGTTCCAACTTTATTTTCAGCAACATCAAAACCACAAACAAAATCAATATCATGAATGCCATATCCAGCTAATTTATCATGAATAATTCCTGTAACTTCTTGAGAAGGGTTTTTGTTGTAATATTCAATACCCTGAATTAGTCCAGAAAAACAATTACCAATACCGACTAATCCAACTTTAATTCTACCAGTCATGTTAATCTAACAAAATAAGGCGGTTTAAAGTTTTCTTAGATAAATTAAAAAACCTATTATTCAATGTAAACGACAGTAAATCTATGACATCGTCGGAAATAACAATTAAAGAATTTAAAGAATTTAATTTGGAAGGAGGTTATCTAATAGATGGTTTTCCATCAGTAGGATTTAGCAGTGCAATTGCAACAGAATCAATGATAAATACATCACAGTTTGAATTAGGAGGGATAATTGATTCAAAAATATTTCCACCAATTAGCGTCATAAAAGAAGGTAAACCGAATTATCCATCAAGAATTTTTATCAACGAAAATTTGAAGGTAGGAATATTTTCATCATATCTTAATTTAGATCAATCACTACATAGGCAAGTATCAGAATCAATGCTAGAATGGTCAAAAAAACATAAAATCAAATTAATTGTAAGCAGTATTGCAGTAAAATCAGAAAAAGAAAATTCACAAATGATGGGAGTTGGAAGTACAGACTCAGCTAGAGAGAAAATTAAAGAAGCAGGATTGAAAGTTTTAGATCATGGAACCATACCAGGAATACCAGGAGTATTACTAAATGAAGGAAGCATTAAAGATCAGGATGTAATTGTAATAATTTTTAATACGACGGGAGAAGGTCCAGATTTTAAATCAAGTGCAGAACTTTGTCTTGCAATGTCAAAATTAATTCCAGGTGCATCATGCGATATCCCATCATTACAAAAAGAAGCTCAAAAAGCTGAAGCTGTAATAAAAGAAACTCAAGAAGAATCAACCCATCTAAAAGATTCAATGTACAGATAGACTTTTTTTAATGCAGTCACAAGGTAATTAAAAAAAGATGGTTCAGATAATAGAATTTGCAGTACTGGTAATAGTAATTTCAGCATCAGGTGTTATGGCACCAGGACCATTATTTGCAGCAAATATCACATATGGTTTAAGGGAAGGAGTAAAATCAGGTATTAAAATTGCAATTGGTCATTCAATTGTAGAATTACCATTAGTAATTTTATTAGGAGTTGGAGTTTTTTCGTTAGAAATATTTCCTGAATTTAGAACAATTATCTCAATTTTTGGTGCAATTACATTATTTGCATTTGCAGGTATGCAGATCAAGACAATATTTACAAAAAATAATCTTATTTCAACAAAACCAAAACATGGCCCAATAATTACAGGGATATTACTTAGTGCCTTAAATCCATTTTTTATCATATGGTGGTTAACAATAGGATTCAAATTAATTTCAGATGCCATGTTAGTATGGGCATTTACGGGGATACTAATTGTGTTTGTATTTCATATTTGGATGGATTTTGCATGGCTAGGAATTGTTGCATTTTTGGCATCAAAAAGCGTCAAAATAATTTCAAACAGAAATTACAAAATAATATTATTAGGATTAAGTTTGGTACTAATCTACTTTGGAATTACATTCTTAACAGACACATTTTAAACCACAAACTTAAATTTCAAATGTAGGATTAAAAATGTCATTAAACAAATTAATGATTTAAAAAATACTTTACAAAATTTAGGATTAAAGGTATTTCATAAATCAATATTTATTCAAAATAGATATTTTGTCTACAGCATAAAAAGAACTTGATTAAATAATAGCAATAATAAAAATTATAAAAATAGTTAAAACAGTATTCGTTAATTATTCTTTTGAAATATCAATTTCCATATTAGAAACTTTACGTTCTTTTCCATCCTGGGATGTAAGCAATTCAGAAGAAATTCTAACATCACTAATTACAAATCCAACCGCATCCATTCTTTTAGCAATCATTTGTGAAACATCAACTGCTTGTGTAATTCGCTTACCTCTAGCTTTTATTGTAATTGTAGGTCTAGTTGAAAGTTGAGTTAATGTTGCAGAAACATAATCCATTATGGGTTT
>JAOKTA010000029.1 GCA_028335865.1 Candidatus Nitrosopumilus sp.
TCAGATTTTAATTAATGATAATTCGAATTCATACAATCACAATATTTCAGTAAGAATTACAGATGGTAAAGGCGAAATAAATGCAGAAGAATTATCAAAAATAGCTATGAAACGAGCTCTAGAAGCAAGACAGATAGCTAAAAATCCAAAAATTAAGAAAGTTGGAGATTTGACAAATGGAGAAGGGTTATGCTAAATGCTGTTGAAATATCAAATCTTACAGTCAAATATCCAGATTTAACAGCATTAGATGGTGTCAGTTTTACAATTAAACAAGGCGATTTTTTAGGTATTATAGGACCTAACGGTGCAGGTAAATCTACTCTTTTTGATTCAATGTTGGGTCTAAATACAAACTATACTGGAACAATCAAATTTTTTGATGAGGATATTAAAAAATCAAAAACATATCGCAAAGAAATTGGTTATGTTCCACAAAAACCTGAATTTGAAAATAACTTTCCTGCAACAGTTAGTGAAGTTGTAAGAATGGGATTGAGAAAAAAATCTGATGATAAAAAAGTTGATGAAATTTTACAACAATTATGGATACATGAACTTCGTAATAGAAGAATAGGTGAATTATCTGGTGGACAACTACAACGTGTATTTATTGCAAAAGCATTGGTCAACGATCCAAAAATTTTGATTTTAGATGAACCTAGTACGGGAGTTGATCAACAAAGTATAGATTTGTTTTTTAGTATTCTTAAAGAATTAAATTCTAAACAAGGAATTACAATCATTTGGTCATCTCATGATTTGGATGCCGTAAATAAATTAGCAAACCATGTTGCATGCTTAAATCGAACATTATTTTTTCATGGCAAATCTGAAACATTCTTTTCTGATGATAAACTTGTTAAACAATATTCTGAAGCATCAATGCAGGAACATATGCACCATCATTAATCATGTCCTTTGAAATTCTAACCTATGCATTTATGCATAGAGCCTTAATTGCTGGAAGTGCAATAGCAATTTTATGCTCTGTTATGGGCTTGTTTTTAGTTTTAAGGCGTTATTCTTTATTTGGTGATGCCCTTGCACATTCATCATTTGGTGGAATTGCATTGGGTCTCTTTGCAGGAATTTATCCATTGTGGACAGCCTATGGTGTATCAATAATCAGTGCATTACTTATTACAAAAATTAAAGAAAAATACAACATATCTGGGGATGCATCAATTGCAGTACTTTTATCCTCAGGCATAGCAGTTGGGCTTGTAATTATTAGTTTTTCAGGTGGATTTTCCCTTGATATCTTTAGTTTTCTATTTGGTAGCATTCTTCTTGTTAGTGTTGAAGATACAGTCGGAATTGTAGCGTTAACTGGAGTAATTTTAATGATAATTTTGTTACTGTACAGACAAATTCTTTATTCTACATTTAATGAACGTCAAGCTAAAGTTAGTGGAGTTCCAGTAGACAAAATTAATTATTTAATTATAATTTTAGCAGGAGTAACTGTTGTTACGGCAGTTCAACTTGTTGGTGTATTATTAATTTCAGCATTATTTGTAATTCCAAATGTTACAGCAATAATGTACGGTAGAGGTTTTAAACAAACTATGTTTATTTCTATGACTATTGCAGTATCTTCTGTTATTGCAGGAATTTTAATTTCATATGTCTTTGACATTACTCCAGCTGGAACAATTGTTTTATTTGCAATTGGAGTACTTGCTGTAACTATGGGAATTAAATCTGCAGGATTACTATCTAAGAATTAATTAAATCATTTAATCTTCTCTTATCGTATATGCCTTTTACATAAAATAATGCTGTTACAATAATCCCTAATGCAATTAAAGGTGATGCAATTTCAGTATATTTCATCTCAGAACTATCTATTGTTTTAACTTGTGAAACATCTACTGGAATTTCTATAGCATTTACTGTTCCAATTTTGTTTCCTTCCTGTTCCACAAACCAAACTTTTCCATTCTTATCTGATGTCATAAATTGAATGAAAGTTCCTTCAGTTGGAATTGGAACTTCCTTCAAATCATTGTTATCAGGATCATAAACTCCGATACCATCTACAACATGCTGTGCAAACCAAATATTCCCATATCTGTCAAATGTCATGCCAAATGGAAGTGCTTCTTCATTTGGTACTGAAATTCTTTCAAAAGTCTCTAAAACTGGATTGAATTTTGTGATTGACGTGCCTGTATGCTCTGCAATCCAAACATCTTGATTTTTATCAAAAAGTAAGAATTCTGGACCATCAAGTGGAATTTCCTTTGAATATTGAGTAATAGTGCCCTTGTCTGGATCAATATATCCAATTTTACCTATGCCTGTTGCAGTATACCAAATATTTCCATCACTATCAATTGATAATGCAAATGGGAATGAATCTCTTTCTGGCAATTCTAGAATTTTAAACACATCATCATTTGGCAAGTACTTTAAAATTTTATTTTTATTTACAATTGTAATCCAAATATTGTCATCAAAATCTGCCTGAATGAATATTGGTTTGTTATCTGCCATCACTGGATCAAGATTTGGAATTGTTTTTGTTGTAATTTCTTTTGTTTCTAAATCGATATATCCAATTTGATTTCTTGGTGAATCAGTAAACCAAATTTTTCCCGTATTATCCATAGTTAGAAACATTGTAGCTAAACCATTGAATGAATAAGATGAAAATTCTTTTGTCTCAAGTGAGAATTCCCATAATCTTGGTGCAGATGGATCACTTATCCAGATAGAATTTTTTCCATCATACAATGGATAGAGTGGTTTTGCAGTTTCTGGAAATTCATACTCTACTACTTGAGTTTGAATGTTTTCTAATCTTGGTTTAACTAAAACATTTACTATTTTTGATTCATTTGCATTTTCAGTTCTTTGGGATTCAACTTCTAGTTGCCATTCCCCAGAAAACCCAAATGTTATTTCTCCCTGAAATTCCGTTGGAATATCATTTTCTTCTTTAGTTATTTCCATTGGAATTTCAATTGGGGAGATATTTTTTGATGGATTTGCCATTTTTACTTTAATTGCATTTGCATCGTATATTGGATTATTATTAAAGTCACTAACTTGTACTAAAATTGTATTTACTCCACTTGAAAATGGTGTAATTTGAATCTCAAATTTTGCATTATCAGTAAATTCAATTGTTTTAAATCCATAGATGATTTCTTGTGCGCTGGCATCTTGGAATTGGCCTTCAGGCAAAGTACCGTTAGTTAGCAATGCCACTACTCCTAATAGTACCACTCCTAATGCTGCATCAACTTTGAGTGATCGTCTTAGTTTTCTATGGACATCAATTTTTCCAGATTGAAAGTTTTTTTCAGCAGTTTTTTGTACTCTAAATTGGAAAAATCCTCCTAAAGCAACCATCACGCTTGCAATTGCAATTTTTAGTATTATCAATTGTCCATAAACTGATTCGGTGATCAATCCTACGTCACTTTCTAGGAACCACATTAGTAATGGGCCTGTAATTATTACAATTCCAATTGATATGATAAATGCAATTGAAAATCTTGGAATTAATGCAAGACTCATTTTCTCTCTGTTTTCCTCTTTTAACTTTGATAATGCAGGCAATAGTGTAAAAACAAAATAAAATATCCCACCGATCCAAACTGCTGCAACTAAATTATGAATGTAATCTAGGATTAGTGCTGGCGTTTCTCCACTTGCTGCACCGTGGCCAATTAAACTTGAAGTTGAAATTAATGCCAACATGGCAACAAGCATTGGAATTTGAATTTTTTTTGTTACGTTTGTTTTTCTATCCAACGTAAACCATATTCCAAGTAAAACTATGGTAATTATCATTCGAGCTAACCAAATGGTTCCAAAGTAAGTTTGAATTGCTTCTATTGGTGATGTTTCTAACCTAACAGTTTGTACAGCAATCATTAAGATATTTGAAATAAAAATTAGCATCAGTCCTATCCCAGTAATGGACATAAATTTTTGATGATGTTTAATTTGAACTTGTTCTAATTCCTCTTTGATTGATTGTTTATTTTGAGTTCCCCAAATAATTAATGATGCAATAACAACTCCTAAAACAATTGTCTGACCTACAATTCCTGGAAATCTTGCACCAGCTTCTGGATAAAATATTAGATCAATTGAACTTTGATTTTCTAATAACTTTGGATCGATGACAACATCTCCAACTGCAAACAAAAATGCACCAGGAACTAAATGACCATCAACTTTTGATAGTACTTTGGTAGTAACTGTGTATACTCCATCTTCTAATGGACTGGTTGTGACAATTAGCGATTTTTCATCTTGATAATAGTCTGTGTCTTTGTTATCAATTTGATTTCCGTTGTTATCTAAAACTTTGAGTGTACTAAAATTCAATTCAACTGGTTCTGAAAAATAAACAATTACTTCAGATACCCCAGTTGGTGCATTTGATGATAAATTGGGAATTGTTTCATCTGTAAATGGATGTGCTGATACAAATGGAATTGAAGTTAACGATAATACTAGTAAAATAATGAGAATTTTCTTCATTTACTAATTTAGTCTTAATTGATAATTTAAACAGTTTTCAATTTATTCGAAATTTGTACCAATCCACGCAAAGATAATAATGTGTATTTACTATATTATAGTCGTGAAGATAGCAATTTTTGGTTTTATTGCATTACTAATTTCCGTTGGAATGCTAACTCCGTCTTTTGCACATACAACTGTTGAAGTCGAACAATACAAAATTGAAGTAGGTTGGAGCATTGAGCCTCCTATTGTGGGAATTCGAAATGACATTGTTGTTAAAATTACAGAATCTGGTGATTCTGAGGGAACTTACAGAGGAATTACCAGTGCATTCAAAAATCTAGACGGTGCTGTGATGTATGGCGGTGCAAGTAAATCAATTGATTTTAGCGGTGATCCAAAACCTGGATATTATTTTTCATCTATAATTCCAACTAAAACTGGAACTTATCTTATGGATTTACAAGGTCAAATTCGTGATGTTACAGTTAATGTTCAAATTCCTATTGAGGATGTAGAGAGTACTTCAGTCCTTGATTTCCCTCCTACAAGTAGTGAGGGTTCTACAGATGTATCTGCATTAAAAAATGCAATTTCTTCTCTTCAACAAGATGTTTCTAAATTAAAATCCGGCGAAACTAGCACTTCTAATGGCGGTGCGGCATATGACTTTGCAATATTTGGATTGTCAATCGCCGCTGCAGCAATTATCTTAGCGATAATTGGTTTAATAAAAAGAAAATAAAAAAAGAGTATTCCTAAAATCTTGGAACGACTCTAGATTTTGCAGTTACTGCTACGATGCTGATAATTGCTACAGCTAGTACCATCATGGCAATTGTACCAAATTCTGGAACTACTTGTGCTGTTGTAACTTGACCTACTGGTCCAGTCCAATTACTCTCGTCACCTGGTGCACCAATTCCTAAAGAAACTACTTCAACACTTATTGGATTTTCATCTGAACCAACTGCATCTATTTGATGAGTTGCAATGAGATCCATAGAGTGTAGTCCTTTTTCTTCAAAAACTACTTCACCATTTTGAGTTGCAGTCAAATCATAGTTAAGGTGTAATACATTGAATTCTAGTTCAACTTGAGTTCCGCCCATTACTTGTGCGTCGGAAATCATTACCATTAACTCGACATCTTCTGCAGCATCTTCATGTACCGTATCACCGTGATCCATTTCTTTGTCATCACCGTGATCATCTGCATGTTCTTCAGCTGCGACTTCTTGTACTATGATAGTTCCAATCATCCAAGTGTGTAGCATACAATAGTATGGTTGTTCACCTGCTTCAGTTGGAATCCATTCAAAAGAGTCTCCTGACATTAGTACACTTGTATCAAATACAAGGTCTGGGGAAGGAGCAAATCCGTCAACAGTTCCTGATGTAAATGTGTGAACTCCTGTTGGATCTGTGTTTATCATGGTTACAACACCACCGACGTCAACTGTTGCAGTAACTGGAGTGTAACAACCTGGACCTCCTTGTGATGCTGCACAAGTTTGTGAAAATCCGGATTCGTCCACTGTTACAATTGTAACTTCGGCGTGATCTGCAAAAGCAGCTGGTGCCATTGAGGCCATACCTGCTGCGATAGCAAATAGTACAAAGATTGAGCTTATTGCTTTAGTCTTCATTAATCCCATTGGAGTTTGTGATCCATAAAAATGTCTCTAGAATTCTTAAGAAATTAATCTAGTTTTTTCTAAGTTTAATGACTTTAATGATTCCAAATGCCGGAAGTGCGATGTACATTCCAAGGTTTAGTGCAATTACGGACAGTCCGAGTCCGAGAACTTCTGACTCAGAGTCAGCGCTCTCCATGATTGTTAAACTAGACAACATTGGAGTCAATCCAACCTTTACTACTTCCTTGAACATTGGGTTCTCTCTTTCCATGTCAGCTATTGCCGGTGAGAACGAATAGTAGACGTTGTTGAATGCGCTCATGAATGCCGAGCCGGATTCCGTGTTCATCAACTGGTTGTCACGGATTTCCCTGAGCAGCTGAACTTGCGGTGACATCTCCGAGCCGTATGCTGCAGTTGCGATTAGACA
>JAOKTA010000003.1 GCA_028335865.1 Candidatus Nitrosopumilus sp.
GATATATTTTTCATCATCCATTCCCTTTCCTAGAGTCTCTGCAAGTGAATTTACTCCTTCAGTTTTGCCTAATGCGTAAATTGCAACTTCTCTAGCAGTTAACATCTTCGTTAGAATTATTCTCGGTTATGTAATAATGTAATTCCGTATAGCATTCTACACAATAATCTTCAAATTTTGTATGATCACAATCATATACTTTCTTCACATCGTTGCTGCATTTTGCACAAATTGCCATCAGTATAATTCTCTTAGGATTTTACTATTTTAATTGCACCCAGTGCAAGTTGAATTATTGCTGGTGCAAATAACATTATAGGATTTCTTTCTACCCCTTCTGGAGCAGGTGTTCCAACCATTGCTAAACCACCAATTATAATTAAAATTCCTGAAACTATGATTAATCCTCCTAACCCTTTTGATTTTTCTTTAAGTGCAATGAAAAATGCTACAATCGGCAAAAGTATTGCTGGACCGCCAAGTCCCATACCTCGTTGCATATCGTCTAATGGTAAGAATCCTTCATTGTCTGAATTACTCATTGAAACTGCAACATCTGCGCCATATAGCACCAATAAAACAATAGATATTCCTGCTAATACCATTGCTGCTTTTAATGCCATACTAGAATTCACTACTCACAACATAAAAACCAATCATATGGATTTGATTTCTACTTTATGTTTAATCTGAGATAACTCATTTAGCAATTCATCAATTGTTTGATTATCTGTTCCAACTATGTTCAAATGGCCTAATTTTCTTAGTGGTTTTGAAATTTTCTTTTCATACATTTTTAAAAATATATTTTTTTCTATAAAATCAATTTTTTTATACTCCCCTTCAAAATCTGGATTTCCTAAAATATTGTACATTATGGTGTTGTAGGTTAGTTCTGTATTTTCTAATTCTAATCCTAAAATTGCTCGTAAATGCTGCTCAAATTGAGACGTTTTTCCTGATTGCATGGTATGGTGGCCTGAATTATGTACTCTTGGAGCAATTTCATTAATTAGGATATGGCCTTCTTTTGTTACAAACATTTCAATTCCAAAAATCCCTGCACCTTTTAGAACAGACATTGTTTTTTCTGCAATTTGATCTGCTTCAGATATAATTTGTTTTGAGACTCGTGCAGGAGCTATTGTTTGCCGCAAAATATTTTTTTCATGTATATTTTCAACAAGTGGATATGACTTAATTTGTCCCTTTGTATTTCTTGCAGCTATTACTGATACCTCCATTTCAAATGGAATGAATTTTTCTAATAGTAATGGCTTTCCTTTAAAATACTCATATGCTTTTTGAACATCTTTTTCAGAATCAATTTTATAATTCCCTTTTCCGTCATATGCATCTCTTCGTGCTTTTAATAGTGCAGGAAAACCAAATTTTTCTAATCCACTTTTTAACTCATTAAAATTATCAATTTTAATAAATTCTGGAACTGGAATGTTGTTCTCTGACAAGAATTGTTTTTGCAGTAATTTATCTTGAATTATTTTTAATGTTTCGGGGGACGGGCTTATTTGTGAATTATTTTCAACTGATTTTAATACGTCGCTATCGCCTGATTCAATTTCATATGTGATTATGTCTGCTTTTTTTGATAATTCTATAATTGCGTCTCTGTCTTTAAAATCTGCAATTATTTGTTCTGCTCCAACTAAAGATGCTGAACAATTTTGATTTGGGTCTAAAACTATTACTTTAGAAATATGTTCGGGCATTGTTTTAGCTGCTTCTGTTAGCATCATGCCAAGTTGCCCTCCCCCTATAATTCCTAAAATTTTTACCAATAGATGAGTTCATTAAAAAGCACTAAAAATATCTAATGTAAAATGTCTAAAATTCTTAAAATTCTTTTAGGATCTGTAGTGTTGGGCGTTGTATTCCTTGTTCAATTACTCGTTTTAGGAATTGATTTTAATTTTTAGTTTCTTTTAGTATCGAAATGAATCTTTAGTACCTTCTGTAGGTGGAATTGATTTAACCCATTTTTTATAATCTTCCTGCGATGAATTGTATTCGTCCTCTTTTGCTTCTCGTACTATGAAATCCTCTAAATCTACAAAATTTTTACAATTCTCACATAACCATAGAGTTCTATTCTCTGGCATCGCCGTCTTAGGCAATCTCCTACCTGCACATTGCTTACAAAAAAGTGGCATTACTTAGCATACTTTTCGTATTATTTAGTTAAATCGAAATTGTTAATTATTCTTAATCTTTTTCTATTGTATTGGTATATTCAAAAAAACCTCTAGTTGGTATTATTATGGGATCTAGTTCTGACAGCAGAATTATGCAGGGTGCATCAGAAATTTTAGATCAATTTAACATCAAACATGAGGATCAAATCGTTTCTGCACATCGAACCCCTGCTAGGTTATCTGAATATGCAAAACATGCTGAAAACATGGGATTTAAAGTAATTATTGCTGGTGCCGGTGGCGCTGCACATTTACCTGGCATGATAGCTTCACACACAATTATTCCTGTTATCGGTGTACCAATTTTAGTATACAACGATAAGAATGCAAAAAAATCGGACACCTCAAAATTTTCTGCATTTGGCGGATTAGATTCATTGTTATCAATAACTGAAATGCCTTCTGGTTCTCCTGTTGTTTCAGTTGGAGTTAACAAATCTGCAAATGCTGCAATATACACAATGAAAATACTTGCAAACGAATTTCCAGATTTACAAAAAAAATTAAAAATACATAAATCTGATCAACATGACTCAGTCATAAAAGAATCTGATCAATTAAAAAAACAAGGCCTTTCAAAATTTGCCCAAAATAAATTCAAATGACCTATTAGTTTAGTAAATATTCCAGTTTACAAAGTCTAGATGGTATTATCCAAAAGACCGATAGTTAAGAACGCTAAATCTGCTAAAAATTCTGTGCAACAACGTTCACTCATCTTATTTCATTCTGCTATCCAGTCTCCAAAAACTAGACCGTTATGCATTTAGAAAATGATTTGATACCTTTCTCAAATCAAATCCTAATGTTAACATCAACATAGCTGAAAAACTCATGGGATATTCAACAACAATTCCACTAGATAAGGTATACTTCAAACCTACAATAGAACAAATGTTTGATGAATGTCAAAAGGCAATCCATGAATTATTGATTGATGACAAGTATAGATTTCAATTACAACTAAAAGAAAAAGATGAGAAGATCGATGAATTAAGTCAAAAGGATAATGAGATTGATGTGCTAAAAAATTCATACTTGAGATCAAAAATAATATGCTAGAATTACAAAATAAGTTTAAAATATAATTTTATATATTGCAAAATTATCGATACAACGTCTATTATACCAAAGTCAAAAACTAGGTACAATGAAATATTGTGTATCTAGAAATGATGAGAAGATACGGGTGAAATAAATCCCGTTCTTCTCATCATAACTAATTGACAATTATCAATTAAATCTTAAACTAGAATTTCTTAACATGATTTTGAAAGTATTCTTTAATCTTGTTTTATTTAATTTTAGTCAACTAATCCGTTGTATCGAAATAAATTCAAATAATTCTATGTTAATAATTTGAATTGAACATTTTTCTCCTGTAGGGATTTTATCAAAGATTCTGCCTGTTCTTTTCCTTGCGTTTCTAGATTTAGTGTAACTGATGCTGAACCTGCATTTACATCCGAACTTAATCTATCGTGTACAACTTCTACAATATTTGCATTAGCTAAAGTGATTATATCTACAATTTCTTTAAATGCTCCTGGTCTATCTGGCAGTAAAACTGATAATTTTAGTAACCTGCTCATTGCAGCCAGTCCTTTATCTACAATTTGACCTAAAAGATACATGTCGACATTACCTCCTGCTAAAACTGCTACCACTTTTTTTCCAGGTGATGGTTTTTTTGAAATTAAGTATGCTAACCCTACTGCACCTGCAGGCTCAACCACAAATTTCATTCTTTCCATTAATAGAAACATTGCTTTAGTAATTTCATCATCGTCAACTAATACAATTTCATCTATTAGATTTTTAATTATTTTAAAAGTAATTTCTCCTGGCATTTTTACTGAAATACCATCTGCTATTGTTCTATCCCCTCCTGTTGATCTCCTTTCGTTTTGTTTAACTGATTCATACATTGAAGGAAATGACTTTGATTGAACGCCTATCACTTTGACATTTGGATTTTTTTCTTTTATGGCTATTACAGTTCCTGCAGCTAAACCGCCACCACCTATTGGTAGATAAATTTCTTCAACATCTGGAAGGTCTTCCAATATTTCTAATCCTATTACTCCTTGCGCTGCTATGATTTGAGGGTCATCAAAAGCTTGTACTATTGTAGCGCCTGTCTCTTTTGCAATTTCTTTTGCTTTAAAATATGATTCATCATAATTCATTCCTTCTAGTATAACATTGGCACCATATCCTCTTGTTGCTGCTACCTTTGCAGGCGATGCATTTTTTGGCATTACAATTGTGCATGAAATATTTTCTAATGACGATGCTAACGCTACCCCTTGTGCATGATTTCCTGCAGATGCAGCTACCACTCCGTGTTTTTTTTCTTCTTCAGATAATGATTTTATTTTATAATATGCTCCTCGAATTTTGAATGATCCTGTTTTTTGTCTAAATTCTTCTTTTAGGTAAATTTCTGAATTTGTTAAATCACTAAATGTAGGTGAATGAATTAAAGGGGTTTTTCTAATTACATTGCCTCGTAATGCATTTGCTTTCAGTATTTCATCATATGTTGGATTCATTGGAGATGTTGCTACTTATTTGGTGTATTTGAGTTCATCGATGGATTATCCTTATTAATTTAATTTTTATGCGTAATTTTAAAATTAAAATGACGTTCTATTCTTTAATTGCCATTTCTAATTCTTCTAATTTTTTTACAATGTTATCTTTTGCTACACTTGACATTTTTCTTGGATCAAATAGCCCTTCGCGATTATTATTTTTAATAAATTCAATATCTAGTGTAAATAGAGCGCCCTCTTCGCCACCAACTAATCTTGTATCATCAATAAGTACAGAACTTGTTTGATACGTTTCAATTAACAATGAATCTAATTCCTTAAACAGTTCATTCTTTTTTTCTGATAATCTTTTAAATTCTTCTCCAGAATCTTTCTCAATTTCTTCATATACTTTTTTACTAAACTCTTCGTCTTCATAAAATACTTCAAATAGTTTTTGATGATCAAAATCTTTGTATCCCATTTCTTTTAATTTATTCAATACAAATTGATCACTGTTATCGGATAGCTCTGTTTCTTTGTTTTTTGTTTTATCTACAATCTCTGCTAATTCTTTTTGACAATCAATCACTCTTTGAAGTGGTTTGTAGAATAGCAATACGTGAAATTGTAATGATATGTGTCCTGATATTAAATAATTTCCTTCATTGACTTCAAATTTTGTAAATATTCTTCTAAGATCTTCATTGTTGGTAACTGATACATCTTGAAGTGACCAATTCGTTAATTTTTGGATTAGTTTTTCAAGATAATTTGTAATCTGTTTTGGATCAAACGTTTTTTGTTCTGTAATTGTTGAGTCTCCCATCATAACTTTCACATCTACCATTTCTGTTAATTCTAGAATTTTTTTTAAAAATTCATTTTGTATCAATTCATTTTTTTTATTTAGTATCTGGATGAATTCATCTGGTGATCTTGAACCTAGTCGCACAAAAATTTTCCTAATTTTACTCTCCTTAAACCTTCATTATCATTATTTGTATGAATTTCTAGTATGGTGGTATATTTTTCCAATACTCGACAATATCTAAATAGATTAATTCCTATTTCTAGGCATGGATGAATCAACATTACTGTGTGATAATTGTAACAATGCGATTGTTGAATACTATGACCCCAGTTATAGGGGCAATAGAGGTAAATGTACCCTATGCAAAATTGATTTTCCCTTGGAATAAATGACTAAAAATGATTGAAAAAGAAAATACTAAAAAAAGCAACCCTGTAGTTGATATGTTACTTAGTAGACATACTGAAAAAACATTAGATTCTGAAACTATGATTGTAGAAACTCAAAAACGAGTTTGGGGTGCTTTGAAAAAAGGATATGAGTACAGTGGAGTGGTAGATGAATCTGAGGAATTCCTTCGAAAACATGTGTTTTCTAAATTAGATATGGTTGTTTTGTATGTGGATTTAGTTGGTTCAACTACTATGGCTTTAGAAATGCCTGCAGAAAAAATTGCAATTATTATTAGTTCTTTTGCACAAGAAATGGCTGCGGTAATTAGAAATCATAATGGGTATGTTTTAAAATTTGTTGGAGATGCAGTTATTGGTTATTTTGTTGCAGATAATAATTCGTTACTTATAGCTGATAATGCAGTTAACTGTGCAAAATCTATGAATACAGTTATTCAAAAAGGAATTAATCCCATACTGAATCAATATGACTATCCTGATTTGATGGTAAAAATAGGAGTTGATTTTGGCCAAAATATTGTTGTTAGATACGGTGCAGATGAAATTAATTCTCATGTGGATTTAATGGGACCTGCAATGAATATTGCCGCAAAAATTCAAAATATGGCAAAAGCAAATCAGATTTTAATTGGTAGTGATGTATGTGAGCGTCTACATCCAACACTACAAGATGATTTTGAAAAAATAATTTGGAAAAATGATGAATGGAATTATCGTTCTAGATCAACTGGTGAGATTTATGAAGTATTGGGATTTAAAGGATAATATTTTATTTTTATAAATTCAATTAAATTGTAAATTTTTCTGGACATTCAATATGTTCATAATGATGCTCTGTAAATTTTTCTTGAACTACATACATTACAATTTTGTGTAACTCCTCGTCTTTGATATTTTTTTTACATCGCAAACACGATCTTTTTAACTCCATCATGACTAATATTGATCAAAATTAGTAATCTATAACGATCTACGATCAACTGAAATTGAGCAAAAATTACTATTATTAGACTAAAGAGTATATCAAATGACTAAAGTAAGCCACAAATATGCCAAATTTAGACAGATTATATGGATAATATGGTAATGAGACACTTGCAAGACCTTTATGGATTAAATCCAAATATTCCTCATATGGCATTTCAATTTCCAAGACTGCCTCCTGGATTAACTCATCCGCTATCACCTGTAAATCACAATCAGATGAAGCCACAATTAGCACAACATAATGAAACAATGAATCAAAAACTTCAAGGATTCCAAAGAATGTACCAAGATTATGCTTCAGGATTACTATCTAAAGATTCTCCAGTAGTTCCACCAGGACATCCGCTATTTACTAGTAGAAATTCTGTTCAGATATTGAAAACTCAAAATGATAAATTAGTTAAAGAGAATTTAGAATTGAGAAAAAAATTACAAAGTAGACCTTCTGATAGACATAATCCATAGAAATTTAATTTTAAATTATTGATAATCCTTATTAGATTCCTAGATTAATTTTGGATATGAAAAAAACTCCTGCAGATAAATTGCGAGATGCAGTGATATCTTACAAGAAACAATGCCAAAGTATTCTAAAATTATCTGACCATATTCGATATGCTGGTGTAATCAATGCATATGGCAGGACTTTAACTGGCATAATCAAACCTAATGTTAAACCTTTCTTAAAATCTGAAGAAATCAAAAATGAATTTTTCATAGTTTCCACATTAATCTCATTAAGACAATCCAGCGAGAACGAACTTGGAAAATTAGATCATGTGATTTTAAAACATGCAAAAACCCATATTGTTATTTTGCATAAAAATAATGTCACTTTTTATGTATCAATTAATCCAAAAGAGAAAAATTCTGAGCAACTTGTTTCAAAAATAAAAAAAATCGTCTAGTATTTTTTTATTTCAAAATACATGCTGCTTAAACTTCAAATATTGTTTTTTAAAAATACTCTATATTGAATAATGCTCTAAAATTTTGGTTTAAGACATTTTTAACATATGGATTATTATCTTTATCATTTTCTTTGATTGGTATTTCACTGGATTATTTTTCAGATAATGTTGAAAAAGATGACAAAATTGGAATTGAAATTCTAAAAAGTGCCTCACTAGAACATGTGCTGGGACATATTGGTTTTGGTATGATTGTTGCCCTCCCAACTCTTGCATATCGATATATTATAGCGTCTGGTGGATTTGCGATACTATTGGATGCTGATCATTTGATACAATTTTTTGGAATTGAAAATATTGCTAGACTGGGACATGGTTTCATTTTTGCTATTTTGGTTACCATTGTTATGATGTTTTTGTTTGGAAAAAAAGATTATTTTTTAGGTGTGATTTCATTTGCTGCAATTTTATCTCATATTTCATTTGATATATTGATTGGAGGTGGTTCTGCATTTCCATTATTTGCTCCAATTAGTACCCGTTTCTTTACTTTTCAAGCAAATGATTGGTTATTGGTATTAACTTCAGGTGTTCTCATAGTTTTATCAATTAAGATTATTATTTCTAGAAAAATCTATTTTGAAAAATTAAATAAATAATTTTGATAACTATCAGATACTAGATAATTTAAAAAGAAAATTTTAGGATTGTTTTTTATAAAAACAATCTATGTTGGTGTAAATCCATGATATCCGCTAGTTTGTTGATCCTGGTCTTTGTATGTTGGCTCAAACAATGAAATTAGATATTCATCTGGATCTAAAATCACTGCGTTTTTGCCTGCATCTTTTTCAATGGTGTCTCGATAAACCTTAACACCTTTTGTTTTTACTTCTTCAAGTGCAGATTTTAAATCACCTACTATGAATCCTAGACTTATTCCATTCTCTATTGAACTGCCTACGTGTTGAGCCGTTAGAGATGCAGGATGTAAACTCAACAAAGCTCCGGATGTACCTAAATCTACCCATGTTTCTCTTTGGTCTTTGATTGGCAATCCAATTATTTCATGGTAGAATTTTATGGATTTGTCTAAATCTTTGACAGCTAAGATTACGTTACCGACTTTCTTGATATTCACATACAATATAGCTTAAAGTTGCTTAAATCAATTACTCTAATTTAAAAATAATTTTAAATTATGCCTATTGAACTTCTACCATTGTTTCAGTCCGTTCAACACCGCTAATTTTTTGAATTTCATTTGTTACTTCTTTTATCTGTACTAACTGTTCTACATCAATAATTGCAACTGCATCAAATTGACCGCTTGTTGGAAATGAGTCAACTATGGATGTTAATTTTTTTAATTTAACCGATATGAGTTTTTTTGGAGATTTTACTAAAATTATTGCCCTTACCATCCTAAATCCACCTCCACTTCAATTAGAGTTTCCGTAGTTACAATATCTTTAATTTTTTTAAAACCAATTACCATTTGATTAATTTCATCCATACTGCCTTTTAAAATCACACTGACATCTGCTCTACCTGTAACTATCATTGTTTGTTTGACGACTTTTCTTTTCTTCTTTAATATTTCAACTACCGAATCTACTTTTCCAGGTTTAACTGTGATCAAACATAATGCTTGCATAGATCCTTTAGATTGTTAAACCTGATAAAGATTTCTAGGGCGTATCTAAACAAAATTGATAGACTGGCACAAGTTAGGATCTAATTACGATAATTCATAGTAATGTATCCAAAATAATTTTGATTTTAAAACAGCCTTTTTGATTTACATAACGAAAGATTACTGCGGGGTGAGTTTTTTATATCAATCTTGATCCTACCACTAGTATACAGCGAATTTAACACCCGTACACTACTGTTGTTAGACTTGGGAGGAATGAGGATTCTTCTCATTTTATTTTTACAATAACAAAAAGGTAAATTTAGACATATTTTCTTTGTAAATCATGAACCGTGAACAGGCAGTAGTTGTTGCAAAATTAGTTGCGTATTTACTAATTATTGCTGGAATCATAATGTTATTTGCAGCGATTATGTATTTGATAACAGGTCCAGTAAATTTAGTTGTTATAGTTTGGGTCATAGTTGGAGCATTAATGCTAGGTATTGGGGCAACAGGATTAAGATATATCAAAAAATTAAAACTAGATATTAAATATGAAAATTAATCTGATTTTAAAAAAGAACTTTTAGTTTACGTAATTCTAGGCCGAAGTCTCTTTTTTACCTGAGTCTGGATTAATAATAGAAAATTTATCACGTACATAACCACTAGAACTTGATGGTGCCTCATTCAACTAAAACCCGCATCTATCAATGGAACAGGAATACCCCAAGGCCATTACAGCCGTTAAGGCAAGGATAAATCCAACAATTAGAACATTTGATTTCTTAATTCCCATAATTAAGAAACAGAATAGATTGATCTTATTAAGATCCCCCTCAGTAGGCATCCCATACACTTCTTGATCATCAAATTAATCACTCCACGTTTGATGAATACAACATGGGTGTTGTTACACTTGAGAGGATTCCGTCGTTGGCATTCTCTCATTTTATTTTTCTAATTCCAACAATCACCACATCTGGAATTCCCAGACACATTCCAATTCTAGGGTCAAGTCTCTTTTTTTGTAACACTAGGTTTTGTTAATAGATTGATCTTATTAGGATCCCCGATGGTAATTTACTCATACACTTCTTGATCATCAATTACCACAGTTGATGAACAAACAACGGTCAATTGCTACTAACACGAGTTATCTATTTCGTGTTAAACGGACTTTTGTTAGGACCGTAAAGTGTTGCTACATGGGCTTGATCAAGTACATGGATAGTGGGAGAGTTTCTAGAAGAATTCTCTCATTTTATTTTTTTATTACAACGTATGACTCAAATGATTCATTTCGGTCAAATTTGGGCTCTTAAGATCACCTGTTTTGGTTGTTTTTTTGAAATAAAATTGGATGATGTGAGTCAGCGTATGTAGTAAATGAATCTGCACTTTTCTAATCTACGGCTTCTTGTGATCTTGCTTCTTCAAGATATGCTCTACGCTCTTCATTTATCTTGTCTTGGTCGATAACAATATCATCATCAACTATTACAATTCCGCCATCGCTAGGCTCCTCATTAATTTTTTTAGCCTTTGATTTTGACTTGGTTGCTTTGGTTGTTTTTTTAGTTTTAGCCGTGACTTTTTTTGTAACTTTTTTTTCTGCCATGAATATCGAAAATCTTGGGATGGTGTGACTTTTAAACATTATGTCCTTTTACGGACTTTTTACACTTAATCTGTGTCTACTTCTATGGATTCATTGGTGATCTCTGTAATTTCTTGAAGAACTATCTTTTTAATTTCATCTATAGAGTCAACTTGTCCTGAAATCATGTAATTTAGCTGATCTAATATTGCATATTGAACACGGGCTCTTAAGACCTCAAGAACATCTGTTTCAACTGTGGGATGAAATTCACTTATCCACTGATCTAAATCTTCATTTTTGATCATATTTTTAGATGTGTTATCTTAAATTTATCTTCTGTGCATTTTTTATTTTTCTGTTATTTTTAATGTTGTAATATTGTTGAAAATAGAGTACACCCAAGTCAACAATTAACTCTTGAATGAATTTATCTTCAATTAATAATTAGACATGCTATTGGGAGGTGAAAGCAAATAGCAAAATTAACAGATTATCTGGTAGTAAAAGATTCAGTATCGTTGGCAAAAATTGATGGTCATCCGTTTACCATAACTCACATTGAAGATTCTAATTATACTCAGGGTGAGGATGTTACACGAGGGGTAAAACTTACGATGAAAGAATTTTTTTCCGTGGATGGCAATCAAATGAATAAATTTCATACTACTCGAGTTGCCATTGTAAAGAAATTTTCTAATCAAAAACTTAGAGATGACATTAATTCCAGTAAAGAGACACTTTGCGTAAAATGTATCTCTGAGAAATCAAGTTCTGGAAAAAGTTTCTTTAATTTGGTTGACGCATAGACTTTTTTGAGAGTAATTTCTAATCCCTCATTTTTATTCATATAATTCCGTAAACGTTATTTTTTTCCTTAATTCCTAAGTAATTTAGCAATTAGATGAATTTTTTTAATAGGCCGGAATACTTAGTTTGTTGAATTTTGATTGCGTATTTCCTTCATGTGATTTTAAGTGTAATAATGTTGAGGAAATAGAATTTCTAAACCATTTGAAGGAAGAACATTCTGATGAACTACTGAAAATTTCAAAAAAAGAAAACATGTCAATTAAAGCAGTAGAAATGATAACAACATCTAACTCAAGTGTTTTCATTAATTCTAATTAACATAAAAAACAGGAATAGATTTTTTGAATCATGTGGATGAATGTCCAATATTTATCAAATTAATGATTTTTGAGACTATTGGATCTAAAGTAAATTAAATCAAGAGTGCCAGGGGCATGATTTGAACAAGCGACAGCCCGGTCTTCAGCCGAGTGCTCTTCCAGGCTGAGCTACCCTGGCACTAAAAAAAATACTCAAGATGAGACATTAAAGTTTGTCTTTTTATGGTTTCCAGAGGATGTCTTCTATCCCTTTTCGCTTATTGATTAAACGACCCAATACAAACATCAAATCTGATAATCTGTTGAGATATTTGATGCAGTTGGAATTTATTTCATCCTTATCGCTTAATTTTACTACTAGTGTTTCTGCCCGTCTTACAATTGTTCTAACTTGATGTGTCTGTGCAGCTGCTAAGTTTCCTCCAGGTAGAATGAAATTTGTTAGCGGGGATAATTCTAATTCAAACAGATCAATTGATTTTTCTAATTTTTCAATCATCTCCAAGGATACCCTATTTTTAAGATCATTTAGATTCTGGTTGGATAAATCGGAACCCAGTAAAAATAAATCATTTTGAATTTGACTCAAAAGTTGACTGACATCATCATCCAATACATTTGTTAAAACAATACCTATGGCTGCATTTGCTTCATCTACTGTCCCATATGCCATAATTCTTGGATGTGATTTTGCAATTCTAAAATTACCCTGTAAACCTGTATTCCCGTCATCTCCTGTTTTTGTGTAAATTTTCATATCTTGTTTAATTTGACTTAATTATTATGTGATTCGAAAAAGTAAATATGAAAATTCATTAGGACAAAATATTATCCATAATGTATCATGATTTTAGATTTTTTTAAAACTGCAGTAAATTTAAAAAATATTTCCAGACAGGGATGGATAGACAAATTATCTCTAAAACACCCTGAATCTGTGGCTGATCATAGTTATTCTATGGCAATAATGGGCATGATAATATCTGATTTAGAAAATTACAATTCTGAGAAAATATTAAAAATGATATTATTGCATGATTTGGCTGAATCAAAAATTGGAGATTATACTCCCAACCAAATAAGCAAAGAAAATAAAATAAAAATTGAAAATAACGCATATGATGAAATGATCAGCACTTTACCTGAATCCATAAAATCACAATATGCTCAAATTTGGAAAGAATACCAAAAACAAGAATCTCCTGAATCAAAAATTGTACGTCAAATTGATAAATTAGAAATGACATTACAAGCAAAAATGTATCAAAAAGAGGGGTCATCTAAAGAAGCAGTAGACTCTTTTTTTAAATCCGCAGAAGATGGGATTACCCATCCAAAACTAAAAGAGATTCTGAATCAAATATTGCAAGATTAAATTATCAATTAGAATCCAAGTTTAATTTGATTTGCAAGAACTATGGTGATGGTTCCGTATGTGACTAATGCAAGCACCGAAATAAAACACCCCCAATTCACAGCTTTTTCATATTTTAATCCGCTTCTATAATCAAGCAAAATACCTCGAAGGCCATTAAAACCATGAACTGATACTAAAATTAAAATCATTTCTAAAAGTAATGCATAAGTAAAATTTTGATAGTTAGAAATTACAGACTCATACGACAACGATGCTGCAAAATTTCCCGTTGCAAATCTGACTGAAATGTGTAACGCAACTAATCCTATGGCACCTAAAGCTGTGCCGTAATGGATTTTTCGAATATGACTTTCCCTTATTCTTAAAATTTGAAAAACACCCCTAGTGCGGCGTATAATGCCAATGCTGAGACTCCCATAGTAACGTAAATGCACAGTCTGTTCTTTTTGCCCATTGATTGAACTTGATACGGATAATCCGGTCTAGTCGGAGTTCCAATTCCTATTCCGCCTTGATTTAACATCAATCTAATGCCGTTAAGACAATGAAATGCACCTAAAGCAATCATTACAGATAAGACAACAAAACCTAATGGGGAATATGTTAAAAATAATAATTGTCCCCAAGACATTCTATCCAGAACAGACATTGCATGAATTACATGTACGACGAAAAATATTAGTAAATAAATTCCAGAAATTCTCATAAGCAACCATGAGACCCTACTTACCCCATACCCAGAAGGGTTCAACCATGTACGAATTCCTTTACTATTTTCTTTATTCAGAATTTCACTGATTGAAGGCAGTATTTATGACCTGACGGGATAATGTCCATGCTGCCAAAAGCACAAATGAAATTACATACAAATCACTTATGTTTTGATAGAACATTTTTCTTGTTTTTATGGAATAATTTACAAATAAAATACGTCTTCATTAGATTTGATCAAAGAACAGCTAAACCACCATCATAGAAATAAACCAACAAAAATAATGCTATTGTGAGTCTTTTTTCTCGTTTATTTTTCTTGTTTGGTTAATGAAACTTTTCATAAATGCACCTATTGAGAGCATAACTATTCCAAAAATCATAACGACAAGTATTGTTGTTTCACTGTAATCTCCGATAAGGGTAATTGAAAGTAATATTCCTGCTATTCCAATTATCATCAATAAGTATGATATTTTGGCAAACATAATTTACAAATAAAATCGGTCTTGATTAACTTTGGTTAAATGTCTAAAACATCTTGATTATGGGCACAAATTAACAAAAATAATGCTAATCTGGTAGAAATCATCTATCCCGTATCTATTCTAACTAGAGAAGAACACAATACTAAATTATCTAGAACTGATACTAGTTTATGCTATACCGTTAAATGATATTCTAAACATTATTTTTTATGGTTAGAACTGGAAAAGTAATCCCTAAGGAAATCATCTTTCCCATAATCCGCATACTGGACGATAAAGCAACATGGACTAATATTTACAATAATACTATTAATGAAAAGGGCAAAAGATACGCAAGCAATGACATTGGTTTTACTTTGGAGCACTACCTAGAAAAAGAACTGATTGAAGAGCAAATGAGAAATAAACAAACTAGAGTTTTCTCTATTGGTAAATCTGCAAATAATGACTATGAGGATTTTTTAAAGAACGTTACAGAATCCAAAAGGGATATTCTAAAACAGCACGTAGACAAATTAGGCCGTAAGCAAGTATTTACAAAAACTAAAGAATTTGTTCAAGAGAACCATGCTGATTTCACAAGATTTGTTCTAGCACTTGAAGATAGTGCACAATTCTATACTAACTTACTTCACACTAGAGATAATTCTGATTACGATGATGATTCTATGACTTTATCAGCTAACAATGCTGTCAATGAAATGTTTAACGCGAAAATAACTTACATGATTAAACTGACTAACAAATCAATTCAGGAATGCTGCGTTAAATTGTATGTTGGAAAAGAGCAAGATGAAATAATTTTGATCAAAGGACAAATCGACAACGTAGTTAGTTCTCTTAATCTCTGATACTTTCTAAAAAACATGTATCTCAGGCATGAATTAAAGAAAAAACCAATCAGTTTGTAGCAGACACATCAAAACTAAAAGAAATATTTACAAAGATAATTCAGGAAAAATAGTTAGAATGTCTGAATCTGAAAAAATGTCTGAATCTGAAAAAGATCAATTAATTGACGCTCAAAAAGAGGTTATTGGTATCTTGTTTGAGGTCATAAAACGACTTCAAACAAACAATGATCTTGATCAGGAGTATTTTGAAATTATGCAAAAAGGTGATAAAAATAATAAAAGAATTCAGGACATCATAAATGAACGCGAAGAAAATTCTAAAATCGTTGGCAGATTGTTGGAACAATTAGAAACTTAAGTTCATAAAAACACATGCTAGAAATTTTACAACACATGTATCAATATTATGTTCAATGCACTAAGTATTTGGAGCTGAATTAATCCCCGCCAACTACTGTAATTGCAATTAAAACAACAGTCAATGCCGCAATGTATCCTCACAGTCTAGATTTATTCGTGCAAAAAATAATAATTTCCAGTATTTATTCTAATTTTAAAAAATAATTCATATCGTGTAACTCCAGTACAAAACAAGTTTTTTAGTTTAGGGATAGCGAGGAGAAGATAGAAAAACACAGGTGAAATAAATCCTGTTCTTCTCATCACTCACTATGAATGTGCAATTAGGATTAGTGTGAATTTACATAATAGGAATTAGGTACATTCGATAAATGAACTAGGACCATTAGATAAATCTCAGAT
Source organism: Candidatus Nitrosopumilus sp. (assembly GCA_028335865.1). GTDB lineage: Archaea > Thermoproteota > Nitrososphaeria > Nitrososphaerales > Nitrosopumilaceae > Nitrosopumilus. Next base: position 16,441 of record JAOKTA010000003.1, read on the forward strand.
TTAAGATGTGCTGATATTTTGATAAAAATGGACCCTAACAACCACAGTCATCATCAGAGATAATTCTCAAATGAGCGGTCTGTTGATATTTGTCTTGAACATAATTTGCAAGATTGGTTATGCGTACTCTTGACTCTTTTATTTTCCAACTGCCCTCATTTTCAAACCAGAATTCAATCTCATCAAGATCATAGCGCTCATTTTTTTTAACTAATTCTCTAAAAATAATTTTTATTTCCTCGACTTCAGATTCTGTGAGTTTAGATTTATCTTCAACCATTGTTGTAATTTCGTTTAATTTTATTATTACATTATTTGTAAGAGGCAATAATACATTTCAATTGTGATTCTATAATTGTCTTTTTGAATCAAGATTGTTTTTATAATAAACAAATTCTTTGTCAAATATGCAGTATTTTCAGGCATTAAAACTGGGACAAAAAAGAGTTGCAGAGTCCAGAGAGTATCTTAATACATTAACTGGTGGAAAAGCGATGCCTGCATTGGCACTTGCCGCTACAAAGTCTAATGTGTGGCAAGCAGTTGGAGAAGAAAATCTCTACGCATTTGTAGATGAGTCTGCAGGTTTCATCTTAACTGACAATAGTGGATATATTCTTGCATTGGTGGATAAATCAGGTTCTTCAAAAACAATAGTTCAGGGTGTAACACAACTACAAAAAGAAAAGTTAGAAAAAATATTTGAAAAAGATAACGTTCAAAAATTTGAAGGCAAGGTAATACTTCCAGTTTAAATTCAAAATTAACATTATCCCTTATAGCCAGTGTTTACATAATTTTAGACATATGCAAAAACCAGATATTGAAAAAAATATATTTTTATATTTAACAAAAAAGGAATCTGCGACAATTAATCAAATAGCATTAAAAATTAAATGTGAAAAAAAAGATTTAACAAATGTAATTCAAAATAATACAAAGAACAAATCTAATCCCCTAGGTTTTATTCTAGAAGATAGTAAAACCACCCCGTATCGCTATTCTATTGAACCAACAAACTATGACACAATACACACGCAAATCAATAATTATCTTAAAGGAATTGATGGTATCCTAAAATTGTATTTCAAGAGCATGTCTAAAAAAAATAGTGTTTTTCAAAGCGATAATGATCAAAATTCTTTATCAACCACGGTAAATCTAAATACAAACGGAACAATTATGCTTAAAAAAATTGGTTTGATTTTAGATAGAATCCAACAGCTATCTTTTTTGATCAACTATTACAAATTAACAAACAAGATACCTTCACATATGATGATGTATGTTGATGATGATCATTCAAAATGTCTACAAGCTTATTTGGAAATTATTAACAAATTAAAGAATATGGCCGATAAGAAAGAATCGCAACAAAATGCCATTGAATTATGCCTATTCAAGCATCAATTTGTCGTGAATCACATGGATCTTTGAGTTTGTTGTCAGTATTGATCCAGATATTGAATCAATACCTTTAGGCGCTTTTTCATGCCATCCTATATCCTCAGACCTTTTAATGATGAAAATTTCAAAGATTTAGATTGATTAATTACTAAACACCTCATACACTTCATGTTGATATTGAAATCTTCATTCATTATTGCAATAGTAGCTGTTGCCATGATTGGTGTCATGGTTCCAATGATATTTGCAGTAACTCAATTAACAATTAACAGTTTAGAAATTTATGAAGACGCAGATTATACTAGATACCGCGTAACTGGAGACGCACCTGAATCTGCTGATATTACATTTAAAACTACAAAACCTGATGGTTCACCTGGAAATTATCCGGGGGGTGTAGACACAAGTAAGCCGGCATACATTGTGGACAATAAAATTGATTCTACTAATAATTTAGTTTATGGAACTTGGACTCTGGAAGTTTGTGCACCTGAATACGATGTGTGTGTACAAGAATTATTTACAATTGATGAACCTGTTACCTTGCCTGATGATGTAGCAACTCAAACTGAAGTAATTTCAAATGAAAAATCCACTGAAGAAGGCGGTGGCTGTCTAATTGCAACGGCCACATATGGTTCCGAAATGTCAATTGAAGTTCAACAGTTACGAGAGTTACGTGATAATCAATTGTTACAAACGGAATTAGGGACACAATTCATGGGAATGTTTAACGATGTTTACTATTCATTCTCACCAGCAATTGCAGACATGGAGCGAGAGCATCCAATGTTTAAGGAAATTGTAAAAGTTGGACTAACTCCAATGCTATCATCATTATCCCTAATGGATAACGCAAACTCTGAGTCAGAAGTTCTAGGACTTGGACTATCAGTAATCGCACTAAATCTTGGAATGTACCTAGGGGTTCCAGCCATTGTAATTGTTGGAATCAGAAGAACAATTTTTTAAAATCAGAATAACTTGTGGAAAATCACTGTAAATTATGGTAAAAACCTAAAGTGTGACTGAATTTATTTAAAAAAATTGATACAAAACCTTTAGTTATGATAATGTCTAAGTATGAAAATGAGTAAATTTTCACAGGAAATTGAAGTTAGTGGCCATCTGATAGATTCATCAATTTTAACTAAAATTTTTGATAAAATTATGGATTTAAAGGGTGAATTTAATGTCGAAGAAATAGACATCGGCAGTAAGAAGAAGGACCACTCCTATGCAAGATTAACCATTACTGGAAATGATCAATTACACTTAGATGAAATATTAAAAACAATTTACAGGGAGGGGGCTACATCTAAAATTCAAAAAGAAGTTAAATTAAAAAAATCACCAAAAAATTTTGTAATGCCTGATAATTTTTACAGCACCACAAATAATCACACACAAGTTTTTGTAAATGGAAAATGGATTGTTGTTGGAAATATGATGATGGACAAATGCATTGTTGTAAAAGGAAACAAAGCTCATTGTGTTCCAGTTAGAGATGTACAAAAAAATGATCAAATTATTGTGGGAGAGGATGGAGTCAAGATTACACCACCAGAACGTCCACGTGAGGGGGTTAATGTTTTTGAATTTATGGGCAGTTCAAGCTCTAGTGAAAGACCAACTCAACATATTGCAAAACAAGTAGCTGATGATATCTTCAACACCAAAAAGAAGGGCGGAAAAATTATCATTGTTGGCGGTCCGGCAATTGTGCATACTGGTGCTGATGATTCAATATCTGAATTAATTAGATCAGGGTATGTTGACGGATTATTAGCTGGAAATGCATTGGCTGTACATGATATAGAATATGCAACACTTGGAACATCTTTGGGCATGAATGTTAGGGATGGAACTTTAGCTTATCATGGACATAGAAACCATATGGACACCATTAATGCTGTATTCAAAGCAGGATCCATCTCCAACATGGTTAAAACTAAAAAATTAACAAAAGGCATAATGTATGAATGTGTAAAAAATAAAATTCCGTTTGTTTTGGCAGGTTCCATTAGAGATGATGGCCCATTACCTGATGTAATCACAGATGTTGCAGAAGCTCAAAGGCAATACAAAAAAGTTCTCAAAGGCGTAGACATGGTAATAATGATTTCAACCATGCTTCATTCTATTGCAACTGGAAATATGCTACCAGCTGCTGTTAAGGTAATTGTTGTAGATATCAGTCAGCCAACAGTTACTAAATTGATGGATAGAGGCACATGGCAAGCACTAGGAATTGTTTCTGATGTGGGGGCCTTTTTACCAATGGTGGTTCAGCAAATTAGAAAAAGATCAAAATAATTTTAATTATCACTGATTCTTGTTTTAATACAATTTAGAATTTTTTCCATTAAACTTAAGTTCATAATTCTTGCAGAAAATTCATGGCAGATAAGAAAACAATGAACATTATGTGTAAGTGGTGTAATGTTTCTAAAGTGTGCCATATTGTTAGCCAAGAAGTTACAGATCATCACGGAAGTTATGGGATAGACAGCATCATGATGGCTAAAATTAAAATCCACAAACATTACAAGGGAAAAAATCAGTGCAAAGGATCAGATAGGATAATTACCGCACCTCTGGATAAGACACTAAAAGATAATAAAATACACTATCACTAGGTTCATAAATTTTCAAAAAGATTTTTTTGCTTTCGATCAAAAAACGCAATTCAGACAAAAGATTGTAAAAATTATATTTTTAATTGTAAGAATTTTATCATTGCTTGCAATTATTACACAAAAAAAATTATACTTAATTACCATAATCCCCTAGCATTATCATTAGGAACAAGTCCACCATTACCCCCTGAGTTTCATCACTCTAAAGGAAACCAAACGGGATTCTGCCCTGGGCTTGTTCACTTTTTTAATATTTATGAAATATCTATTCCAAGACGTCTTGCACATGCAATAGCTGCTTTACCGTCATCTTCTGTAATTCCAAATTTCATTAATTGTTCAGTCCACTGGGTGCCTGTATTTCGAGTATTTTCTTTATAGTATTCTCTTAAAATCGTGCCTACGCGGTCATCTAATCTCTGTTTTGTTGCTTCATTCATGCCTGCTTGTAGTATTGTAGAATCAGATGTGGCAAGAATTTTGATAAATTCCACATCTTCTAAAGATAAATCAAACATCATATGCCTATCTGTTTTTTTAACAAATTCAACGTTAACGTTGGATCTGCTTTTCCTTTAGTTGCTTGCATTACTTTTCCTACCAAATAGTTGATTGTTTGAATATTAGATTTTGCTTGTTCCACTGCTTGCGGCTCATCAGCAATTATTTTTTCCACAATTTTTAATAATTCTGTTTCATCTGAAACATTTCCTAAATCTAATTCAGAGATTACTGCAGATACTGATTTTCCTGTTTTTAAAATTGCATGCAATGCGTTTTTAGAAGAATTTCTAGATACAGTACCTGTTTGAATTGCGTCGGCTAATTCTTTTAAATGAACTGCGGTAAGCTTTGATGTTTCACGTTTTTCTCGGGTGTCTTCTAAACCCATTAGTTCCGTAGTGATAATATTGGCAACTTCTTTTGCATTGGATTCTGTATGTGCTGCTTCAAATAAATCTGAATAGAATTTATCTGATGATAAAACGTCTGCAACTTGTGCCGATATTTTATATTTTGATATGTATCGTTCTTTCTTAGAATTTATGCTTTCAGGCATTTTTAATTTTAATTCATCTCGAATTTCAGGATTGATTTTTACCCATGGAATATCCCCTTCAAGAAAATAACGATAATCCAAATCTTCCTCTTTTGAACGTGAAGATACAGTAATCTTTCTCCTATCATCCCAATGACGAGTCTCTTGGGCAATGGGGATGTCTCTATCATGTAGACTCTCTTGCCTTGTTATTTCAAAGTGGGATGCTTTTTCTAAATCATGAAATGAACCAATGTTTTTAATTTCGACTTTATTTCCTCCATGTACGGACACATTTGCATCTGCCCTCATCGCACCCTCTAAACTAGGGTCTGCCACGCCTAGATTTTTAAGCAAATCCGATAAAATGTTGAGAAAATCACGAACTTCTCTAGGCGTTTCAAAATCGGGCTCAGTTACAATTTCCACTAAAGGTGTACCTGCGCGATTATAGTCAACTAGTGTGATTTGATTTTTAGAAGAACTACCCTCGTAAATTATTCTACCCGGATCTTCTTCTAATTGTATTCGAGTAATTCTAATTTTTTTGTCCCCTATGGATATTGTTCCGGTTCCTCCTACACTGGTATCTCCATAGATGTTCAATTGAGTAATCTGAAAATTTTTGGGTAAATCTGGATAAAAATAATTTTTTCTGAAAAATGCAATTTTTTCTGGAGTTGAGCAGTTTAATGCCATTGCAATCATTGTTGCCTTTTTTACAGCTTCTTGGTTTAATCGGGGCAAGCTGCCCGGTATTCCTGCACAAACAGGACAGATATTTTCATTTGGTGCAAATTCCCTATAGTTTGCCTTACATGAACAAAATAATTTACTTTGCAAATTTGTCAATTGACAGTGAATCTCTAGACCAATTTTGGTCATATTGGAACCTCTGGAAGTGTAACTGTTTGCTCTAACGCATGTGCAGCTTGTAATAGTAATTTATCATTCATGGAATTTGCCAAGAGTTGAATTCCAATTGGAAGGCCATTTACAATTTTAAACGGAATCGAAATTGCAGGTTTTCCAGTAAGGTTAGCAGTTACCGTATTGATATCAATTAGAAACAGGGATACAGGATCATCTATTTTTTCTCCAATTTTAAATGGCAATACAGGTACAGTTGGCGCAATTAAAAGATCAAATTTCTTAAACGCCTCGTTGATTTCTTTAGTTAATTTAGTTTTAACTTTCATAGCTTTCAGGAAATATTTTCCGGCATGACCTGCGGATGGAACAAATCCTCCGATAATCATTCTTCTTGTTACCTCAGGACCAAAATTTCTTCGTGCCTTTGAAATGTATGAATTAAACTCATACCCCTCAACTGGAAAATCATAACCATATCTTAAATTATCATACCTTGCAAGGTTACTTCCAGCTTCAGTAGCTGTAATTGTATAGTATGCTGCAACAGAATATTTTACCATTTCCAGCGATATCTCCTCACAAATGGCTCCCAACCCTTCCAGTTTTGAAATGGCCTCTTTTGTGGCGGTTAGTACTTCCGGATCAATGCCATCGCCCATCATATCTGTAATTATTCCTATTCTTTTGCCTTCAATCCCTGAATCAATATTTGCCAAATAATCCTCATTGTTGTTATTTACAGTAGTGTTGTCATTAGGATCAATGCCTGCAATTAGATTTAGCATGAATGCCGTATCTTTTACAGTCCTAGTGAGAGGTCCTACCTGTTCAATACTGTTTGCATATGAAATTATTCCATATCTGCTGATTAAACCATATGTTGGTTTGTACCCTACAGTAGAACAAAAACTTGCAGGGTTTCTGACCGACCCTCCTGTATCTGATCCTAATGATGCAACGCATTCAAAGGAACTGACGGACACTGCACTTCCGCCTGATGAGCCGCCTGGAACATATTCTGTATTCCAAGGATTCTTGCTTGGACCATATGCGCTAAATTCAGTGGTTAGACCCATGGCAAATTCATCCATGTTTGCTTTTCCAATAAAAATTGCATCTTGTTTTTTTAATTTAGAAATTACAGTTGCATCGTAGGGTGCAATAAAATTTTCAAGCATTTTTGATGCACACGTAGTTTTGCTATTTTTGATGCACATGTTATCCTTAATTGAGATGGGCATTCCAAAACAAGATCCGACATCTTCACCTGATTTAATTTTCTTATCTAGTTCACGAGCTTGATCAAGTGCCTTGTCATTAATTGATAGAAATGCATGCAGTTTATCCTCTACGCTGTCAATCCTTTCAAGGGTTTTTCCAATAAAATCCTCTACGGAAATATTTCCATTTTTTGCTTCTTCAACAAATTCAAGGGCAGAAATTTTTAGATTCGTCATGACATCTTTGGGGCGTGCACATAGGTTCCTTTGTAGTGATTCATTTTCTCAATTAACTTATCTTCAAATGGAATAAATTCATCTTTTCTTAAACTCTCAATTGAAATTTCAGGCATGGATATTTCTTCAGACTCCACACCTGCAGAATCTAAAATATCAAAATAACTGATCATTTTTTTTACTTTTTCTAAATACTCGCTGTGATCATCTATATCTATTTTCATTAATTTTGAAACATGTTCAATTTCTTCAACGGTAACCATTCTCTATACTCCTATGTAGCTAATTTATCAATCTTCATATAAAATGTAGGTGAAAATTAGAATGATCTTAGGATTAGACGATAAGGCAGTCCCATAACACCTAGGTTTGGTCATCATATTCTGTAATATCCACAGACATTCTTGCATATGTTTGACAATATTTTGTAAATCTCTTTATGCATGTTTTCAGTTATCAAGTGGATGGTTCTGATACTAATTGCAATTGTAGTGGGGATTCTGGTGGTAGCAATTTTGATAATAAAGGCAACTAAAACACCGCCACAGGACATAGTGGGGATGAACATAACCTGCAAAAAATGCGGAACACGAACAAATGGATTAGCATGTCCCAAATGTAAAAATAAATCTCAATCCTTTGGTGTTTGAAGAGTCAATGAATGTATTAAATCAAAACCTACAAAGTTAAAAAAAATAGAATTTGTAGGATCATTGTTAAATATTATTTGTTCCTAATAGAACTAACAAGAAATCACCATCTCTGCGTCGTAGAATGGTGATTAAGGAAGACGATTCATGTTAGGACTCATTTACGTTCAATGTTTTCCCACCCTTTCTTGTTGTTTTAAAATTTAGAAATAATGAGAAGTTTCAATATTGTCTGTGCGTAATATGTCATATCCACGATGGTTTGAGCCACAAGGTAGGAGCAATAATCCCGAAAGATGCGTTAGTTTGAATTATCGCAGCCCAGCATTACCCATGGCAATACTATGATTTGATAAATTAGCATAAATAAAAAAAACAATGAAAAAATTGATTTTATAGGTAATTTTGGTTATAGAAAATTTGTGCCCAGATTAACATGAATTCCAGTTCGGTTCAAATCCCCTTTCTTTTCATGTTCCTTTGTAATCTTGGCTTGATTCCTATTTCCAAATTTCCATAAATAAAAAAAACAATGAAAAAATTGATTAGCAGATCAAAATTTATCCTAATAATTTAGCAATCAGGATTTTCTATTTCAGTACCTAACGCATCTGCGATTACATTTGCCCAATTAAATGCCGCAACAACTGCGGTAATTTCCACAACTTGTTTATCATCATATCCAGAATCTTTTAAAATTTTATGATCATCGGATGTAATTTTATTTTCAGGATCATTAATTTTCAATGCATAGTTTAATGCAGATTTTTCCTTGTCTGAAAAACTTTCAAAACTGCCCTTAAGATCATTGATTTTTTCTTCTGTAAAACCCATTAATTGCAATAACATCCCATGAGCTTTTGTACAATACTCACATGAATTTGCATTTGAAACTACCAGTGCAATTGATTCTTTCAGTATTCTTGGAATGGATGATTCCCGAAGTAGGATAATCTTTACTCCGTCCCAGAACCATCTGGCAATTTGCGGATCAATACTAGTTGTTTTTAAAATATTTGGTATTTTACCAATTTTTAATTCATCGTTGATTTCTTTGTACAATGATAAAATTTCAGGATTTGATTCATCGCCTTCTTTTACAAATGGCATGTATTGCTAAAATTTGAATCTAATATATGCATGATCTATTCTCTTTCTTCTATTTCTTTGGCTTTAGCAACACATTGTTCTGCTTCTTCATGCCTTCCTAATTTCTTTAATGCAAAACTTTTCCAAGTCCAAAAATCAGGATTTGTACTGTCTATACTAATTGCTTCATCAAAACACACAAAGGTTTCTTCATATCTTCCGAGGTGTGATAATACCTGACCCTTACAAAACCATGCTTCCCAACGTGTTTTCCAAGAGTCCAAAACAGTTGCTTCATTATAACACTCAAGGGCTTCTTCAAATCTCTCTAGTTCAGATAATGCTGAACCTTTACTGAACCAAAAATCCCAAACTTCAGGTTCAATACTAATTGCTTCGTTAAAACACTCAAGGGCTTCTTCAAATTTTTCCTTTTTGCTAAGATTGACTCCTTTATGATGTAGATGAGATGCCTTTTCTTCGTTAGATTTACCAAAACCAAACAAACCCATATCACAAACTCATGAATTGGATTTAGATAAGCATTTTCGTGCCTATTTTTGAGGTTCTTTGGAAGACTCATTCACATGTGGCATTTGACACATTTCCTATGTCCGCCAGCAATGTCATTCATAGACTTAATTGTAAAATAATCCCATCAAATTGTTTTCATAAATTCTTTCGAATCATCTTCAATCTGCTTCTTTCTTTCCTCTGACATGTTTTTAATATTTGAAAATGCTGTCCACAGTCTAGGGTTGTTTTTCAATTTTTCTTGATTTTTTAAAAAAAAGTTCCAATACAGATAGTTAAACGGGCATGCGTCTTTTCCATTTTTTACTTTAACGTCATACTCACAATTTTTACAATAATCGGACATTTTGTTGATATAATTTCCACTTGCAGCATATGGCTTAGAGCCAAGAATTCCTCCATCTGCATAAAGAATCATCCCGTGTGTATTGGGTAATTCTACCCATTCAAACGCATCAGCATACACTGACAGATACCAATTGCAAACCTGCTTGGGATTAATTCCCGCAATTAGCGCAAAATTTCCGGTAATCATTAATCTTTGAATGTGATGTGCGTATGCCTCCTGCTTTGTTTGATCAATGCAACATTTCATACAGTTCATTTTTGTTTTTCCTGTCCAGTAAAAATCAGGAAGTTTGTTTTTTGCGTTAAAAAAATTTGTTTGCGAGTATTTTGGCATGTGGTGCCAATAAACTCCTCTTACAAATTCTCGCCATCCTAAAATCTGTCTTACAAACCCTTCAATTGATTCTATTGGCAGGTCCTTATTTTCTAAAACTTTTTGAATTACGTCTCGCGGATTTAGCAATCCTATGTTCAGGTAAACGGATAAGACCGAATGATATAGAAATTTTTCATTTTCTTTCATTGCGTCTTCATATGGACCAAAAAATTCCAACCTGTTTTGTATGAAATCCTCCAAACTTTTGACTGCGTCCTCCCTGGTTGTTGCAAACCAAAATGGTTCCAAATCCCCAAAATGCTTTGTATGTTTTTCTCGTAATTGCGATATTACGCGTTTTGTAATTTTATCTGGCTTGCAAACTAGGGGATTGGGAATTTTTGAGTGATTCTTCGGTAGTCGATTTCTGTTTTTTATGTCATAATTCCATTTTCCGCCTACCGGCTTTCCATCACTATCCATCAGGATATTGTACTTTTTTCTCATTTTTTGATAAAATAATTCCATTTTGAGTTCTTTTCTTGAATTTGCCCAGTCTGAAAATTCATCCATTTTGCAAAAAAATCTTGAATCATCCAAAACAGTTACGGTAATTCCCAGCACCTTTTCCAATTTCTTCACCTCGTCTAAAACTCGATATTCGCTAGGATGCGTGATTTTGATGGATTTTGGATTGAATTTTTTGCATTGCCGTTCTAGTTCTTTTGTGAAATTTTCCTCTGATTTGTCAAATTCAACATACGTTATGTCAAATCCTTTTTTTTTAAGTTCATTTGCAAAATGCCGCATTGCACTAAATATCAGCACCAATTTTTTTTTGTGATGGTTTGCATACTCCATTTCATTTGAAACCTCCATCATCAGAATTTTGTCCTCGTTTTTTCTAATTTTTTCCAACGAGGATATTTCGAGAGATAGTTGATCTCCTAAAATAATTATTAAATCACGAACCAAAGTTAGTCCTTTTTAATACAATTTCATAATTTATTACTCTTATTCTAATATCTCAAATGGAAGACTCAATATGCAATCATCAAAAACACTTGGAACCATAACTTCAACCATGGCAACTGTCACTATTGCAATAAGAAATACAGGTTTCAATACTGTCATCAAAAACATCCGATATTTATGAAATTAATTCTAATTTTTGTACATATTTCATACGGTGAACAATTCCAAGATTCTAATATGCATTAAATGATTTAATCATACATTTTAGAAATTATTTTCAGGTAATCTTTCTAGTAGATTAATCTCACATAACACAATTACCCTGCCTTTTAGGCTCAATCTAGCCTAGTGTATGATCTCATGATTTGTAATATCCTTGGCTGTAGTACGGAATCGTGTTTTAGAATACTATACTCACATTACAACAATTCCAGTAAACCATTTGCCAAAGAAATCATGAGGGTGTGTGAGAATCATGCTAGACTGATTGGAGAAGAAGACAGCATGATACAAGCTCAGGTGTTGAGTTGAGGAAAATAGAGATAGACATGAATGATAAGGATTATCTTGATTTTCTTAGCATCTCTATCAATGCAGAATTATCCGTTGAGGAAAATTTGAAAAATATCATCAAGTATCATCTGATAACTTATCGCAATAAAAGAAAGATTAGAAATCAAAAATTATTCTCATAGTTGAGATTGTGCATTATCCCATTTGTCTGCATCTTTTTGTGACATTGTAATGAACGGTTCACTACTAGCTGAATCAACTATCATTTTGAATGTGGTCTTTGAATTGGAACAGGTCAATCCATAGTTAATTTTTTTCTTAAAAAGTCCCATTATTCCAGAATGGCGTTGGTGTGTCAATACCATTACTTTTGCATATTGTTTCCAACGTCTAACTTTAGTTTCATTACCTACATTTTCAATACAAGTTTCTTTGTCAAGTATTTCAAGAACTGCTACTTTGACATTTCTTTTACATTCTTTACAGTAAACTAGACGATTCACGTTAAGTGATGTTGAATATTATGCCGTTTAATCTTTCTCAGCTAGCCGTAAAAATAATCTATAACTTATCAAAGTTGACAAGTTAATGTATGTGGTTTTTATGAATAAGCACCATCAGATTCAGATATCAGTGAAAGAGACATCAATTCTTACTGATTGTTAGAATTACATCTTCTAATCCCTGATAACATACTACTTCATACGGATAACTTACCTTACAAAATTTACATTTAAGCACGAATAATCGCCCTATACCCCATTTATCTGAACAATCATAATTTGACATGCAAGCTATATCAAAACGGTATCAATTTTGATACACTCTCCTTCTCTAAAGTTTAAAACAGTTGGTTACAATCGTACACTGTGAAATCAATAATTCCATTAAGATATTATCGTGATCAAATCCCTGAAGTTCAAATTAAAGATAGGGGCAATGACGGAGTGAAGTTTCAAACAATCTACAACAAATTTGTAGAACTTGGAATCAAAGGCGCTAGAAATAAAAATAAAGTAAGAGGTGATTTAGATTATTACGTCGAACTGGGATTTTTTATCAAATTCCAAAATGAACACCATCAACCACTATACTACCAAACGCATATCGGAGGGGATCTAAAAACTGACATGTATCTACTTGAGGGAGTGAAATTTGTTAAATCATTACTTGATACAAAATTTAAAAAAATAAATGACGAGTGGGAGAAAATAGATAAGAGCAAAATATTCTACAAACAGAAAACTTTTGGTAAAGGAAAATATCCCAAACCTACTAAAAAATTGGAAAGATGGATTATGCTATTTGATCCCGTTATAGTAATTACTCAAAATTTAATGTGGACTAGGGAAACTATGGACTATGATATGCTGAAAGATGATTATTCTAAACTCATTGCAAACACAATCAAAGAGTTGAACAGATTTGCAAAATTAGTACACTCAACAAGTGAGGACAATGAAAGAGCCGTTGAGGTGATATTTGCTAGAATGCCTTTTAGAATGACTTTCTAATCTAGTCAAGTTTAGTGTCAGAACGGGGTGGTAAAAATAAATTTTAATAAAATAAAATACACTGCAAATCCTGATAAGAATAAAATTCCAGATATGCTCAGAATTTTCAACCATATTGCAGGTTGATGGGACTTTTCCAAATATTTTCCAGTTACCAGCCTATAGTTGAAAATTGCAATAACGGGGGCTATTACAAATGAAAGGATTGTTGCAAAATCAATTAACTCCTTCAGATTATCCCCAAATTGAAGCACAGTTACCAGTGATCCTGAGGCTAAAATTATGAGAAAAACAGTGTATAATTTTCGTGAACTTTTAATCTGATCTGTGTTATTTTTTCTAAACAGTAACTCTACTGTTCTGTTAAGGGCCCTAGAATATCCGTCAAATACGGCAAGAATTGTTCCGAACATCACAGTAAATGCCGATGCAGCGATTACAATGTAGCTCCAATTCCCCATTACACTGGAATACATCGTAATGATTGCATGGGCAAACTGGGAATTGTTGTTAGGAAGTTCTTCACCTGAACCATAGAAGATGAAAGTACCTAGGGTGACAAACATTATTGCCAAAATTCCTGTTAACAAGTAAGAAATTCTAAATTCCAATAGAGTTTCTTTCAATTTTGGTTTGTACTTTGATTGTTTTATTTTCTCTAATGTCCACAGACTGTTCCAACTTGACAAATCAATTGCAGTAGGCATCCACCCCATCAATGCAAGTAAAAAGAAAATTCCCGTTGTCGTCCACAGTTCTTTTGGAATGAAATCTTTTACGGGTTCTATTGGCCCGTTAATTACAGTAAGTGAAAATGCCAGTACAGTAGATACAACTAGGACAGTAACGATAATTTTGATCAGGTTGTCCAGTAGATTGAATTTGCCTATTGACAAAATCAGCACACATGAAATGAATAACAGTATGATAGACCATTCCCCTAAAAATTCTAAATTAAATAAATTCTCAAAAAATCCAGCAGCTACAAACCCTACAGCACCTGTTACAAAAAACATCGAGCATACAGTAATTATCAAATACAAAACTAGGATTGGAGTTCCCAATTTTTTGTAACCGTCAATTATGCTGGTTTGAGTTGAATTTGCATATCTGGAACCATATTCAAAAAATGGATATTTTAGTACACTGACCAGTACCACAAATCCAATTATCATCAATCCAAAATCGGCACCTGCCCTAGTGGATTGGATTAGGTGTGACACGCCTATCGCAGTACTGGCAAATAGCAGTCCTGGGCCGCTAATTTTAACAATTTTTGATACAGCCTCTATCATGAGTATGAATTAAAAAATTGTTTTGAGGTATTAAAATTAAAACATCATTACAGTGGTTTGTTATCTGAATTTTTCTGATGATTTTCCGTAAACCCTAAGACAATGGAGTTGATACTTGCCAATTCGCCATAAAGTTCACCTATGCTCAATGACAGTTCAGTCCCATCTGGCTCCTCGTATGTGAATTCAAAATTATTATTTATCCACCAAGAATCATTTTTTAAAACATTTCTCAAATCTACATTGAAAAATGTTCTAAGACCTGCTTTGTGAAATACGGGTATTCCGTTATTTTTGTAATCTCCCAAATGGTCAATCATTTCATTGTACCCCGGTTCCTCTTTTACCATTCCAAGTTTTTCAAAATTTAAAGAAAATTTCAAACATGATTTGTATATCTCAAAATATGACAATGTCCCCTGAGCAAACATGCTGATCAAATCAAACATCATGGATTTATCAAAATCTTCAACTTTACTTCCGTCTGACATGTGTTGTTTCAAAAGAGATATTTTGCTTTCAATTGATTTTTTTTGCAATTCTATTCTGTCGATTCTTTTTTGAAAAGAGTGATAGACCAGTCCGGTTTTTTTATGAATTAGTTCGTGGGATGCAAGTAATGGAAAAATTTCTTTATCAAACTTTTCTCGATATTCCCGTAAAAGATCAGCATATGCACTCATTACAAATCAAAGTCAGCTATCCTGATAAAAAAATTACGGGATTGTAGAGTTTCAATTATCATCATATGCTACGGATGTTGTGTTGAATCATGCATTTTGTTGCAAATTAGATGTGTTTCTAGCTCAAACATAGAATATGTGCAAATTGTACTAATTTTTAAAAAATGATGTTTTATTTTGTGATATGTGAGATCTTGGCGTAGTGTCTTTTTTTAACAGTTATGACATACTGTAATTATGGAAAAAAACTGGTTACAAGAGGGTGAAAGTGGAAAAAGTAGATGGTGTAACCACGCAGAAGAAGATCCAAAAGACGAAAACGACCACGACTGTTAGGCCCTAGACCAAGTTTAGTGTTGTATTACGATAGAAGGAAAATTTCTTTTGGATCTAGTCCATATTTTCTAGCATCAGGCGGTCAAGATTGAATTCGATAAAGCCTGACTTTTTTACACACTTCGTATCCATTAATCAGAATTTTATAAATTCCAAATAGATTTTTTAGATATTGAAAATATTGAATGTCTTTTTTAGTGTGACATCTGTGGGACTATCATGGGATTGCTTGGAAAGAAGAAAGAAAAGTGTGAAGCTTGCAACAAAGCCTTTGAGATTCACGATGAATTTGAGGAGCATAAAAAAATACACCCTCCAACTAAACCATGTACAAAATGTTCTGGACTAATGCAATGGGAAAGACAGCAAGCCCCTCTTTATTGGAATCTAATCTATGTGTGTCGAGAATGTGATTTTATTGGCGAAATGTGGAAATACCATCACTAGTCTTTTTTTGTACTAACGTAACCGCACTGTTTGCATTCATAGCGAATATCCCCCTCTTTCAAATCATTTTTTCGCATCATAACAACTACCGACTCATGACATTGTTTACAAACCCCGTTAGGAAAATTACTATCGTCCATGAATTTGTTTTTCACTCATCAAATATAACCAAAACTTGTGTGTGCTATCTTTTTTAGATTCTCTTTCTAATTCCAACAATAACTATGGCTGGAACTCCCAGATACATTCCAAGGTTTAGTGCGATTACTGAGAGTCCAAGTCCCAATACTTCTGATTCAGAGTTTGCGTTCTCCATTATTGCAAGTGATGAAATCATTGGGGTAATTGCAAGTTTTACTACTTCTTTGAACATTGGATGTTCTCTTTCCATGTCTGCAATTGTCGGACTAAATGAATAGTAAACGTCATTGAATGTTCCCATAAATGCAGTTCCAGATTCTGTTTGTAGCAGTTGGTTGTCCCTTAACTCTCTGAGTTGTTGAACCTCAGTTGCCATCTCAGAACCGTAAGTGGCTGTTGCAATGAGGCAACCTCCGCCTCTAGGAATACCTGGATTGGTAGAAGCCGTAGGGTCAGAGCTAGATATGCAGTTACCCTTGAGGAATACTTCGCCAAAGTTTGTTTCAGTGGATCCTTGAGATACTATTTGTTGATTTTGAATTAGATACATTTCCAAGTAGCCCTCTTGTGTTAATTTTTGAATTTTTGTACCAAACATGCCCTGACTTCCCAGGGTAGAATTACATTCAAAAATAACCTCATCGTTATTTTGACCAATTATTTCAGTAAAATCAACATTTGAAGTCTGATATGCACCAGACCAGTTAGTATTAGAAAATATCAATAACTTTGCTTTTCCATCAGGCATTTCCATATCCAATTCGGATTGTACAATTTGTTCTATTGTTTGTGGCCCGCTACTTTGCACGATGGCAGGCTGTGAAAAAACATGCGTTCCCACAATAGACATTTCATCATTTGATCTTTTGAAAGGAATGGTGATAGTTCTGTCATAAGGTGTAATGGTCTCGTCATACGAAACAAGTTGCATTCCCCGAATAAACACGTCAAAGTCAATGTCTTCAGAATCAACTTTTGCATCAATTATGGATCTTGGCAATGTTATGATTAATTCGCCTCTTGCCCTGGCATCAAGGGAGATAAGTAAAGATGCGTTCTCAGAATCTATTTCAAAGTTTAAAATTTCTCCGCCGCGAATAGTATAATCAAAATCATCAAATTGTTGTGCAGCAACACTAGGAACCACAACTCCAACCATGGCGACAATTGCCATTACAATAATCAATACAGGTTTCAATATTATCCTCAAATAGGTCGCATATTTATGAAATTAGTTGATTTTGATGACTGATTTTAAGAAATTACTCTGATTTTAAGAAAAGAGGCTTCATTCTATGATGTTCAACTTATGGGGCAGTCTCTTTTTTATCGCGGTGAATTTGTAACATAGGAAAACTAAGATTGGGGATTTTAACAAAACCAGCAAAATCAGATAGTCAGTTGATTCCAACATATCTGCTACTACGTTACAACATAAAAAAGAAAAAAAGTTATGACAACTGGATTCCAGAGGCGCATTTGAGAGCAAAATGCGTTTACTGCCCTAGATCTTGACGTTTGTTTTGATGTTTAACCAAAGTTAATGAAGAACAATATAATCTGTAAATCATGACAGAGCAAAATAAAGAAGATAATTCTGAATTATTACTTGAATTGGTTGACAAAGGAATTGCGTTACAAAGAGAAGAAAAACACAAAGAAGCAATTGCATGCTTTGATGAAGCAATTAGTATCGACAAAGACATGGGCGGTGAAGCAGATTCGAACCTACTGCTTCTCAAAGATAATTCATTGAAAAAAATAGGTAAATCAGATTAAGCAAAATAATTTAATTATATTTTAAACTCTTCAGATTTTATCGCATGCTGCTTGAAGTATGTGTGAATTGCTTTGATAGTCACATCGTCTTTATTTTTACCAGTTACAGCGTTCATGATTTTTTCAATGTACGTGTCTAGCTTTTTGATTCGCTCATCTGCAACGCTACTAGAAATTAATGATGATTTCTTTTGATAATCTAATTTGGCTTTGACCATGTTTGCCCGCCTTACTTCTTCATTGACATGCTCCAACACATCAAGACATTTTTGTCTTAAACCCTTGCCGTCATTTCTCATTATTCCGGACAATTGACTTAGATTGTGTAATTCAGTTTTCTGATTCATTTCAAAGGCGTCCATTAGCATCGTAAAATCAAATTCACTTTGTGCTTTGTCCTCTTTTCTATAGAATAATTTGTTTTGTTTTGGATTAGTTTTAAGATAACCCATTGCAAGCAATGCCTTGCAACTTTCAATCATTTGTGCTTTATCTGTTCCAATCTTTTTGTGTAGATCATTGGTGGATATCCAGTTGGAAGTTTCTTTCAAGATTGAATCATAGTTTTTAGTGGTCAATGTCGATTGGATAATTTTCCAATAGATTAGTATTAGTTTCATACCTGATTTTGAGAATCTGCAGTTTTGTCTTGCTGCATCTGCGGATATTAAGTCGTCTTATCGTGCCCGTGTGCACATATCGTGCATATTGTCGCACAATTACCCTTCCCACCGGAGAAAATAATGACTTGCAGCGGCAGAGTTTTAGAAATATGTTGGATGCGACTGTTAATCCAAAGTTAAAACGATAATGAAACTAGAGTACAAATGTTCGAATTAATTCAATTGCACTATCCTTCAATTTTATTGAATAACAGTGTGAATTTACATCATTGATTGCAGCCAAATTATTGGCAAATACTTTTTTGCTGTGACCGCCATAAGATGCGTTATCTGATTCATCAAAACAAATAGTCATCTGCTTCATGCTTAGTTCATTCTTTAAAAGAAACGCAATAAACTTTTGATAGTTATCCGTATTAACCCAGTCTATTTTTTTCTCTTCGCTTATTCCAATCCAGATCTCAATAGAGTTTTGGTATAGGGCCTTTTTTCTTAATTCTTCTAATATCAATAATGTTCTCAATTCTATCGGTTATTTATCAAATTACTTTTACGGGAAAAGTCAACCCATATCGCCTGTTGGGTTATACGATTACCACATCTATGCGGTAAACCATGACTAGGGATGCCATTCATCTTGAAATGCCATTTGTGGAAAGTGTCAGTTAGACTGCGTTAGAGGACGTTAGAAATTGATCAAAAGTCTAGAATTTGTTAATTTTTTAGTAGGTTGATTAGATATTTTTCCGTTCCAGATAGAATAGTTTTCATGTATGCTTTCATCTTCAGGTAAGAACTCGTACACAAATTTTCCATCTTTTAATTTGTCAAGCAGCATGGATTTGACATCATCAGAAATGTTTCTGGGATAAAAATCGTATTCAAATTTTTCATAGATGTATTTTTTAATGTATGATTCATCTTTTCTTGATTTAATCCACCATTCTGGAGAGACATCCATGTAGAATTCCAATTCCCCCATATTTTGCAAAGTAGTCTATTGTTGATATGGATTTCCTCTGTAATTGATTTTCTTGTCTTTGTTGTTTTAAGGATCTATTTTTTTCATCAATCATCTTTTACTTCAATTTTATTTTTACCAAATTTGTTGTATCCCTCTTCATTGTATCCCTCATTGTTGTAACCCAGATGATCATACCCGAGTCTATCGTACCCGTCTTTGTCATGCCTATTACCATCATACCCGTCTAAACCATACCCGTTACTGTCATACCCGTTTTCATCGTACCCGTCCTTGTCATACCCGTTTTCATCGTACCCGTCCTTGCTGTAACCCTCTTTGTTAAACCCGTTTTTGTTGTATCCTTCCTTGCTGTAACCCTCTTTGTTAAACCCGTTTTTGTTGTATCCTTCCTTGCTGTAACCCTCTTTGTTAAACCCGTTTTTGTTGTATCCTTCCTTGCTGTATCCTTTTTTGTTGTAACCCTCCCCATCAAAAGTTATTCCTGTATCAATGTGAATCCCATCAGAAGAAAAACCGCGATTATCATGTCCTTCCTTGTCATATCCTTTTTTGTCATACCCGTTTTTGTTATACCCATCATCGTCATACCCCTTGTTATCATATCCCTCTTCGTTGTACCCCTCTACGTTGTACCTGTTTTTGTTGTATCCCTTTTTGTCATACCCGTTTTTGTCATACCCGTCCTTGTTGAGTTTCTTTTTGTCATACCCCTTGCTATCAAACCCGTTTTCATCAAACCCGTTTTTGTTGTATCCCTTTTTGTCATACCCGTCTTTGTCATACCCGTCTAAATCATACCCAAACTTGTCAAATGTTTTAGTAAATTTATCAAACAGTCCCATAACAGAAATTCATGAATTCAATTTAATTAAGCATTTTGATATGTGCTTTTAACAAATTATTTCTTTGAATTCTTTTTGGTTTTTAAAAATGATTTTTTCTTTGAAGTGCATGGAGTAATGGCATGCAGTCTTTTTTTGTAGGTCACTATTCGTCCTCTTCTGCTTGTTTTGAAATTTTCTCCATTGCTATGAGGATATCTTCTTCAGACATGCCCTGGTCTTTCATTCGTTGCATGATGTCCTTTACAATCCCTTCAATCATTTCCTTTTTTTTGACTGCGTCTAACATGAAATGTCAACAACACCCTAGTATTTGAAAATATAGGCGTGAAAACAGGCCAATCGTTCAAGAATTATTCTAATTTTAATCCCAGATCGATTTTATTCTAAAAGATATTCTGGATTTTCCTTACAAACTTCCTTCATTGTTTCATACGTTTCTTTTTTCCATAAATTGTCCTCAATGCCCCGAAACTCTTTCATCATTTTAGGGAACATCTTTGTTAATGCAAGCTCCATTTCTCCAGCATGTCTTTGATAGTCTGTCTTTGTAGGTCTGCTCATTCTCGGCATAACATCAAGAGGGTTTGTTTCTCTTTTGTCTTCTTGGATATTTTGCAATAATTTTGTTTTGACTTGATTTGAGAATTTAGCAGAATTAAGATTGTTCTCAAAGGCCATGGCATTTCTTAACCATAATTCTTGGTTTTTTGGATCATTTCTTCTTCTGTAACTTGCAAGGATTGTTTGTAAGGAGATTAAACCAAACTTGAATATCATTTCAGATATGTCATTTTCAGGTTTAGTAAAATATTTTTTTATCTTAGATAGTTCTGACTTCTCAACGTACAATTGTTGAATCATAAAGGAAGTGAAATCTTTGTATGCATATGCTTCAAATTGTGCAGTAAATTTTTCTACATCTGCAACAAGGTATCTGGGATCTTTTGGTTTAACAGTTACATTCTTGATGTTGTCATCTTTTTCCAATTGTTTTAGAATTCCGTTGATTCCCTCTTTGGAATAGTTCGTCTCTATACTTCTATGAATTTCTGCCAGACCCACTTCCTTGGTTTTATCTTTCAACATGAATAAAATTATTTTTGATTTTACGGATTCATTGCTTTCATCTTTTTGTATGGCCTGATTCGCTATTCTTTTAGATGACATATCCAAATATGTCAGGTACCGTTGTTATATTAACCAATTTTTATGCCTAACTTTGTGAAAATATCTAAAAAGCGCACAAAAGATCATGTTTATTTTATTGAAACACCATACTGAGTAGTGCAAAAAACTGAACCAGACATGACTCTAATTGATAGGGCTACTTCAGCAAAAAAGACATTGATTCGAATGTCTAAAATCATCAGAAACTCCACCACACATGATCCTGAGAGTAGAAGGTCTGAAACAATGAGGAACATTGCACAAATTATTGAGGAGTCCAGTAATTCAATTGAGATTGAAGAGATTGTCAATCAGGTTTATTCAAATCCAGAATGGTTCAAATCTTATTATGAAATTTCAAGACCCGTCGGAAATATCATAATTAACAAATGTTGTCAGAAACAAGAAAAATTCATCATAACTTATGATGTAATGTTTGGGGACGAAGAGAAATGGTTAGTGTGCGATGAACACGAGAAAATGGAATCATTTTCCAAGTACATCATCGATAAGAAAAGTATCTAGGTTTTTTACTGTCGTTAAGTTTTCCAGGTATTTTTTTTAATTACTAGTTTTCAACAACTAAAGTTACAACAATTTCAGTTTGATCATTTTCAAGGTCATCATCTAACATGATTTGTTTATCCACCAGCTTGTACTCCTCAATTAAAGACCCGTATTCATCAAACCTTCTAACTAGTTTGCTTTTTGGAAGAACAACTACATCGCCGGCGCCATGATAGATTTCAACTGATTCGCCATTTTTTATTATTATTTTCAATCTGTCTACTAATTTAAAATTCGATATAAAAAGTTGATTTTTCTATTTAATTTTCAAACATTATTTCTAATTTTAAAAAGAGTAGTTTTCATGTTGCATTCTCCAGTAAATCCCTCACACAATCACCACATAATCGGTCATCTTCGCTCATAGATGATGGTATGCTCATTCCAAACATTGATTCTAAATTTTCTGATGAAAATTTGTCAATTCTTTCCAATTCTTTTTTGCATTTAAAACAATCAACCATTCTAGTTTCTAATTATTTCTAGTAGATTAGTATTATTTTCCATTAATTTATGCCTGGATAACTATTTTCTAACATAATTCTGAGCAATTTTTTATTGATTTGATACGGTTTTTTTTATCTTTGTGTATGTAGAGTCCACAAGATTCTTAGTTTTGTTAGTGATCAGACACAAAGATAATTCCAATATCATATTCAGGGGCATCTAATTTTGACATTCTAATTTTCCTTCTATTATTTTATGGCAGAATTCACACTTGTTACACTTTGGACAAAACATTGATTTTGTCATTCTTTTACATCCCGGGCATTCACGTTCTGCTATTTCTGCATCAAATACTGTACTCATTTCAGTTTAAACTCCAATCTCTTTTTTATTAAATTTTTTGAATGGTGTAAACCAAAGCGTTTTGTAGTTTAGAATTGTTTTTTAATTCCAACATGATATTTGAAAGTCTTTTGAAAAATTATTTATTCGCCTCCTTAAATTCACCAGAGTAATTTTTCATGTATGGTATTTATCAAATTATTTCTGATTTTAAAATTTGTAATTTTGTCCCAAAGATATGTTGAAGTTAACGTCTCATCAGGGGGTAAGTCTATCCACATCTCTTGGATAAAATGTAGTGTCGCGAATATTCTCAGTTCCAGTCAAGGCCATGATTAATCTCTCAAGACCAATTCCGCAACCTGCGTGTGGTGGAACACCGTAATCAAATGCGTTAAGATGGTACTCAAAGGAGTCTGTCTTCATGCCTTTGTTGCTCATTCTTTGAGCAAGCTCGTCACGTTTTTCAATTCTTGTACTGCCTGAAGACAATTCCAAATCTCCAAACATCAAATCAAATGATTCTGAAATTTTAGGATTGGATTTGCTGTCTTTCACGTAGAATGGTTTTGGACCCAAAGGCCAGTCTGTAATAAAGTAAAAACCATCAAGGCCTATTTTTTTAAGATTTGAAGGATACAGGTCATCACCCCATTCTGTTTTTGCGCCTGCTTTTTGCATCCTGTCCACAAGATCATCGTATGTGTATCTTGGAATGCTTTCTGGAACTGTAATTGGAGCAAATTCAGAACCAGGGTTTTTTTGAATGTAATCATTAACTGCATTGATTGAAACTTTGATAATGTCCTCGATTCTGCTCATCACGTCATTGTAATCAACAAATGCCTCTTCCAAGTCTATGGAAATTGCTTCAGCCAAATGTCTGTTTGTCCTTGATGGCTCTGCTCTAAAAATAGGTGCAATTTCGAAAACTTTTTCAAAACTCATCGTTAGCTGTTCTTTGTACAGCTGGGGGCTTTGAGCTAAAAATGCCTCCTTGTTGTAGTAAAATATCGGGAACAATGCAGCTCCACCTTCAGTAGCTGTCGCAATCATTTTCGGAGTGTTAATTTCTACAAAATTTTGATCAATAAAGTAATCTCTAATTGTTTTCAGAACCAAACTTCTGGTTTTGAAAACATGTTGCAGTACATCACGTCTAAGGTCAATTGGTCTTACCTCCAAACGGGTGTCGATGTTTTTTACAGTTTTAGCAGTTGGCTCAAATGGTGGAATTGTTGTAACTTCAGAAAACACACGCAACTCGTTTGGAATAATTTCAAATCCGCTTGGTGCCTTCTCGGATGCCTTTATTGTTCCAATTACCCCTATGGATGAGTGTGCTTTTAGAGAAGATATTTTTTCACGTATCTCGTCAGGACAATCCCCTTTCTTTGCAACAATTGAAAGGTCGCCGTTCTTATCTCTAACAGTTGCAAAACTGATGTTTCCATGACCTCTAACTGTCAAAACCCAGCCCATTACGGTGACCTGAGTTCCGTCCATTGAGGCGTTTAATTCATTAGAATAGTGAGATCTACGCAAGTTTCCCAGTTCAGTTTCAATCATGATTTATAATATTCCCATATTTTTTGGTGTAATTAATTTTTTCAAAAGTATCATTGTAATTCTCAATCTTCACAATCTTTATAGTCACCTAATAGAGAAACTCAAAACAATATGGTAAATATCCTAATTGGACTTGTAATTGCAATGTTCCTAATTGTTGCAGTATATGTCGGATATCACGCATCACAGGAGTTTGCAGAGGGTGCTGGAGGCCATAGCATACCAATAGATCTTAAAATTTTAGAAAGCAGTCCTGAATTGTTGCACATTATTGAGAAACAGGACGGATACAAATCCATCATTTGATCTTCATACGGTTTTAGATTAATTAAATAGAATTTTTGATAACAATCATGACATTAACTAACAGAGAGAAAATAATTTCAATAATTTCAAACGGAATTGCCGTATTCTCCCTGTTGCAAGAAAGGGAGGAATTGCCTAAAAATACCACGATGTATGATTTTGTCCTCAAGGTAATTCCTGCAGATATAAAATCAGAGCTGAGTGTGGAACTAATTGACGAGGTTTTCAAATACGTCACCTCTGCACACAGCTCTTCCAACGTGCAATAGTTTCAGATGAAATGGAAAAAACAGATTCTGGTAAAATTATTTCAAACTTTACCTCCCTTGATTACGTAGTTCTTTCATGCATGCATTATACGGATTTGAAAGTAATGATCAAGATCAACCCCCTGGACTTGGTGGTGAGCTGTGAAAAATTATTTGACTGCGAATTTATGAAAAAAATGAACGGTGAACCGTCATCGGAATTAAAATTAAAAATACAAAACTGGTTAAACTCCATAGAGTACAAGCAGTATACCCAAAATACAGCACAGTCCCTAGGTGCAAGCGACAAGCAGAGAATCAGAAATATTTATGCCAAATTAGGATTAAAGCCCCATGATTTATCCGAGCTGACAGATGCCGGAATTAAATTTCTTGAAAGCAAAGAGTTTGAGATAAAACAGAAATGGGATGAGATGGTACAAATGAACATCTCACAAGATGCAATTAATTTAAAAAAATCAATAGACAAATATGCAGATTTAATTCCGCTAATGTTTACCACGGGGATTGCAAACGGTCAGTTATTTTCTGCAATGTTTAAAACAGTAAATTTTGGGATGTACGATTACTTGTCTAAAAACCCGCTCATCCATCCAATCTTTCTGGATTATCTCAAATAGACGATATTTGCAAACAAGATGTCAGAAGAAAATAAATTCTGTCTGCACATAATCAAAGCGTGCATTGCGATGACAAGAGAACACTGTTTGTATTAAAACAAGGAATTGAAGAAACATGGGAGGAATTAAAGAAAACGGATTTTGGCGACAAGGGTTTGATTGAAAAGCTGTCGGAGGAAATTCAGGAATATTTTGAATACAAAAATGCGCCGTCAAATTAAAAATTATCATAAATCAGATATATCAATTCTCATTCTGAAATAACCCTCACCTCTTAACCTCACGATCAGTTATTGGGTATAGTCAAGGTGATAATTCACTGAACTCCATACAAGAAGCACTCTAACCATACTGTATGAGTCAGGGATTATCATCAATTTCATAAAAAAACCATTGATTCGCGATCTACAAATACTAGTGCGATCCACAATAAGTTAGTCTTGGTGGGATAAAGAACGTCGATACGTCATATCTCTTCAGGACGCAAAATTTTCAATTAACTGGTTTAGCCATCTGTGTTTTTTCAGCCCCCATCATGAGCATACAAAACATATCTCAAGTTTGTTAATTCCTTGCAGGGCTCGTTTATTTGCATACCAATGAAAATAAATAAAATTATGACGTGATGAATAATTCTCTACCCTAGTGTAAATACGGAACCATCTTCTGGGTTGCCATCTATGTCAAAACCATATTCGTTGTACTTTGTTCCAGTTTTTTCATGAAGTCTATCCACGTCAAAACCAAAGTCGTTGTATTTTTTTCCAGTTTTTTTATAAAGTTTATTTTTATTAAATCCGTCCTTGTTGTACCCGTCTTTGCCAAATCCGTCCTTGTTGTACCCGTCCTTGTTGTATCCATTTTTGCTATACCCGTCCATGTCATACCCGTCTTTGCCAAAATTACTTTGGGTGTGTTTGTTGAATCCTGTATCCTTGTTGTACCCGTCTAGATTAAACCCGTCCGCATCACATCCGTCCTTGTCATACCCGTCCATGTCATACCCGTCTTTGCCAAAATTACTTTGGGTGTGTTTGTTGAATCCGGTATCCTTGTTGAATCCGTCCTTGTTGTACCCGTCTATGTCAAGTTCATACTGATTAAAGCCGTCCTTGGTAAACCCGTCCTTGTTGAATCCATATTTGTCATACCCGTCGATGTCATACCCGTCTTCAGCACACTTTGTTCGAGTGTGCTTGTTAATCCCTGTGTCCTTGTGAAACAATCTGTAATCATAATCTTCCTCATCCCACTTTTGGTTAGTAATTTTATGAATTCCATCTCGGTTAAAACCACGTCTGTTATTTCCCTCTATGTCAAATCTTAATTCGTCATACTTTGTTCCAGTAATTTTGTGTATTCCGTCCCCGTTCCACTGTGAACTTGAATCTGCAGTCATGAAGAACATATCAGAGCGAAGGTTAAAAATTAATCAAAATAAAAAATTAAAAAAATACTCGCAATGAGTAAATTTTAGTCGTATTTTGAAATAATTTTAGCATGTGGGAGGTAATGGACAAAGATAATGTAGCTGAAAATAATGC
Source organism: Candidatus Nitrosopumilus sp. (assembly GCA_028335865.1). GTDB lineage: Archaea > Thermoproteota > Nitrososphaeria > Nitrososphaerales > Nitrosopumilaceae > Nitrosopumilus. The sequence continues at coordinate 43,760 of JAOKTA010000003.1, forward strand.
ATGTGACAAAAATGTTGAGGTAGAAAATTACAACGTAAGTTACTACAGCAAAGACACCACAGAGGAAATAAGATAAATGCATAAAACATTAAGCGATAAATGATGATGATGAAATTTTCTAAATGTAAAAAAACATTAGAAAAAAAATCCCCGGCAAGAGGTTTGTGAGTTAATCAGAACTGCATACCCTATGACATGATCAAAATAAATAAAATCAAGGACATCACATTTGTTCTAGCTGCAGTTACAGATTTTTCAGATTCAATGGGATATTGTGAGTACAAAGTCCCACTATCAATACAGGGGGTAAAACCTAGACCGTCCCAGGCATTAATTCAAGGAACAAAAGCACATCATGAAAAAGACGTTTACGAGAAAGAACACGTCGAATTAGAACCTGTAACCGTAACTGAAATCAAAGATGAGAAAAAAGATATCGAGTTTGCACGTGAAAACATTTACTCCACACTAACCCTTCCTTTTGAATTTCCAACTGAAAATGTCATTGTTTCATTGTCTGGAAGAATTGATAAAATCATGCGAGTTGACGGTACCCTGATAGTTCAAGACGATAAATTTGTAGCAAAACCACAGACGTATGATTCCAAAACGCAGCCATACCCCGGTCAATTGCTTCAGGTATTGACATATCTTAATTCAAATTATTCCTCAAAAAGAAGGGCAAACCCTGATGATTATTTGGATATGTCCCATACGCAAAAACAATGGCAACTTCGAATTTGTGACAGAAAAACCAGGGAGCCATACAAGATATTTTCTGAAGTCCAAGACCCCTTTTCACTGCATTATCTGCACACATCACTTGAGAGATTTGCCAGCATCGCAGTGAACCTTACAGAGCCACAGCATCACAACAACAAACGAAAGTGCGACGCATGCGGTTTGAAGAATGCCTGTGAATTTAGATTGTGATCATGACGGAATTTGGGATCTATGTGATCAACTACACAGTTTAATTGAGAGAGAAAAACACCCAATCTGCATGTATAATTTAAAAAATAAAAACACGAGGTTAGTAAATTGAATAAAGAATCATCAGCAATCAATCCATCAAGTCTGGAATACATCCAAGTAACACCTGAGGACCACTATGTTCGTAAAGTACCGGCATATCACGAGATTAGAAACGAGTTTAAAATCTACGATGGGCTACTTGCAAGCAGAAAGCCACTGTTAATCCAGGGACCAAAAGGAATCGGCAAGACTCTCAGTATTGCAAAATGGGTATCCAAAAAAGCAAAAATGCCATTTATTCAATACGATTGTAGTGAGGGAACAAAAGAAAGTAACCTCATCGGTCGTTCTATAATTCACAAAAGTGGAACTACCCCGTTCAAGCTGGGCGTAATTCCAACAGCAATTGAACTTGCAAACAAAGCAAAAATTGCAGTTCTGTGTCTTGAAGAAGTTGGCTCACTGGCACCTGCCATGCAAAAATTACTCAACCCTCTACTGGATTGGCGTTCTGGATTGTACGTTGATGCCCTTGACAAAACATTTCACTTGGAAGAGGATGCAAAACTGATAGTTTTTGCAACAAGCAACCCAAGCAACAACGGTGGAATTTACGAGTTAAACCAGGATCTAAAAAGTAGATTTGCAATTTGGAACTGGAATTATCCTGAGACCAAAGATGAAATGTCAATGGTAAATTTGACTGACATTCCAAAAGAATTCTCAAAAGGCATATTTCTATTGGCAATGGAAACAAGAGCACTTGAGAAGAACGGAAGTTTAGACTATGCAATATCTACCAGAGACATATCTGATGCATTTCACCTGTACCGCAGCTACAAGTCAGTTGACGGAATTAACGCAGAACAACTAGTTTTAGATTTAAAAATACTAGGAAACTATGATGCAGAGGATCAAATTGACACAATCAAGTCACGTATAGAAAGCATCTTTGGTAAAGCAATGTTTGACGTGTCAAGTAAAACTCAATAATGTTTCTGATTTCAGAAAGTAACAATCTAAATTTTGAAAAAAATTCAGAGTACGAAATATATCATAACATGATTGGCATCTTTGAGCAATTAAAAAAAAAGAAAATCAAGCTAAATCTTGTTGATGGCAATGCAGTTGAACTAGATAATACCGGCGCAGAATACGAGATAAGACTTGGAATTGAACCCGAGGTTGAAACGCCAAAAACAAAACTAGAAAGAATTCTTTCAAAAATAATTTTTAACTCCCCCGATAAAGAATTTAAAAAATACATCGATACCATAAAACCCGATACGACCAAGATACAGCACACATTACTTTTAAAAAATTTAAAAATTATCTACGATATTTTAGAAATTAGGCGTGTTGAGTCATGCTATGGGGAAATTTATCCAGGCGCAAACGACAGATTTGTGGATGCAAGAGTTGAGAATTTTAAAAAACAAGTCCCAGAGGATGTAATTCCAATTGACCCAATAGAAGCGCTACGTTTTGCAAGATATGATCAAACTGATTTAGTCCTAAAAAGTGAGTTCAAAGCTGCCATTGACTACATCAAAGCAGTGGAACTGACAGGAAAGAAGGGGGCATATGATCTTGCTTTGATGTACTGGGAAAAAGTTGTTCAGGAATTTTTGTTCAGAAAGAAAGAAACAAACGAGAACCAGGAACTGGAGGACTTTCTTAGCGATGATGTTCGAAACCAAAAGTCAAAGGACGGTACTGAGGAATCAAAAACAAATTCAGAACAAAATGACGACAAGTCTTCAAAAAACTTTAGAGGATGTAGTTAACGAAAAAATTGAGGAGGAGGGAGAGGACAAGTCAAAGGAAAAGGACGGAGGAACAAAGGAGGAAAAAGTTGCAGAGGCCAAAAAAAGCAAACTGCTATCTGATTTTAAAAATCCGTTTGAGCTTGACGACAAAAGCAAATCCAGCTTTGAGGACACACGTGAAAGGCTAAAAAAATCAGGAAAAAAAGAAATCTCATCCATAGAGAAGGAACTGGAAAAAATTTCGAAAAAGAAGGTGATACAGAAAGCCAACTGGAACAACATCCAGAGTCACATCACCGTAAACGATCACAAGCATACGGATTTAATTGAATTTAACAAAACGACATCCAGAAAATTAAAAAGCACGTTTAAAAAAATTCAGGGCGGAAGAATGAGCGAGGTTGACTCCACGGGAGAGGACATTGACGTCGAGGCATACATTGACTTTAAAATCAACAAGATTGGAAAGTTCTTAATCAATACCAAGAAATTTTCAGGCTTTGATATCATCCTGGCAATTGACGAGAGTTCATCCATGGGGGACCACATGGACACAGTCAAGCGAATGTGTGCAACACTTTACGACTCAATATCGGACCTGCCCCACGTCAGACTTACAATCATGGGCTGGAACGGAACTGCAGGCCATTGCTACATCAAAAAAATTACAAAACCGACACAGATTGGCTCACTTGAGGCATTTGGAGAGACACCGCTTGCAATGGCAATCGGGTATGCAAAGCACGAGATTGAAAAAATGACCAGTCAGAGACGTCTGTTTTTCCTGATTACGGACGGACATCCAAACGAGCACGGCGACATTGCAATCGCAAGAAAGGCAATCAAGCAGATGCATCACAAGGGAATCAGCTGCAACGGAATCTATGTCGGGGACAACACCGCAGAGAACACCTCACAGATGAAGGAGATTTTTCTGGACAACTTTGTCATTTGTGAAAATTTTGACTATGTGGACACGTATCTTATGGATAAGATTAGCAAGCAGATTATTCGCTCAATTAAAAAAGTCAACTTCAACTAGAATTAAAAAAAATATTCAGACTGTGAGTAATTTGTTTTGATTATATGCTAATTAGAAAACTCATGTAATGATCATCCAACCCCCAATTTCATATCGTTGTTTTTTTGTGTCGGTAATTGGGTTGCACTAATTGCTTTCTTTAGTAACCCGCCAATAGTCCCAGATGAGGATTTCAACTGAATTGATACAAATTCTTCACAGTTGATGAGGGTTCTTCTTTTTACAATTACGACCTCATTAACTTTGGATTCCTCTGTACTTGATTGCACTTCTTGTGTTTCGATTTGTTCTGTCATTGGTTATTATACAATAATGATAGATAATAATAATAACACCATAGTATGCATACTAATCATACTATAATGACAAATCTAGCCACGTTTCGAGTGCATATTGCCCCTTTAGGCTTTGAAATTGACAGAATTGTCATCCCCCTCAAACAAACAAAGGCAGACAGATTATGGGTAATATCTAATGATAGTCGTCCTAATGATAAATCCACACCATATCTGGAGAAAATAAAAAAAGAATGTAAAAAGATGGGAATTGAGGTTAAGGTGGCATACAGTGACAGACTGAGTCTTTTCAAAGCAATAAAATCAATCAAAGACATTATTTCTCAAGAAAAAGGTAATTACATTTACGTAAATGTTGCATCAGGATCAAAAATACAGGCAATTGCATGTATGATGGCATGTATGGTGTTAAAGGAGTGCGATAACTTACAACCGTTCTATGCAGAACCTGAAAGTTATGCCGCATTTGAAGGAAAGCAACAATCATTTGGAATCAAAGATACAATCCCCCTACCAATATACGAGATACAAACCCCAAAACCAAAATTGCTTGCAGCATTAAAAATAGTTTCAGACCAACCAAACCAAAAAATTACAAAAAAAGAAATGGCACAAATTGCAGAGGAGCAAAAAATCATCACAGTGAATGCAGAGGATGAAAATCACTCGCAAGCAAGATTTGCAAGCTTGGATAAGAACATCATAGCACCATTAGAAAAAGAATGGAAGTTTATCGAGGTTGAAAAAATTGGAAGAAACCGCTGGATAAAAATTACTCAAGAAGGAAAAGACGCAGCAGAATTTTTACTTTAATTCTTTTTCCCACAACTTTCTAAACTCTGGCATTTCTTTGTGTAACCATGCATACCATTTTACAAATTCAGCAGTTTCATTTTTGATATAATCTATAATCTCATCATACTTTTTTACATCATACCAGTGAACAACTGGACTTCCGCTGTGGGATTTACCTGTTAGTTTATCCAGCCCTGATCCCCTGAACTCCCCCTTGTTCATCATAATTCCAATGGCATGCAAGTCAATACATGGCCTGGACAGTATAGTAATTGGAAATAAATCATATTTTGCAGACTTTTCTAAAAGAAATTTGTGCTCAAATCCCAAATTATACCCGACTGGAACAAAATCAAACGAGTAATTGTTAGTAATTGGTGAATCCTCGATGAATTTTCTTAGCATTTCCCCCTCGCCCAATTCCCATTCTTTGAGTATGGTCAATTCCCCCAGTTGTTTGCCCGTACCGCGCTCAAGTTCCACGTACTGGATGGTGGTTATCTTGCTTTCAACCTCATCAAGACCCGTAGTTTCGATATCCAGGTAGTAATTTCCCACATTGTTGCTTGGTTTTTGGATATTTTACTATGATCATTAATTGTATGAACAGTATGAACTGTATGCATACTATTGACATGTGTCATAATAATACTATCCGCATATACAGTACATGAAACAGCAAGTAATTCAAAAGAAAACAAACTCGGAGATCACATTTTTTCCAATAATAATCCGAGAGTTTGAGGATGATGACGAACCAATGTACTACGGAGGAAAAGCATGACGGTACTGTTTCGAATGAAAAACCATTCACATCGAGACAGCATCCTATCCTCATTTGCAAACCTCAAAGAAAAACTAGAAGAGTTTGAAAACAAGGGGAATCAAGTTTGAAAATAAAGGAACTGAGTTCCAGTGACTTGCAGTCAATTCTTTATTGGTACACCAAGGCATTTGGCGATAGTGATGAAATACCTGATAATCACAAAAATACATTGATAAAAATTCAAGCAATGGCAATCTATGCAAAAGAAGATGAAGACTGGACTGACAAATTCTTCAAAAGGAGAATGAGATGAAGCAACTGGATTTGGAAAATTTTGAATGCAACATAGGATTGATGGCAAGAGCAAAAGATAATCATGATAATTACGTATTATTCACATTTGAAGATCTTGAAAAAATGATAGAGTATTACAACTCATTCAAAAAAGAATTTAATCAAAAAATGAATCCATCAAGGAATAAAAAATGATTAATAATAATTTGACATGCCCTCAATGTAATAAAAACAATGTAGCAGTAATCTTCTGGGGATACCCTGGAAACATGGACTGGTATCTGCAGGCAATTAAGAATAAGGAGATCGTTCCCGGTGGATGTCTTATTGGCAATGATGATTCAAAATGGGAATGTACTGATTGCCATTGGCAATGGGGTACGAGAGATGAGGATGAGGACGAATGAAAGGGTTTACTAAAGTTCTTTTTTGGACATTGACTATTATTTTGGGGTTTGTCAATCCAGTAATCAGCGTAATAATGGTAGTGCTGTATTATCTTCCAAAAATTATCGATGATGCTTGCAAGCCATGTAATGAACCACAAGAAGATTATGAGATGAACTCGTTTTCAGAAGACGTGATAGAGGATATGAAATAGTGTCAAATGAAACAGTGGATTCCAAAAAGAAAAGTGCGTCTGAGGCATTTGTTAACTCCTTTGGAGGCTATCCTATAGGGTATGGAGTTGGAATTATTATTTTACCACTTTCTATGGGTTGGGTTCAAGAGGATCCATACATGGCAAACATCGCAATTACAGGGGTGTATGCCACAGTGTCTTTTGTCAGGTCATATTTTTTGAGAAGAATATTCGAGAAGTATGGCATTGATGACAATTTCATCAGGTTGGCTCAAAAAGGCATTAGAAAAATAACGAAGATAATAAAATGACTGACCAAAATGAATCAAAAACTGAGGAATCTAAAGTAAATGAAGTCATTATTGTCAAACGAATGACACTGACTAATTGAGAGTAGTAGGTATCAATTCAGCTAAAGTCATCTGATGAAATATCAAGGGTTTACTCAAAAAAGCAATCAGTGCTACAGAATTATCCTCCATGACAAGTGATGATAAAAAGTTGGGAACTTCATAATGTAATTTGTAAAATAATTGTTAAAAAATTTGTTAATCTAGAATTTTTTGTAAAAATTCAAAAATTCTGTTCGTACGGATTTTGCTATCTGGAATAGAAATTAAATCCATAGCAGCATCAATGTCAATAAATCTAATTTTAATTGTGTAATCACGATTTTCTGCTTTATATTCATCAGAAAGGGATTTTGATGTTTTTGGATAAATCAAATAACCCTCATTTTTTCCCTGATGGCTCATATAATCTAGCATTTGTCTCAAATCTTCACGTTTGATATTATTAGTTCCATCAGCACTCACACTATCTTTGTACTTGGTATCTAAGATGTATTTCACATCCACACCATTTTCTTCGTAAATAAAACCATCAGGCTCATTAGATTTTTTTTCACCTAATTTAGATTTCCAGGATAGAGAACTTTTAGGCTTATTACTTGTTAGTGGATGGTTCTCGGCTATGAGTTTAAAAAAGAATTTTTCAAAGATCTTGTTCATATCTATAAAAAATGAATTAACAAATGATGTTTCTTGTTTATAAAAATCAGAAATTCCCATATTTTGGATTATAATTTTACAAAGATCATGTGTTTTTTCATAATATTGATTTAATCGAGTGTAGTTGAGTTGTTTAAAATGATCCATAGAGATTTTTTTGTACTCTACAAATTGTTCCATTTGTTGAATCATACTATTAAATTCATTTTTTTTAGAATCAAAATTTGTTAAATCACGACATTGATATAAACAATATAATAAAATCTGATTTTCTAAATTATTATATTCTAATTCATCATATTCGCAAGCAAATTTTGCATTTAATGTAGCATCATTTTGAAGTTGTTGAACAAGTAATAATTTTCCTCTCAAACAAGGCATGGAAGTATCTTGATGAAGTACATATGATTTGTAAAGACCCTGCATAATCAAATTTTTACAATGATGAAGAAAAGAGGAAATTATAATTTCAACCAACATATTGTTTTCATTTTTAAATTTAATTTCACTTTCAGGTATTAGTTCAACCTCTACATCCCAGGCATAGTTGATGAGTTTTACTAAATTTTGTATGTTTGTAAATTTTGGATTTATAATTACTGAAAAATTGGTAAATTGTGCAACACCAATTTTACTTTCTGCTTTAAATTCTATTTTTTTTAACCTTTCATTACTTCGAATTGTTAAAAATTTTTTATTTTCTAATTTTTCTTGTAAAACTAGATCTTCATCGTCCATCAAAATATTCTTTTTATCATATGATAGAGATTGATATTCGCGTAATTCAATTGTTTTATTATTTCCCATTAGTTTGATGTTAAAATTTTATTAATTGCTGCTTTGAAATTTTCATCATCATTTTTCCAGTCAGATTTTATTTCATCATTTAAACTATCTATAAAATCTGAATTAAGAATTTTATCTTCTAATTTTTTGTAATCATGATAAAAATAATCTTGCAATAATGGAATAATTTCTACAGCAAATATAGTGCGTAGATCTTCAATATTTTTACAATCATCCATAAAATAAGAATGGCCAATTTGTTTATCTCTAAATTGTGGGCCTTCGGCTCTAATTCTACTGTTTAATGTAGATAGTAGATTTTTTAATGAAATATCGTCTATGGATTTATCTAATTCTTTGAGACCATATTCTGGCATTAGTTCTTCAAAAGCAAATCTTCGTCTTAATGCCGTATCCAGTTGGG
>JAOKTA010000030.1 GCA_028335865.1 Candidatus Nitrosopumilus sp.
TTAATACCGAAATTGATGAACATAATTTTTTAAAAATTAAACATCTTAATATTGACGTTTCAGGAATTCATGTTTCAAATTTAGATATTCCTGTTTCTATAGTGGATGAATCTAATTCAGAAAATTTTGAAAAATTATTTAAAAAAAGTAATAGCCCTGGTGAAGATTTTTCAAACCTCTCAACAGCTGGAATTAATGTAGATGAGGCTATTTTCACCGGCTCTACTATTTCAAACTCAAAATTTCCTTTTTCAAAATTTTCTGAAACAGATCTTTCATATTCAAATTTAACAAATGTTGATTTGTCTTTTTCAGATTTACTGGGTGTGAATTTCACCGGTTCTAATCTATCTGGTGTGAATTTCACCGGTTCTAATCTATCTGGCGCAAATTTTAATGGTGGTTATGCTAAAGACATTGATTTTTCAAATACTGTTATGTTTGGAACAAAGTTTATTGGAACTAGCTTATTCCAAACCTCTTTTGACAGATCTGAAATAAAATCTGCAAATTTTATGGGCTCTTTTATAGATGGATCTTCACTAATCGATACCTCTATAAAAAATACCGATTTCTCTGGAGCACGAATTGGTGGAGTAGATTTATCCAATTTAGATTTGAGTGAGAATACATTTCGTAATACTGTTATTAATAATGCAAATTTTTCTAATTCTAATTTATCAAATACTGATTTTTCTTATGCCTCTCTTAATGGTGTAAATTTTAATCAATCGTTATTAATTAATTCAACTTTGTATATGGCTGATCTTGGTGCTGCAAATCTTTCAGAATCCAATCTATCTGGTTCTAATTTATTAAAATCATATGTAAAAAATACCGATCTACAAAATATCATCACTGATGCAAACACACTAACAGATGTTTGCTTTTCAAATAATTTAATTGATAAAATTCAATGTAAAATATTCCGTTTAACTTCAATTGGAAATCCTCCATATCATACAACTTTTGAACATCGAGATAATTACAAAGTTATTTACCCATAAAATTTAATATTTTTTAATCAAGATCGACTATATTTGAAGATTAATTGTAAAAACATGAATAATACATCTTTAAATTTTTATCAAAATTTTGACGCTTTAGAAAAAGTTGGAATATGATTTTCATCCTTATTTTTAAATAATTTATAGTGATTTTTACACAAATTTCTGGTTTCTTTAAAACTAATTTGTACAGTTTGTATTGCTTTTTCTTTACATTCTGAAATACTACATTGCAATATGATACATATTTTATATTTCTTAATAAAACTTTGAAATTATATAATTACCACTGCCTAACTTTTTTATCATTGTAATTTATTGCACAATTATGGATGATGATCAAAAAGGAAAAGAATTTTTAAAATTAATTGATGATCAAAATACTGTTCAATGGAATATTGTTGCAAAGTTGTCTTCTTTGATTAAATCTGAATGGAATTCTACTGAATTAAAAACTGAACTTGAAATCTTAGTTAAAAATCATTATAAAATTACTAAAGATCTTAACAGTTTAGATGACAATACTAGTATTTTATAATCCGGAATATCCAGAATCTACCATTAATGCAATAAATAATACTGCCAAATAAGGACTGGAAAATTTAAACAATGTCCATGCAGCTTTTTCCATAGGTTTTATTGCAACCCAAACTGATAGCCCTAGCATTAATGCACCTGACGCAATTGCAGTCCATAGATACACATCACCTACCATATCTTCACCACTTTCATTTGTAATGAAAAACGGTGCAATTGAAAATAATACCATCACAACCGTGGATAATGCAATAACTCTTGCTGATGTTTTTTCAGATTGTACTGCAGTTAACATTGGAACATTCACTTTGTTATAATCATCTTTGAAATGTAATGTTAAAGCCCAAATGTGCATTGGAATCCAAATAAACACTAGTCCTCCCATTGCTAATCCCATGGTCCATAAATCTGACATAGTTACAACTACCCAACCAATCATTGGTGGTGCTCCACCGCATAATCCGCCTAAAATAATATTGGTTCTAGAATTTCGTTTTAGGATGTATGAATAAACAATAACGTTGTTTGCTAATGCAAACCCAATGAATATTGTTGCCCATATTCCTTGCTCTAATGTTGTAGTAAATGAAATTGCAAAAGCCAACACTAGTGATATTCCAGCCAATGCTAATCCAAAGTTCCTTGCTTTAACTGCAGGATAAATTCTCTTTGAAGGAAGAGGCCTGTCTTTAGTTCTTTCCATAATTGCGTCAATATCCCTGTCATGGTAATTTGTCAAAGTATTAGCTGCTGCAGAACCTGATGCTACTGAAAATAACATCAAAGCCCAAGTTTCTATGGAAATTGGAATATTGTAAATATTTGATGCTGTTAATGCCGCTCCAAATGCAGTAAATACCAGTAAATACCAAATTTTTGGCTTTGTTAATTCATAATAAACTGCAATTCTTGAACCGGTTGTTTGTTTTTGCAATACTAGTCACCACTATTTGATGGCATATATGGCATTGCTTTGGTTCTGGATTTCATTTCAATAAATGACTCTGATGACTGAATTCCTTCCACACTTCCTATTTTTTCTGAAACCATTTTATGCATTTGATCCAATGATTTTGCATACATTGTCACAAGTATGTCAAATCTGCCTGTAACTTCTGCAACCTCTCTCACACCATCAATTTTGAATAATTGCTCAATAACGTTATCACGTTGTTTTGTATCAATGTTAATTCCTGTTAATGCTTTTACTTCATATCCAAGTTCAGCATCATTAACCACTATTGTAAAACGCTCAATTAATTTTCTCTTGACTAATCTTTTGATTCTTGAATAAACTACTGAAGAGTTGACATCTATTTTTTTTGATAGTCTTGGAACTGAAATTGATGCATCAGTTGATAATTCTGATAAAATTTGTAAATCTAAATCGTCTACTTTTGTCGTCTAAAACACCTAATTCGATCAAGATTTCAGGTTCTTATAAAGTTATTATTGTAAAAATTACAAAAAAATTCTCTAAATCTTATCTTTTTTGTATAGCATCTCTGCAAGTAACACTGCACCTTTTGCTGATCCCATTTTTTTATTATGTGAGAATAGCATGTATTTCAATCCGTGATCAAATAATTCCTCTTTTTCTACTCTTCCAATTGTCGTAGTCATTCCATCTCCAACAGTTCTCTCCATTCTTGGTTGTGGTCTGGTAGGATCTTCATGGAATGCATAGTAGTCTTTTGGAGCAGATGGTAATCCTAATACTGAAATATCTTTATTGCTTTGATTGTACATTTCCTTTGCTTTTTGTGGATCAATTTCTTTTGTAGTTTCAACAAAAACTGATTCAGTGTGACCATCTATCACTGGAACTCTGGTACATGTACAGCTAATTCTGATATCTGCATCTATAATTTTTCCATTTTCTAGTTTTCCCAAAATTTTCCTTGTTTCTAATCTCACTTTTCCTTCCTCTTTTGGAATATATGGAATTATGTTATCTGTGATTCCCATTGCAGACACACCTGATTTTCCTCCTCCTGATATTGCCTGCATTGAAGTCATCATGACTTTTTTTGCTCCATATTCATCAAGTAGTGGTTTTAGTGTAATTGCTAAACCTGTGGTTGTACAGTTTGGTAGTGGTGCTACAAACCCTTTCCAGTTACGGTTTTTCTTTTGAGTTTCTAATAATTCAGTTTGTTCATCATTTATTCCTGGAATGAGAATTGGAACATCATCCTCATATCTGTAAGCTGAACTAGTTGAGATAACTGGTAAATCTGCAGCCATTTTAGTTTCTATGTCTCTTGCAGCTTCAGATTCCACTGCAGAAAATACCAAGTCTAATTGGGAAACGTCTAACTCGTCTACTGATTTTACTGTCATTTTTTTAATATATTCTGGGATTTCACCTGCTACATCCCATGCCATAATGCCATTAGCATCTTTTATTGCATCAAGATAATTTTTCCCTGCTGATCGCTCTGATGCTGCAATCTGAGTAACCTCAAACCATGGGTGATTATCTAATGACTGTACAAATTCTTGCCCTACTGAGCCTGTAACGCCAATTATTGCAACTCTCTTCTTTCCCATAATGTAAGTATAGATCGGTTTCAATTAATAATCGTTTTCAGATTACCACAAGATACTAAATTAGCCAAGTCTTTTTCTAACTGTGAAAATAACCGTAAAATCGTCTATTCGTCAACATGTTCCTGTTATCCATGGTGGAAAATTTCCTTTAAAAAATCGCGATCAAGATATTATTGATTTTAGTTCT
>JAOKTA010000031.1 GCA_028335865.1 Candidatus Nitrosopumilus sp.
CATTGTAGGTTCACCTGAAAGTGAAATTGCATAATGACTTGGTAATAGTGATTCATCTAATCGTTGTTTGTCATTCCTTGAATCTCCATAAAATCCGTCGATTAATTTTTTCCTTTCTGCCATTAATTTTGTCATAATTTGTTCAGGTTCTGCAACTTTTTCTGGTTCCATTTTCATTGAATCGTAAAATTCCATTGGTCTCCAACAGTATACGCAACGATTTTCACAATACATTCCTGCTGGAGAAAACTCCATACACTGATGAGTTGAAATTCCATAAAATTTGTGCTTATAGCAACTACCTTCATGTTTAAATGATTTTTTGGTCCAATGACACAATTCTACTGTTGAGTGATCTGCCACCCCGTACTTTGCTTTTTTTAGTTGAGCCACTATGCTTGGTCTAATTTGAATTAGATTATCATCGTCATTATCCACAATTTCTCCAGAACAACTCATACATTGAAACTTGCGTTTACTTTACTTAAATTCATCTAGATTTCCATTTATTGCAAAAAATCTGGATTAATTGATCAAAATTAAAGTGTAATTTAATAACTGGAATTACTGAAACAAGTCATAAATTGAAAGTTAAATACGTGATTATGTTTTTGTTTTTACTTGGTTCTACGCTAAGTATTCCTATTTCTCCTATTTTAGCCGCATCTGATATTGATAATGATGGAATTATAGATAGTCTGGATAGTTGTCCTCGTCTCCAAGAGGATTATTTTGGAGATATTGATGGCTGTCCATCTAAAACTGTCAATCCAAATGATACTGATTTTGATCATATTGCTGATGATGTGGATCAATGTATTACAAGTCAGGAAACTTACAATGGTTATCAAGACGAAGACGGTTGCCCTGATGACATTACAACAGAATTAATTTTTGATCAAGACAATGACGCTATTCCAGATTTACAAGATCATTGCCCATTAGTTTCTGAAACTTACAATAATTATCAAGACGAAGACGGTTGCCCTGATACATTTGCAATAGATTCTGATTCTGATGGCGTTCAAGACTTTTTAGATTTATGTCCAACCATTAGTGAAACTTGGAATGGCTTTGCAGATTATGACGGTTGCCCAGATGAAGTAGTAAATTATGATTCTGATTATGATGGAATTTTAGATGTTGATGATAATTGTATTGATGAACGTGAACGTTTCAACAACTTTGAAGACGAAGACGGTTGCCCTGACGTGTCTCCTTTTGTAGAATCCCTTGATTCTGATTCTGATGGTATTCGAGACACTGTTGATTTTTGTATCTATGCAAAAGAAACTTACAATAGTTATCAAGATCTAGACGGTTGCCCTGACGAACCTAATACAAAATTATTTGCAAATAATTTGATGTATGATTTTGATTCTGATGGCATTCTTGATAAAGTTGATAGTTGTTTGACATTGCCTGAAACTTACAACAACTTTGAAGACGAAGACGGTTGCCCTGAATTTTCTATAGATTATGATTCAGACAATGATAATATTTTAGACAGTGTTGATAGTTGCCCATTAGTCTCTGAAACTTACAACAACTTTGAAGACGAAGACGGTTGCCCTGATGAAGTAATTACTACAAACACAATTTATGATTCTGACAATGATGGAATTTTAGATAATTTAGATAGTTGTTTATCCTTACCTGAAACTTACAACAACTTTGAAGACGAAGACGGTTGCCCTGATGAAATATCTAGAACTGACTCTGACTATGATGGAGTTTTAGACGCATTTGATGGTTGTAAATATGCTCAAGAAACTTACAACAACTTTGAAGACGAAGACGGTTGCCCAGATTTAATTTACACCCAAACATATACTGCAGATTCTGACAATGATGGAATTGTCGATAATTTAGATAATTGTCCAAATGTTGCTGAAAATTACAATCGCTTTTTAGACGAAGACGGTTGCCCTGATGATCCAATTTTGAGTGATTTTGATCAAGATGGAATTTCTAATGCAATTGATTTATGTCCTAACATATCTGAAACTTACAACAACTTTGACGATGCTGACGGTTGCCCAGATTATGTTGATACTGTAGCACTATTTTCTTATTCATTAACTGACAATGATAATGACGGTGTTGATGATAGATGGGATCAGTGCCCTAACGAGCCTGAAAATTATAATGGGTTTGCAGATTCTGACGGTTGTCCGGATATTATTGGAATTTCAACCCCTGGCACTCCTTCTTTAATTGATTCTGATGATGATATGATTCCTGATTCGATAGATCTGTGTCCTAACCTTGCTGAAAGATACAATGGTTATTTTGATACTGACGGTTGCCCTGATGTGATTAATCCTAGTTCTTTATCTGATGCTGATTTTGATGGAGTTGTTGACACATTAGATGATTGTAAATATATTCAAGAAACTTACAATCAATTTGAAGACGAAGACGGTTGCCCTGATAGTATCCATGATGACATTTCTACAAAATATCAATCAATTGACAATGATAATGACGGTGTTGATGATAGATGGGATCAGTGCCCTAACGAGCCTGAAAATTATAATGGTGTTTTAGATACTGACGGATGTTTTGATGTGATTGGTGCAGAATCCACTATTGTGCCAATAACTGATTCAGATGGTGATGGATACATAGATGAACTAGATTCGTGTATTTTTGAGCCTGAAACTTGGAATAAATATAATGATCTAGACGGTTGCCCTGATTCCCTTCCTTAGGAAATTTAATTTTATAATATTATAAAATAATTAATATCTACAAAATTTTAAATCATTACATGCTTCCAAAATTTTCTAGTCGGGCATTTTTAGCTCCAATGGCTGGAGTAAGTGATCCTGCACTTAGATTACAATGTAAGAAAATGGGTGCAGGTCTTGTGGTTACAGAATTTACTAATATTCATAGCATTATTGCAAAAGAAAAAACAACTTAAAGATCACATGAAAACTATTCGAGAATTTATTGAATATTCTGATCAAGAACGCCCTCTTTCAATTCAATTATTTGGTTCTGATTTATCTGCATTGGAGCAAGCTGCAAAAATTGTTGAACCTTATTTTGATATAATTGATTATAACATGGGTTGCCCTGCACCTCATATTACACAACAGATGGCTGGAGGTGCACTATTACAACAGAGTAATCTTACTCAACAAATATTTCAAACTCTTGTTGGTGCTGTAAAAAAACCTGTAACTTTAAAAATCCGCTCTGGTGTAACTGATGCAAGTCGTTTTTTATTTAGAGACATTGCAGAAATTGCTGAAGATGAGGGTATTGAAATGATTACCTTTCATCCACGTACTGTAAATCAAGGGTATTCTGGAAATGCTGATTGGAATTTAATTAAAGAACTTAAGGAAATCTCCGGAATTCCGATTGTTGGAAATGGTGATATTACTACTCCTGAGGATGCAAAAAAAATGATTGATGAAACTAATTGTGACTATGTTATGATTGGTCGTGGTGCTATGGGTAATCCGTTTCTGTTTGAACAAATTAATGATTACTTGAAAACTAATACTTATGATGAATATTCTTTTACCGATAGATTAGATGCTTTTTTTGATTATCTTCATTTAACTGATAAATATAAAATAAAATTTGCGAATCTTAAGGGTCAGGCAATGCGTTTTACTAAATCCATGAAAGGTGGTTCAAAAGTACGTTCTAAAATTACTCTTGCATCAAACATTGAAGAATTAGAAAAAATTATGACAAATGCATATTTGGTATCCTAAAAATTTATTATTTTAAACTTAACATTTGTTTATAATTTTATTTAATTTTGAACTATTTTTTTGAAA
>JAOKTA010000032.1 GCA_028335865.1 Candidatus Nitrosopumilus sp.
CCACTTTGTTTTATCCAAATTGGGACTTTGGGCATATCAGGGGGCAATCCCTTTTCGAAGCCAGATATTTCCCATGTGCCCTGTGTTGAGGGATCCACGTTAAAGATCACATGCCAAGAGCCCATTTCATCCATACTTTGGAGAAATTTAACAGGTTCGCCATCTAATGTGACATCAAATTTTTCATTACCTGAAGTTGGATAAAATTCAAAATTTGCATATCCTTCTAATGGAAAACTATTGTAACCAATTATACTCATTTTTGTATCTGTATCATCAAAAACAGGATCATGGTACCATGTTCCTGGAGAATCATATCGGAAATCAAAGTCACCGCCAGCTTTTTTTGCAGTTCCTGGCACTACAGTTGTATCCATTGTGCCAAAACAACTGTAGTAGTAAACATCGTCAGTGATAGAAGGATCAGGATACATTGAAAAATCTACAATTTCACCAGGATTAATTTTTTCAATGAATTCCATGTTTTGTCCAACATCCAAAACTTGATCATATCCGTGAATCACTGCAAAAACTTTAGGGTTGTAAATTGTGATGTCACCAGTATTTTGAATTCTGCCAGTAAGATGACCATCGTCATATGTAACCAAAGTTTCATCATAAAGAATTACAATTGGAAGTTCTTGCTGAGAAGTTTTTTCAAAAGATAGTTCTGCAGGAAGTAAAATCGGATCATCTAAGACTTCAAAGAATTTAATCTTAAATGGAATTTCATTGCCAGAAGCTAGTGGCACATGCTGAATGGTTTGAGAAAATATTTGAGAATTATTTTCTACTGAAACAGTTATTGTTGGAATAATTGCATACTCAAGATCATTTTTTACATTACCAACTACTGTATAGACTCCATTAGAATCAAAATATGAAACATACTCGTGTTCTGGAATGGAAACTTCAGCAAAAGAAAATTGTGGAATGGCTATTAAACATACAAACAATCCTAGTGCCAGTAGCAAATAATTTAGTTTTAAAATTTTAGAAGGAGTTGATAATATCTTCAAATCCAGATGTAGATTTTTCGAGTGATCCTGGCCTATGTTCTTCAACTAATTTGTCTACAAGCCCTCTTACTTTAATATGATATCTTTTTTTCAATTCAACGACTTTGATTTCGACTAACCCATCAGCAACAATTTTTGAAAGATAAAGTGAAACAGTTGATGGGGATTTTTTAACTTCTTTCACTAATTCAGTAAATTCCAACCCATCATCTTTGATTAGTGCAAGTAGTAAATCACGTGGAGTTTCTTTTCTAAGAGCTTTGATAACAATTGATTCTTCTTCTGTAATGTTTGGAGAATAATATCTAACTTGTCTTGGACCGCGCATTACTCTGACAACACCATTGTCTTCTAACTTTTTTAGATAATGGGATAATACGCCATTTTTTAATCCAGATGAACGCATAATTTCACGAAATTGGATTCCAGGATTGGTATCAATTAGTTCCTGCAATTTTTGAGTTCTGTCAATCATTTCTAAATACCCCAAGAGCCAATAATCCCAACGTAATAAATGTCAACAAGTGTCCAACCTCATTTAGTGGCATTAATCCGATATCAAAAAGATTTGGCCATGTACTGTCAAGAAGCAAAGCAGATTCAGCCCCAATGAAAGTAGTAAATGCAATTGCACTAAGCAAAAGTCGTTTTGTTCTCAATCTAAAATATGCAGATAATGCAAGTGTGGCAATAAAGACTGCAAGTGTAATTCCACCAATGTGTAAAAAGATGTGAGCCAAATGATAACCGTGTAACATGTGGGGAATGATTATCGGGATAGCTAAAATTGCAATCACCCCTGCAACTACAATAGAAAATAGTGTTGATTTTCTTTCAATTAGATTTTCAGGCTTAAACAAAGTGATCAACTTATTGAATTATTTGAATTTAAACTGAACTGGTTCAAATATCGAATAGATATGAATTAAATTTGAATAATGCTTTGTTTAACTAAAAATTCAAGGCTTTCAACAAATGTTTTGTCATCTATTTGACCATCTATCCACCAGCCAGTAGTAATTCTAATCCATGAGGGTATTTTGTTAACTTCCATTATATCCAATTGATTTTCAGAAATTGTAATAATTTCATTTTTAATTAAATAATTAATTATGTCAGTAAATTTATCATCAACAATTTTTTCTTCAGACCACAATAATGCGTCCTCACGAATCCAATCAGGAATTAAAGCAGAGTCATTAATTGTATTTTTATGAATCATAATGGGAATACTAGTTGTTGCAAACTCATTACCACCTAAATTATTAAAATTAACATTAACAATTCCGGATAAATTATCAGGTACGGTAAAGTCTACAACATTATGTTCTGTTTTAGAATCGGTACTCACTCCATTTTGCTCAAAAAGTAATTTATCATCTTGAGTGATAGAGAATTCATAGTTTGTAGAAACAGGTTTGTTTTTTAAGAAAATATCAGTGACATCAAAAATAATTTTGGCACCTGAATTAGATTTAAGAATTTCAGGTTCCCAGGATACAAGAATTCTAAATTGTCCGTTGTCAGTAACTGAACTCAGGTGAGTATAATCACGATCTGGTTTAATTATAAAATTCATTCCGTTTTGATTTGAGTTGTTTTCAAAAATATTCAATAATTCTTTTTGGTAAATTATAAAATGAACAACTCGTCCTTCAGTAAAAAAATCATCAACGTTTACAATATCATCAGATAATTCAATTCCATTTACAGACATTGAAAATCCAGACAACAGTAAAGCACCAAATTCTTTGGGAATGATAATTTCTTGATGCACAACGGATGTTTGATCAATATTAGAAAGAGTCCATTCAAATGGCATAGAAAAACTGATATGTTTTAGTTCAGGCTCATATTGAAAATTAGAAATTTCATCATAGTATGTAACTACTTGAATATTTTGTTGACCAAAACTTGGATCAATAAAATCATGAGTAGTTGTTTGTGGAATAGAAATTCCTGCGTTAAAAACAAGAGGGGTTTCTAGTTTTTCAGAATATCCATCAGCCGTAATTATACTAATATCCAACTTGTATAATCCTCCTTCGCTAAGTTTTGGTCCTTTAACGTCAATTAGCCTACTTTCAAGACCTAATAATGAACCAAGGAAACCAGCGGAATTTACACCAGTATTTTCTTCATCAATTATTATTGAATCAGTATCTTCTGAAACAAAATTAAAAACTAAAAATCCATTATCAGCTTTGAATTCTTTTTCAAAAAGAAATTGTTCTCCTCGTTCAGATTTAATTAAAAATGTGACATCGCGCAAAGTACTTTTAGAATCAAAATCAATTAGGGAAATAGAAATTTGTTGATCATCATTTTCAATATCATCTTTTGTTGAGGATGAAACTTCCACACTTACTAGTTTGCCATCCAGTTCTACTGGTGGAAATATTTCGCTCCCAACACCATGTCCATATGCATCATTAGAATTAATTATGAATCCACAGGAAAATATTAAAAATAAAATTAGTAATAATTTTTTCAATCTATGTCCACTTGTTTGGATCTTTTTTTAGAACTTCTTTTCCATCGATTGTAATTGAATTATTTTCTTCAAATACAGTATGCCATTTACCATTATCAGGAAAAATTTTATTCATTTCTTTAAATTTTTCATTTGTTGGGGGTTTGTTCATTAGTGCTCCCCATTTCATGTTAGGTACTTTCGGCATTATGTCATTGATGTCTTTCATATCTATATCT
>JAOKTA010000033.1 GCA_028335865.1 Candidatus Nitrosopumilus sp.
TCACATACTAGTGCATTAAGAGGAACTTCTTTTTCAATTTCAAAATCACTTTCTTTTGATAAATATGAATTGGCTAACGCAGTTTTTCCTAAATCTACAAATATGTGTTCCAAAGGATTTTTACAAAATCTACAATTCATTCCCATATTTTCCATTTAGCATTGTCTGATTCCCATAATTTATTCAAATATTTTTTTTCACTTATTGTATCCATGTGCTGATAAAATCCTCTATGTTGATATGCACTAAGTTGTTTATTTTTTACTAATTCATTCATTGGTTCTTTTTCCCATGTGGTTGAATCATCTTTAATATAATCAAATACATTT
Organism: Candidatus Nitrosopumilus sp.; assembly: GCA_028335865.1. Classification (GTDB taxonomy): domain Archaea; phylum Thermoproteota; class Nitrososphaeria; order Nitrososphaerales; family Nitrosopumilaceae; genus Nitrosopumilus. Next base: position 330 of record JAOKTA010000033.1, read on the forward strand.
GGTTCTAAAATAAAGTATCCGCCATTTACCCAAATATTTTTCATAGGAGGTTTTTCCTTAAAACTTACAACTGTATTATTTTTAATATCTAAAATTCCATATTTTTCTGTTGGTTGACATGCTGTAACGGTAGCTATTTTAGATTTTTTTTTATGGAAATTTATTAGACTATTTATTTTTACATCATTCAATGTATCTCCATAAGTAAAACAAAATGTTTCTTCTTCAACAAGTTTTTTAATTCGTTTTAATCTACCTCCTGTCATAGAGTTTAAACCTGTATTCACACAAGTTACATTCCAATCTTCTTCTATATTTTTAAAATAGTTTTTAATTATATTCCCTTTGTAACCACAACAAATAACAAAATCATTTATTCCGTAATGATTAAAATTTTTCATAATGTGCCATAATATTGGCATTCCTCCAATTTCGACCATTGGTTTAGGTTTCAAATGAGTTTCTTCAGACATTCTGGTTCCTTTACCTCCTGCGAGAATCACTACTTTCAATATGTTTTTACTAATTTTTTAGTATATAATTAAATTGATTGTATTTTATTATGATTATTTATTTTATTTTTAATATGGTCAATTGAATTTACTGGAGATGGATCCGTCTTTGATAATATGGCTAAATATATGCTTGAATAATCTAGAATATAGATTAGATTTATTATTTTTGTTAATATGTTTCCTTTGGTTGAAATCACTTCATAAACATTAATGTTATTTTCTTGAAAATATTCTTTTAGTACGCTCCATCTTTCTTTTGTTTTAATATAATCATCAACCCCTTCTATGAATATTGGAGTTACGTTATTCTTTTTCTCCCATGCAACAATCCCGTTGTGACATGCTTCTACTACATCTTCAGCAATTACATGCATTTTGTTATTTTCTTGTAATGAATTTTTAAATCTAATTGCAACTGGTTCTAAACCAAAAGGATAGTAGATCATAGGAATATCTTTAATCCACTCTGCAATATTCAGCGATGGATTGTTTTTAGTTAGATTTGAAGAATTAATTTTCTTACTGATATTTTCTAATTCTGTTATGGATTCTAAAATATCTTTATGCTTGATATCTAGAAAAGAATGTAATACTTTCAATATTGTGTATAAATAAGAAGTAAAAGAACCTCGTGGAGAATGATATCTAGTAACAAGTCTATGATCTATCTTATTTTTTGTACAATAATCTAGCATTTTTCCTCCAGATGAAAACACAATAATCTTGATTTTTTTCTTATATGCTTCATCTAACACAGATAATGTTTCTGTAGTATTACCTGAAACACTTACACAAATCACTAATGTGTTAGAATCTGCTGTTGTAGGTAATCTATACCCTTTTACAACATTAACATGAATTTTTGTTTTTGATAAAATAGATAAAAATATATCTCCAATAGCACCTGATCCTCCCATTCCTGCAAATACAATGTGATTAATATTATCAAAATTAATTGGTTTTTGATTAGATTCAAATGATTCACGTGCAATTTTTGGCCATTCATCATAAATTTTGTACATTTTCTCTAAATCATATTTTTCTAATGTTGAAATATCCAATATACATAATTTAATACTTACAATAAAATATCTACCTATTCTATAATTTACCAATTGATTTTTAAAAACCTTAATCTTCTAAATTTTATGCAAAATGTTACTGGTTTACGTACAGTAGAATGGAAAAACAATAAAGTGGTAATGATTGAACAAACAAAGCTTCCTAATGAATTAATTTTTGTAGAATATGATGATTTTAACCAAGTTGCAAATGCTATCAAAACTTTGATAGTTAGAGGTGCACCTGCAATTGGGGTATCTGGTGCATTTGGATTGGGATTAGCTGCCTTACAAAGTAAAGCAACAACAAAAGATGAATTATTGTTTGATTTAGAAAAAGCAAGAAAAATTCTTTTTGCAACTAGACCTACTGCTGTAAATTTAGGTTGGGGATTAGAAAAAATTATGAATGTTGCAAAGACTGGAGATACTGCTGAACAAATCAGAGAACTAGTAATTTCTACTGCTAAAAAAATGGCAGATGAGGATATTGAAATTAACAAATCTATGGGAAAGAATGGTTCAGTTCTTTTTGATGATAATGATACAATAATGACTCACTGTAATGCGGGTGCTTTAGCTACTGTGGCATATGGGACTGCATTAGGTGTAATTAGAGCAACCAGAGAGAGTGGAAAAAATGTTAAAGTAATTGCTACTGAAACAAGACCAATTCAACAGGGTTCTAGATTAACTGCATTTGAATTAAAACATGATGGATTTGATGTTAGTCTGGTTCCTGATACTGCAGTTGGATATTCAATGGCAAATGGATTGGTAAACAAAGTTGTAGTAGGTGCTGATAGAATTGTAAAAACAGGTCATGTTTTTAATAAAATTGGAACCTACCAGGTAGCAACAATGGCAAAGCAACATGGAATTCCATTTTATGTTGCAGCACCATTATCTACTATTGATATGGAGACAAAAGCAGAAGATGTGATTATTGAAATGAGAGCAGGAACTGAGGTGACTGGTATTGGTGATAAAAAGACTGCACCTGATGGTATTGGTGTTATCAATCCTGCATTTGATATGACTCCTCCTGAATTAATTACAGGAATTATTACTGAAAAAGGCGTGGCTACAGCTCCCTTTGAAGAATCTATCAAAAAATTATTCCAAGCTAATTAATACAAAGTTTTTATTGTTTTTCAAACTGCAGTATATTCTATGAGTACTGTTTCTGCACAAGCAATTGAGGAATCATTGAAATTATGCATGGATCCTGAAGTGCCTCTAAACATTGTAGAAATGGGTTTAATCTATGGAATTGATGTTAAAGAAAATAATGATGTTGATATTAAAATGACAATGACCACGCAAGGTTGTCCTTTACATGAAACTCTAGTTGCAGATGCAACAAGGTTTGCTAAAAAAGTTCCTGGAGTAAATAATGTCAATATTGAAATTGTATGGGAACCTGCATGGTCAATGGATAAAATGACTGAAGAAGGTAAACTCAAAATTAAAGAAATGGGTGCTGCTGGTTTAAACACTCCTGCACCAATTAATTATGAAACTGCACTACCTCAAGGAGTTGGAAAATTAGTACAACAAGATGATGGTTCTATGGTACTAGCTAATGAACATGAACAAGGATTTATGGTAAATCAGGCCATTGTAGACTTTTGGAAATCATGTAATGGGGAGCGTAAAGTTACAGATCTAGTAGAAGTATTTGCACAAC
>JAOKTA010000034.1 GCA_028335865.1 Candidatus Nitrosopumilus sp.
TAAGAAAGAATTAGCAGAAGAAAAAAGAATTGCTGAAAGAACCGTTGAAGATGAATTAGAAGAACAACTTACCGAATTAGAAATTGAAAATTTCCAAATTGAAAAAGTTGACATGGAGCGACTTACAAATAAAATATGTGACATTCTAGCAGAACGTGAATCTGATGGTATGTTGCAAAGTGAATTGTGGAAAAAACTTAAACTTTCAGGTCGTGATGGTTCTAGACTATCTTTAAAACTTGAAAGAATGGGAACTATCACTAGAGAAAAACTTCTTGAAAACGATCGTTGGACGTATAAATTAATTTTAAAGAAAACCCCTATCAGTACTGAATCAATTGTAAATGCTCCTTGCTTAGTTTGCACTGTTGAACAAAAATGTTCTCTTGAAGGTGAAATAAGCCCCAAAACATGTCAGCTTATTGAAGATTGGGTTATTGCTGAACTTAAAAAACCTTTGAAGGCCAAATGAAATTAGCAGATGCACGAAAAGATTATTATCGAAGATTAGCTCACGAGCAAGGTTATCGAGCTAGGTCTGCATTCAAGTTAAAAGAATTAAATGAATCTTATCGTATAATTGGTCCTGGATTTTATGTCTTGGACCTTGGCAATGCCCCTGGTGGTTGGACTCAAGTTGCTGTCAAGTTAGTTGGAAATCAGGGTAAAGTTATGGGTGTTGATTTAGACTATGTTGAAGAAATAACTCATGCACACCTAGTTCGAGATAATATTGAAAATGAACATTTACCTGATGATGTTTTATCCTATTTTGGGCGTAAAGTGGGCGCTGTAATTTGTGATCTTTCACCTAAGGTTTCAGGAAATTGGTCTGTGGATCACGCAAGACAAATTTCTCTTAATTATGATTGTACCAAAATCATGGACAAAGTTTTAGCCCATAGGGGAAATGCCGTTTTTAAAATATTTGACGGTGAATATACTTTAGAATTTAGAGATTACATCAAGAAAAAATTTGCTAGGGTTAACCTTACAAAACCTGCTGCCAGTAGAAAACAAAGTAGTGAGCTATACTGCGTCTGTATGGGTTTTACTGGATAAATTAAAATATTTTCATTATTTCATCTATGTTTGCATTAGTTCTAAACCCTGTTGGATTAAATGATGTTACACTAGATACAAATCCGTTTTCTTTTAACTTTGATATTATTTTTTCTAATTTGGGTGGAGACGATTTCATTTTTTTAGCAATTTCATCTAATGTGAAAAACATTTCAGGCATCTCTGATTCCTCGAGACATTTGTAAAGTATTTTCTCACATGATTTTTTTATTTTTAAGTTTGGCATTTCTTCAATCATATTTTTAACGTATTCCTTATCAAAAATCTTTCCAATCCATAGTGGTCCTGCAATACTGGTTTTTAATTTACATAACTCACATTCATGTTCCTGTTCTAATGATGTTTTTCTGTGTCCACAATTTTTACAATGAATGATATATCCTAAATTTTCTTCTTGGTCTACGTGATTAATAATTTTCACATATGTTCTATAGTAATGCATTTCACTTTCAACAAACATTGGAATAATTTTAACACCTAATCTGGCAGCCACAGTCCTTAGGCTTCCTAAAATTAATCTAATGGCCATTTCATTTCTATATTCTACTCTTACTGGAATTCCGCCGTATTTCCTCTTACATGCACCTTGGAATAATCCATTTAGAACTTGAAGATCTGTTGCTGCAGTGGATAACATGCCTCCGTGTACCGTTGCCCTAATTCCACAGTCAAAAAATTCTGCAGGTGAGCCAAATGGATCGATATCTACCAGTGCCCCTCTCTTCCCCTGCCTAGAATGCTCACTTAGAAACACACATGCTTCTTTTTCAGAAAATTCAATATTTTTTAAATTATTTAGATTGGCCGAATGTCTTGCCATTTCTAGTGCTGTTGGATTTAGATCATTAACTATCACATTTTCTATTTTTAATTCATTTGCAACTCGTAACCCTCTTGCTCCGACCCCTGTCAACCCTTCCAAGAAAATTTTTGGACCTTCAAATTTTTTTAAAAATGCCGCATATGCAATTATTGAAAAATCTCTGTTTGTTCTTGCTTTAGGATTGAAAAATGCTGGTTTAATGGGTGGAGCTTTCTCTGTCAGTGATTTTTTTGGAACTAATATTTTTGTACTGCCTTCTATAATTTCTTCAAATAAGTCATTTGATACTTCCAATTATTTTTCTAATTTTTTATAACGTATAACGGTTTAATACTTGTTTTTTTGAGACAAAACTTGTGCAAATTTGTGGAATTGATGATGCTGGACGTGGTGCCATGTTGGGTCCACTAGTTATAGCTGGGGTTTCTTTGGATAAAAAAAATTTAAGAAAATTGACTTCTCTTGGTGTAAAGGATTCAAAAAAACTTTCTCCAAAAATACGTGAAAATTTATATAAAAAAATTATTGAAATCGTTGACAATTACTACGTTGCAAAAATTCCTCCACGTTCTATTGATGCTAGTGTTAAGAAGCATCTTCTAAATAATTTGGAGGCAAAATATATGGCAAAAGTTGTTTCAAAACTGGATGCTGATATTTCATATGTTGATTCATGTGATGTCAATCCTCTTAGATTTGGCAAGGAAATTTCTGCTCTTTCTGATGACCGTAAAATTAAATCATATCATCATGCTGATAGTCGTTTTGTAGCAGTTGCTGCAGCATCTATCCTTGCTAAAGTAACTAGAGATAGATCTATTGGAATCTTGAGAAAAACACATAATCTTGGAAGTGGATATCCTTCAGATTCTGTTACAGTCAAATTTGTAACTAAATATTATAAAAAAAATCATACTGTGCCTGTTTTTGTACGTAAAAGTTGGAAACCTGTTCAAAAAATAATGGGTAAAAGTTAGTTTTTGTATTTTGCAATTACCATTGCGTGATCTTTATCATATGGATGCAAATCTATAGATTCTAAAATCTCGAATTTTTCTCTTAGTTTTTCTATTTCTTCCTCGACAATTCTCTTTGGTGCTTTTGTAACATCGATACTTCTAGTTTTGATAACTAGAAAGAAGAGCCCATCTTTTTTTAGAAACATGTCACAATTATCTATGGCAATTTTTGTTTGGTCTGGTTGTGCTATGTCTACATACACAACATCTACTTTTCCAAACACTGAAAAATATTCTTTAGGTTTTCTAGCATCTTGTAGTATTGGCATGACGTTTGCTCTATGGGTTGCTACTCTGTCTAGGAAATCTCTTGCAACTCTACTTGCATGCTCTACTGCAAAAACTAATCCGTTTGGACCCACAATATCTGAAACATGACTTACTGTTGTCCCTGTGGATGCACCTAGATACAATACCGTTGTTTTATTTTTAAAAGGAAAATTTTCTAATCCATTCATTATTGATGCTGCTAATTTACTTCTAAATGGGTCCCATAACCTGAATTCAACCCCTTTTTTAATAATTAATTTTTCTTTGTATACTTGATTTCCTGGAACTAAATTTTCAGTAGAAATTTTTTGTTCTCCTTCGTATTTTATCCAAAAATATGATTGATTATCTTCTTCC
>JAOKTA010000035.1 GCA_028335865.1 Candidatus Nitrosopumilus sp.
TCTGGTGCTGGTAAAACAACATTAGTTGCAGCCTTGTGCAGAATTTTTTCCGATAAAGGATACACTGTTGCTCCGTTTAAATCTCAAAATATGTCTAATTTTGCCTATATCACGCCTGATTTTGAAATTTCTCGTGCTCAAGCAATTCAAGCTTTTGGCGCACGTTGTAATATCACGCCTGATTTGAATCCTATTTTATTAAAACCAGTTGGAAATTATTCTAGTATTGTATATTTGAACGGTAAGCGTTTTAAAAAAATGCATGCCAAGGAATACTATAAAAAATTTGTAAATACCGAAGGGATGAAAATAGCCTCAAAATCTCTAAAAACTTTACAGAAAAACTTTGATCTAGTAATTATGGAGGGTGCAGGTTCTCCTGCAGAAATTAATTTACAAAAATATGATATTGCAAATATGAAAATTGCTAAAAAAGCAAACGCCGATGTTTTACTGGTAACTGACATTGATAAAGGAGGATCTTTTGCAAGTTTAGTCGGAACCATGAATTTGATTGATGAAAAATATCAAAAACTTGTCAAGGGATTTATTTTCAATAAATTTCGTGGTGATATTGATGTATTGAAACCTGGATTTAAAAAATTAAAAAATATTACAAAAATTCCTACTTTCGGAACTATCCCCTTAATACCGTTAAATTTACCTGAAGAGGATTCTCTTAATGCAAAACCTAAACATATTACTTGGAGTAAAAAAAATATTTCAAAAATTGACGATGAATTAAATAAATTATCTAAAATCGTTGAATCAAATGTTGATATTAATTCAATTGAGAAAATGCTACAATGATTCTTGAATCTATATCTGTTATTGGTTTTGCAATTTTAATTGATTTGGTGTTTGGAGATCCAAAAAATCGCTATCATCCAACAGCTTGGATAGGAACATTGATTGCAAAATTTACTCCTATTGCAAAACATCAAAATCCTATATTTGAAAAAATTGGAGGTACTTTAATTATATTAATTACTTCTAGTATCGTTGTTTTATTATTATCAAGTCTTAATTTTGGAATATCCTTAATTTCTATTGATTATGTTTCACTGATTGTTTCTGTAATTGTTGGAGCATTACTGCTTAAAACAACTATTGCTATTCGTGGAATGGAAAAACATGCAACTAGCGTATTGGAGTCTTTGGAGAGCAATGATCTAGATATGGCGAGAAATTACCTCTCCATGATCGTAAAGAGAAATACCACAAATTTGGATAAAAATCATGTAATTTCAGGCGTATTAGAAAGCATTAGTGAGAACACTGTTGATGGTGTTACTGGTCCGATGTTTTACTATGCTTTTTTTGGTTTATGGGGAGCATTTGTGTATCGAGTAATCAATACAGCGGATTCGATGATTGGATACAAAAATGATATTTTTAGAAATTTAGGGTGGTTTACTGCTACTTGTGACACAATCTTAAATTATATTCCATCTCGACTTACAGGATTAATGATGATTGTTTCAGCAGCTATTTTACAAAATAATTGGAGAAATTCTTACAAAGTAATGGTCAGGGATGGTAAGACAACTGAAAGTCCTAATGCTGGATATCCCATGGCAGCACTAGCTGGTGCTTTAGAAACTAAATTTGAAAAAATTAATCATTACAAATTAGGTGATGGTGAAACTGTACTTACAAAATACCATGTCTCATCTGCAATTAAGATTATGAAACTAACATCAATTCTTTTCTTTGGAATCATCACAGTTCCAATAATTTTGATTTTATCTTTTACTGGATGGTGGCTCTATGTTTAAAGAAATTGGTTCTATTTTTTCTTTTTTAACAATCTTACCATCATCATCAAATTCCACATTAGATGAAACTGCAAAATACATGTATCTATTCCCTATTGTTGGAATTGTTATTGGAATTTTAGTTGGTTCATTTGGTTTTGGTTTGTCTTTTCTTTTGGATCCAATCATAGTTAGTTTTCTTGTTGTCACATCAATTGTAATTATAACTGGAATTCATCATGCAGATGGGTTAGCTGATTTTGCTGACGGTCTTATGGTAAAAGGTAGTAAAGAGAAGAAACTTAACGCCATGAAGGATCTTTCTACGGGATCTGCAGGAGTAGTTGCAATTGTTTTGTATCTGATTGGATTAGTTGTTGCAATTTTACTTACAACGGGATTTGATTTGTTTAAGGCAATTTTAATTAGTGAAATTTTGGCAAAATTCTCAATGGTTCTGTTGGCAAGTTTAGGAAATTCAGCATCAGTAGGGTCAAACTCTCCTTTTATGAAAATTATGAAAGATAAGAAAAAATTAATGGCAGCTTTTATAATTATGATAATTCCTATTGCATTACTTGGTGAAACTACTGGACTTGTAATGCTTGGTGTGACTATTGTTGTAACATTGGTAATCTTGGTAATGTCTAATCGTAGTTTTGGTGGAATTACTGGTGACGTTCTTGGCTCAACTAATGAATTAACTCGTTTAGCATCATTGATGGTATTTGTATCACTATGATTGGTTTGGTGATGGCTGGTGGTAAAGGGACCCGTATGAATTTAGATGGTGAGAAATTATTACTCAAATATAAAAAACCAATAATTCTTCATGTAGTTGATTCTTTAAACGATTCAAAATGTTTTTCAAAAATTCTGGCACTAACTAGTTCTAATTCTCCAATGACAAAAAAATTGTTAGAACAAAATAAAATTGATATTTTTGATACTGATGGAATTGGTTATGTTGAAGATTTGAGTTTAGTACTTCAATCTACTCATGACTCTGTTTTAGTTACTTCTGGTGATTTACCATTATTAGATAAAGAAATTATACAACAAATTGTTAATTGCTATGATCCTGAAAAAATTTGGACAAGTATACTTGTAACTAATAATTTTTTAGCAGAACTTGGGTTAGAGTCAAATTATTCTATACATTATGATGATCAAAAATGTAATTACACCGGAATTTCTTTAGTTAATGCAAATAAAATTTCTTCATCTGAAAATATTAACGAAAATTATATTATAATTGATGATAAGCGTGTTGCATTTAATTTAAACACAAATCAGGATTATGAATTACTCGGCACTACCTGAAATTTTGCCATTTATTTTAGCTTTAGAGCCTGTTGGCTCTGAAATTGTATTTCCACAAGAATTACATGAAACTACTGTTGATGCATGAGAATATACTACCTGTAATTCACCACATTCTTCACAATTG
>JAOKTA010000036.1 GCA_028335865.1 Candidatus Nitrosopumilus sp.
CCTTGCATCCAAGGATGAATCATATCGAAATAAGAAAATTCACCTGCGTTTTCTGGTATCCATTCACCTGAATCTCCTGGTGCTAGTATACCTGTATTGAATTCAGTACCAATAATATCATCTGATGGAACTCCTGAGGAAAATGTATGTGAAACATTATTTGTATTTGAAAATATTACAACACTACCAACATAAACTGTTACAGGGCTTGGAGTGTAACATCCTTCTTCTGTTTTTTCACAACCTGAATCCAAACTTGAACCTGGTACAGGAGTAATTGTAATTTCATGATGATCTGCAAAAGCACCTGGTGTAATTGAAATGATGCCTATTACTATAGTAAATAATAGAAAGATTGAGCTTATTGCTTTAGTCTTCATTACATAAATTACTTGAATGGATACATAAAAACTTCTCTAGAATTCTTAAGAAAACTAATCTAGTTTTTTCTAAGTTGAATCACTTTGATGATTCCAAATGCTGGAACGCCAAGATACATTCCAAGGTTTAGTGCAATTACAGACAGTCCGAGTCCGAGAACTTCTGACTCAGAGTCAGCGTTTTCCATGATTGCCAATGATGATAACATTGGAGTCAATCCAACCTTTACAACTTCTTTAAAGATTGGATTTTCACGTTCCATATCTGCAATTGTTGGGCTAAAGGAATAATACATCTCATTGAATCCGGACATGAAAGATTTTCCAGCTTCCGTGTTCATCAACTGGTTGTCACGAATCTCTCTGAGCAGCTGAACTTGCGGAGATAATTCTGAACCGTATGCTGCAGTTGCGATTAGACAGCCGCCGCCTTCTTCCGTTGATGGATTTGTTAGTTGAGCAGATGCTTCACCTACTACAATATCAAAAGAAACTTCTTCTGGCGTAATTGGTGTAAATAAAATTCCCTCCACATCTATCATCATATTGTATATCCCATCTTGTGGAAATTCAAATTTGAATCCATTAATGACTCCTTCAGATGTATGAATTAAGTTTGGAGTTTGAAAAATAGTTTTTCCAGATTCTGTAATTGTAATTTTATAATCTACATGCACTTGAGTTTTTTGTGTCATAGGATTAATGAATTCAATTGGCAATCTGGTTAATTCGCCAGTTTTAATTTCTTCATAAGACAGTTTAACATCTAATGTTCCCTTATCAGTTGATACTGTTTGAGATTCAGCAAATGCTGGAATCATAAAAAGTGGAATTAATAATAAAACCAACAAAAATTTCATATTATCTGTTTTAATCTAACAAATAAAAATTATGCTTAAAATTTAACCATAAAAAATTGCCACGAATAGAAATACTCTACCATCTTTAAATATGGAATTAGCCAAATTTTTCCATTGTTTAAACAAATTGGATTATTAGTTATTGTAGTTGGAATTTTTACAATTCCTGCTATTATTCCAGATGTATTTGGACATGGACTTGGTGGAGATCAAGCTGAACCAATTACTTTTGGAGAAATGGAAGTAACTGTGAGAACACAGTTAGATCCATCTGATATTACTGTTGGATATCTTGATCCTACAAATATGCAAATACGTTTCTTTGATACCTTAACTGACAAAAATCTTGACAAGGTAACATATCGAGTTGAACTTTGGCAAAGTGGGGAGCTTTTAGCTAGAAATTTGTTTTATGACAATGATGGAAGATTAGATGTTAAAATTAAACCAAAATTAGGATGTGATTCAGATCCTATTGAAACCTGTACAGTTTATGGAGGTTCAGAGCATGCTAGTGCTCCTGGTGCACTGTTTGTTCAAGGTGCAGAATGTAATGATGAAAATTTAGAGATATGTGGAAGACCTTCAATGACTGGTCCCATATTTGTTAAAGGCGGACTCTATAAAATTTCAGTTGATATTGAAGCAGCCACTAGTCCAAGAAGTGTATTAGCTGAGAGATTAACTTATGACACTTTTGTTAGTATTGCACAAGAACAAGATTTCTTTTTGAAAACAGCAAATGCTGAAGAAATTCCAGTTGTAGTAAAAACATACTATGATGAAGTTGAAAATTTTGCATTTGATACGTCAGATAATTCCATTTCATTTGATATGCCATTTGATTGGAGTCCAGATTATGTTAATTTAGTACAAGTTGTACATGAAGAAATTAGAGTTCCAAAATCATTTGCACCATATGGGGAAGGAAAACAATTCAAAGGATACGTTAATGGTATAGAAATTGATCAAAGAGCAATTCTAAATGATCCTTATTCTTCTGAGGAAACAAACATTGTTCATTTTTTAATTTCTAAAAATGAGTTAGTAAAAATTAATGAAAAGTTAGGTTCTGATAATTTTGTTAATCCCCAAATGGATTTTAAATTAGTTCCATTAGATGAACCTGAAAGAAGCTCAACTGAATTTTATCTTGTGGATACTCAAAATTATGAAAAAACTCTTACAACTGTAAATATTTCATGGGATGGACAGTATGGTGCAAACCAAAATGTTCCTTTTACATTCACATTCTTTAATGAAAATGAAAGTCTTATCAAAGATGTACGATATACCTACGTAGCTCTTGATGAATTTGATAACGAAATAGCTCGATACGATGGAGATGATTTAGTTAATCCTGGAATAGTTTCAACTGAAGGAATTGACATTCAAAATATCTATATCCCCTCTGAAGGCCCAATTCGTTTTGATATTCTAGTTTATGGAACTGGATTGGATTATGATTCAACTTATTCTGGAATTGGTTCTACTATAATTGAACTTGGTCCGGGCAC
>JAOKTA010000037.1 GCA_028335865.1 Candidatus Nitrosopumilus sp.
CATAAAGCCTCCAAGCATTTCTGCCATTTGACCAATTTCTTGTTCAGCACCAGGCATTACTTTTCCAAGAGATGTTTTCAAATTCTTCATTAAACCCATTGTTGGAATCATTGCAACAACCGTATCCCCAAGATCACTGCAAGTAGATAATCGTAATTCAATTTGCTCTAATGCAATTCGTGCATTACTCAAAATTTTTGTAACTTTACGAATTTCAGCTAATTCATTACCTAAAACCTTACTAGTTTGAACATCATGATTTTGTGTTGCAGTTACAATTCTTTGAAATAATTTAGCATCACGTTCTTGTAAACCTGTTAACATTGAATCTAATTTTTTAATTTGTAATTGTAATTTTTTAATTCCTTCTTGAACTCGTGGTTTTAATGCACTTTTAGGCTTGATTGTGTCATTTATTTTTTCAGTAATTCCTACTTTGGGCTGTTTTGACCATTTAGTTTCAAGACCAGTCATGTGTTTAATTTTTAAATTAATACTTAATTTCAAGTGTAAAAATTGCTTAACAGTACGTGAATTTTAGTTAGCTAAAATTGAAAATATTTTTTATAATGGAATTTGCAATTTACTCTATGAAGAAGAAAAGTATTGGGATTTTAATAATTTTGAGTGTAGTAGTTTTGGGCGTATCTATTTCAATGGATTCTAAAGAAAGAGGTGATGGTGTGGTATTTCACATAACTTTAGCAGATCCTGAATTGTATACTAATGGAATTTATACAAATAATTTTACAATTGAATCAGGCACATATTTTTTTAGATTTGTTCCAAATGGAAGTAGTCCTGAAATCTTATCAATAAAATTAAGTGGTCAAAATTATAGTTTTATAGAAAATTTTAATCTAAAAGGCATACCACATGAATCAGAAACTTCAAAATATTTTACATGGGAATATGAAGGAGAAAAAAACATCGCGATTGATTCAATAGAAGAAATTACAATTGTAATTAATTCAAATGGTAATGTAATGGGTTCAGTATCTATAGATATTATTAAGAAAAAAGGTGATGAACCTACAAAATAGATTCATATGAATTTAATACAACCCAAAATTACAAATTATTGTGGAAGATAAGAAAAAATTTAGAGCTAAACTAATAATTCTCTTAGGAGCAATTTGGATAGTAATCACATTACCATTACCATGGATTATTAATAATCCAGCAGTTTCAGATGCTCAATTTAACACCATACTTGGAATAATAGGAGTTATGTCAATTCCATTTATCATGCTAGGTATTGCCTGGTCATTAAAACCAGAACTAACAACATAGGGAATTATAATTGAATAATATTCCAATTTCTAATAAAATTCCTGAATTAGATATTGCAATCAAAGCTGCACAAGAAGCAAGTAATATAATTTTAGAAATTTATCAAAAAGATTACAATACATACACAAAAACTGATAATTCCCCAGTTACAGATGCAGATTTAAAAAGTAATAAAATAATTAACAAAATTTTATCAAATACAAAATATTCAATACTTTCTGAAGAGGATATTGATGATCAAAGTAGATTATCAAAAGATATGATTTGGATTGTTGATCCACTTGATGGAACTTCTGATTTTATTGATAAAACTGGAGAGTTTACTGTAATGATTGCATTAATACAAAATAAAAAACCAATTCTTGGAGTTATTGCATGGCCAACAGAAAAAATATTATTTGTTGCACAAAAAAATTGTGGTGCTTTTAGATATTCAGATAACAAATGGGATAAAATTTCAGTCACTAAAATAGATGAACTACCTAAATGTAGAACAGTAGGATCTAGACATCATTTATCAGAAAAGGAAAAGGAATTCATTAAAAAAATTGGAATTGAAGATTTTACAAGCATAGGCAGTTCATTAAAAGTTGGAAAAATTAGTTCAGGTCAAGCTGAAGCTTACATCACTACAACAAACAAAATGAAAGAATGGGATACAGCAGCATCTTATTGTATTGTTTCAGAAGCTGGTGGGAAAATGACAGATATGCTAGGAAATGATTTAACATACAATAACAAAAATGTGCATCACCAAAATGGAATTTTAGTTACTAACGGATTAATTCATGATAAAATAGTAGAAGAATTTAAAAAATTAGAGTAGGTTTCTTTCATTAAGAAAGTCCTTTACTTTGTTTGCACTATCTGAAAGTGGTTCATGTTCAGTATCAATTACTAAATCTGCTTTTTCTGGAGCTTCATAAGGATCATCAATTCCTGTAAATCCCTTAATCTCTCCTTTTCGTGCCTTGGCATACATGCCTTTAACATCTCTTTCTTCACATTTAGCTAATGAACACTTTACATAGACTTCTGCAAACTGATCACCTGCAGCGATAATTTCCCTAGCATTTTCTCTGTTCTCAACATATGGTGATACTAGAGATACTATACTTGGAACACCATGATTTAACAAAAGCTTAGCTAAATGAGCAACTTTTTTGTTATGCTCATCACGTCCTGCTTTTGAAAAATCTTTAGGTGAAAACCATTCTCTTAGTTCATCACCATCAAGCATTGCCAAATTTGGAATATCCTTCTGCAAATCTTTTACAATGGTAGTCTTACCTGAACAAGGAAGACCAGTCATCCAAAGAATGAAAGGTTTCATGAACAAAAATATCGAAATAACCAATAAAGAGCTTACGTTAATTTTTAACCCAATCTTGTTTTTCTAAATATTCAATTTCTTTAATCATGTCTTCCATTTTTTTTGAAATCGTCATAACAGA
>JAOKTA010000038.1 GCA_028335865.1 Candidatus Nitrosopumilus sp.
TGCTGGAACAAAAAGAATTGAAATTTTAGCATTTGTTGCATCTACTGCTTCTTGCATTGAATTGTATATTGGAACTGTTTCTTCAAATTTCTGACCTCCCTTACCCGGAGTTACTCCTGCAACTACGTTAGTTCCATAGGCTATCATTTGTTTTGCATGAACTGAACCGTATGAGCCTGTAATTCCTTGAACAATAACCCCTTTCTTCTCATAATCTGAGTCTTCTGGTTTTCCTTTTAGTAATTCAAAAATGTCTGTCATTTTTTTGTCCCCATTACTGCCGCATTAATTGCTTCTTCAATCGAATCAAATATGTTGGTTCTAGAGCCTTGCAACATTTCTTTTGCTTTTTCTGACTCAGTACCTTTTAGTCTTGAGAATACTGGTATGTCAATTAGATTATTTTCATATGCTTTAAGAAATGCTTCTGCAACAACTGTGGTCTTCACAATTCCTCCATACAAGTTTACTAGTATTCCTTTTACCCTGTCCAATTTACTTATCAAAGTTAATGCTTGATAAACTGATTCTGTAGTGGCACCGCCACCAACATCTAGAAAACATGCTGGTTTTCCGCCGTTATCTGATAACATGTCCAGTGTTGACATTACAAGTCCTGCACCATTACCTACAACTGCTATATCCCCATCCAACTCTACCAATGAAAATCCACTTTTTTCAGCTTGCTCTTCAATTTCTGTTTTTTCTTGATATTTTTGTAATTCATCATGTCTGAAATTTGCATTATCATCTGTTACAAATTTACCATCTAATGCCATAACTGTATCATCTTGCATAATTGCAAGTGGATTAATTTCTACTAATTCAGCTTCTTTTTCAATTGTTAATTTTGATAACTTTTTCAATGTGTCTGCAACTCCTTCTGCAGTTATTCCTTCCAATCCCATCTCTTTTGCAACCTCTTTTGCAACTTCATCCGAGACATCTCCTAATCCTATTTCTTTTATAATTTGAGTTTTAACTGATTCAATTTCAACACCACCTTCTGCTGATGCAATAATTGTGTAACATCTTTTTGAACGATTTAGAAATATAGATAAGTATAATTCTTTTTTAATGTCTGCCATTTTTTCTAGTAAAATTGCTCTTGCTTTTTCACCCTTAATTTCTAAATCCATTACCTGTGGATATTTAATATCAAATTCATCATCATTTTGACATTTTTGAATGCCTCCTGCTTTACCTCTGCCGCCTACAGGGACTTGAATTTTAATTACAAATGGATATCCTAATTGTTTTGCATGTTTTCTTCCTTCTTCGATATTTGTTGAGGATATGCTGTCAAGTAGACTGATCCCATATTCTCTAAAAAGTTCCTTGGCTTGAAATTCTAATAGTTGCATGCAAGTGGAGGAAATTTTACGGTCTTTATTAACTATGAGCCTATTTCAATTGCTCTTGAAGAAAATCAACCATTTCTAAAAAGCGATCTTTACTTTTTCTCAATAACTCTTGTGGATATTCCTCAATCCTAAAAACAAATTGTTGATGAAAACTTGGAACTAATATTCCTCCGGATGTGACCATTTGTTCAATTACATATCCTTTGGTAAGACTGCAGACAATCTCTTCATAAGATTCATCTTCTTCATCTAGAGTTTGCCTGTACAAAATAATTGGTCTGTTTGTTTTGGCAACTATTTCTGATCCTTTTTTTAATAGATCTGTTAATTGTTGAATTTGCCAGGCGTCTAGACTGATCTGTTTTACCATACTTTGTCTACGCAATTTTCTATTTAACCATAATAAAACAAATCTTCTTCACACCTTGTCATCAATAAAATTACTTATTTTTCAATTAAAATAAAGAAAATGATTTGGCACTTATGCCATATCTAATGCTCTAGAATGTTTGCCTGTATGTGGTCTTTCTCCTGCATATTTTCTTCGCATGTGTCCTGATGGTCTTCCATAGATTAACTCTAAGAACCAAGACTCATGTTCAATCTCTTCAGCAAGAATATCTTTTGCAATGTCGTATGTAACTGGATCTTTTCCAAATGTCATTTGACAAATTTTGTTCCAATTAACAATTGCACCTTGTTCTGCTTTTAGGCATTTTTCTAGAATTGCTTTATGATCTGTTGGGTTTGCTGGAAGTTGTAAGAACTCACAACCTGAAATTTTAATAAATTCAGTTGCATCATTTGGAAGAATTCCTCCTAATTGATAAATTCTTTCAAGGCATGATTCAAAGTGACTAAGATCTTCTAATCTTGCATCTTCAATAATGCCTTTGAGTCCTTCTCCTTCCATACCTGTACAATGTGCTCTGAGATTAGTAAAGTAGTAGTATGCTGTAAATTCAACTGCAGCATTTTTGATTAATTCCTTTACTAATTCATCCACATCTAGGCCGTTTTGTTTTAAAACGTTAATTCCAACAACGTTTGGGTTTGAATCAGACATTTCTTTGTGTAGTAGATGATTCTAATAAAAATATTGCATTAAATTTTGTTAATTTTGGTAAGTTATTGGAAGACTGTGT
>JAOKTA010000039.1 GCA_028335865.1 Candidatus Nitrosopumilus sp.
TGATTTAACGTTAATTTTAAATAAATTTACAGAATTACAAAATTCCATTACTGGATTAACGGTACAAGATGGAGTAATTGCATCAGCAGATGTAATACTACTTGCTGCAGGTGTTGTAATATTTCTTGGAGTTGCGGGTGAAGCATTTTTTAAAAAAACAGGTATTCCAGATGTAGCATTTTTAATGATTCTTGGAGTAATAATAGGACCAGTATTAGGTATAATTCAAGCTGAAGCTGTAATTCAAGTTGTTCCATATTTTGCTGCACTTGCATTGATAATTATCATGTTTGATGGAGGATTAAATTTAGATATCAAACATATTGTTAAAACTGCACATTATTCATTTACACTAGCTATTGTTGGATTTATTTTATCAGTAATAATAATTTCACTTGCTACACATTATGTTTTAGAATGGACATGGTTAGAGAGTATTTTGTTAGCTTCCATTGTGGGAGGAAGTAGCTCTGCAATTGTTTTTGGTTTAGTTAGAAATATTAGAATTTCAGAAGAAACTAAATCAATACTAAGTTTTGAATCAGCTGTAACAGATATCCTTGCCACAATTATTGCATTTATTTTGTTTGAGGCAGTTCTTGCAGGTCATTTTGATTTACAAACACTACAAGAAACAATTGGTAGAGCAGTAGTAGTAGGTTTAGTTTTAGGATTTGGTGTTGGCATACCTTGGATGTATATTTCAACAAAATTTGGAAACGCTCAACATGCTTACATGCTTACATTAGCAATTTTGTTTGTTTTATTTTTCTTGGCAAATTCATTTGGAGAATCAGGGGCATTAACAGCACTAGTATTTGGTTTAATGATTGGCAATAAAAAACATCTTTCTAAAATCCTTAGATTTAAAGTTCCAAAAATTGAAAGAGATGATCCAACACATAACCAATTAACATTTTTGGTAAGATCATTTTTCTTTGTGTTTGTTGGGTTAATGGCAACATTTGGACAAATTGAATATGTGATATTTGGAGTTGTAGTGACAATTGCAGTCTATGTTGGAAGAATGGGTCTTGTAAAAACGGTATTAAGAAAAGGATTTTCTAAATTAGATAAATCAGTAACAAAATCAATGATTCCAAGAGGTTTAGCTGCCGCTGTACTTGCAACATATCCAATAACTATGGGATTACCAAATGCGGAATTATATCCACAAATGATATTTTTCATAATTTTATCATCAGTTATCATTACAACAATCGGATTAGGTAAGTCAAAGAGAATACCTCCACCAGATTCAATTCAAGGTGGGTTTGTAAAACCATCAGATGATTCAGCAGAGAATCTTACAATTGATGAAGAATTTGATCTACTTGATAAAAAAACTAGATGGTGGGTTTGTAAAACCATCAGATGATTCTAAAAACTAATCAATTCTTTCTTTAATTTTTTCAAGATATTTGTTATTGTATTCATTAAACATCTCAATTTTACTCTGATTCAAAGCCATTGCACCAGGTCTAGTATTGACATGTTTTTCACAAATTTTTTGTTGTTCTAAAATATCTCCTATATTCTCTTTTGAAATTAATTTTAATTTATCAAGTAAATTTACAAGTTCTTTTTCAAAAATGATTTTAATTTCACTAATAGATGGCTCTGAACCAATAATTTCCTGAGTAATAATATTACCAAATACCTTTTTATTTAATTCTAACAATATTTTAGCAGTAAATCAGTGATATAAATTCAATTTGATATATGTCATTATTTAAAAAAAATGATTAAGCTGATTCGCCTAAAAAATGTACAATATCACTAGTTACAACAACTGTTCTATCTTTTGGGACATGGTATAATTTTTTTGAACCATTTGGTGATTGAACAATAAGTTTTGAATATGGATCTTTGATAGACTTGTAGAGAATTCCTTTATCTCCAACTGATTGGGACCAATGAATTCCTTGTACAAATGAAATTGTTTGAAATTTAACTACCTGATATGAATAAACCATTTTCAATTAATTATTAATAATTGCACTCATTAAGGATTTGCCTCCAATTAAGGCAGCAATAGATAGTCCTACAATTGCTGTAATATTTACAATTAATGGAACATATTGATTATTTTCTAGTAAATTACTAGAATCAAGTGCAAATGCAGACATTGTAGTTAGTGATCCACAAAATCCTACAGCAGCAAAAAGAGAATATTTACTATCAAGATGCCATTATTGTGAGAGTACAACAAATACTCCAAGAATAAATGCTCCAGCAACATTAACCAACAGAACATTAACCGGTAAAGTATTGAAAAGTAATGGAGATTCAGTAAGTTTGTATCTTAGAAATGCACCAAGTGCAGAACCCACTCCAAGTAAAATAAATTCCAGACCTTTCATTTAACATAAAATTAGAATTAGGGCTTATTACTGGTATTATGAAAATAAACACCTACAGTTTTTATACATTAACCAAACGATTCAGAATATGACAATTAAACT
>JAOKTA010000004.1 GCA_028335865.1 Candidatus Nitrosopumilus sp.
ATTTATCGCAAATGGTCAAAAAGAAAATCCTGTTTCTTCAGCTATTGCACACGATAATTGTACGGTGATTGAACATGAGTGAAGATCAACATATGGGAAATCTCTATCAGAGGTTTCCAGTTACAATTGAAAAAGGTGTTGGGGCTCATGTTTGGGACATAGAAGGAAAGGAGTACGTCGATTGTATGGGAGGATACGGAGTAGCATTAGTAGGACATCAAAATCAAAGGGTTAACAATGCAATCAAAGAACAAGTTGATAAAATAATTACTGTACATAGTTCATTATACAATAAAACAAGAGAAGGATTTTTAAAAAAATTAATCGAAATAGCTCCAAAGGGATTAACACAAGTTCATCTTAACAATAGTGGAGCAGAAGCAGTTGAAGCTGCAATGAAATTTGCAAGAAAGTTTACAGGAAAGAAAGGAATGGTTGCAATGAAAGGATCATACCATGGAAAATCATTTGGAGCATTATCATTAACGTTTAATCCAAAATATAGAAAAGCATTTGCACCATTAGTTGAAAAAGTTTCTTTTGCATCATTTGGAGATATGGATTCACTTCGTTCCGTAATTGATGAAGATACAGCATTCATTATTTTAGAACCTATTCAGGGAGAAAGCGGAATAGTTGTTGCACCAGATGGATTTTTACAAGAAGTAAGAAAACTATGTGATGAAAAAGGAATTCTGCTAGTTTTTGACGAAATACAAGCAGGTCTAGGAAGAACAGGTCGATTATGGGCAGGGGATCATTGGAATACGGTACCAGATATTTTATGCCTTGCAAAAGGAATTGCAGGAGGAGTACCAATGGGTGCAACATTAGTCAGACCAGATATTTTAGCAGCAATAAGCAAAGGAGAGCACTCATCAACATTTGGCGGAAATCCAATATCATGTGCAGCTGGAATTGCAGCATTGACAGCAATTACAGAGGATGGTCTAATTGAAAATTCTAAAAAAATGGGAGAAATGTTCAAAGAAGGATTGGAAAAATTAAAAGAAAAACATACAATGATTAGAGAAATTAGGGGCAAGGGGTTAATGATTGGAATTGAAATGAAATTTGAGGTGAAAGATATTTTGATGGGGTTAATTGAAGAAGGTGTTTTGATGTTATATTCAGGAAGAAATATTCTCAGAATATTACCCCCATTAGTGATTACCGAAGCAGACGTAACAAAAGTTTTAGGTGCATTAGATGTTGTAATAACTAAGGAAGAGGAAAAGAAAAATGTTTAAAGATAAAATTGATGAAAAAATTGTAGGATATCTAAAAGAAGATTCCAGAGAATCATTTGTAGATATTGGAAAAAAATTAAAACTCTCAGAATCAGCAGTGAGGAGACGAGTTAAAAATTTAGTAGATAGTAAAACAATTAATAAATTCACAATAGAATTAGGTGAAGAAAACATCACAAGTGCAATTGTTTTAGTTTCAGTAGACTCTGCAACAGACACATCAAAAGTATCCCTAAAGCTTGTAGGATTAGAAGGAGTAAAAACGGTTTATGAAATTACAGGACAATATGATATTACGACAATAATTAGTGCACCAAACATTGCAGAAATTAATAATACCATAGATGCATTAAGAAAAATCACAGGGGTAGTAGATACCAATACAGTGATTATTTTAAGAAAAGTTATCTAAAACGAGTTTCGGTTTAAAATTTTAATTAAAAACTAATTTAGTATCAATAACAATCATTTTCAACGAAAATAGTACGAATATGTTTATATCATCAATTTAGGTTAACGAATTCAGTAATGAAAGATCCGAATCACTATGCAAATGTCTACAACGGATATGAAAAAAATCCAAAAAAGATTAGAGTGTTAGATAGTACACTAAGAGAAGGTGAACAACATCCAGGTGTTTCATTTACAAATAAACAAAGAATTCAGATTGCATGGATGCTAGATTATTTCGGAGTAGATCAAATAGAAATTTCACCAATAGTATCAAAGGATCACAAGGAAGCAACTAAAACAATTATCAAACAGGGACTAACAGCAGACATTGTATCCCATGGACGTGCACTTAAGGAAGACATTGATACATCATTAGACTGTGATGCAAAATGGTGTGCAGCATATTTAGGAATTTCAGACATACATCTAAAAGACAAATTACGAATATCCAGAGAAGAAGCTTTGAGAAGAGCAGTAGAAACAGTAGAGTATGCAAAGTCTCATGGATTAAAAATTAGATTTACAGTGGAAGATGGAAGTAGAGCAGAACCAGAATTTTTACTAACGGTATGCAAAGCAATTGAAGAAGCAGGTGTAGATAGAATTAGTCTTCCAGATACAGTTGGAATTTTACGTCCAATTGGAATGTATAATTTTGTAAAAAAAGTTAGAGAAGTTGTAGATGTTCCATTAGATGCACATGTTCATAACGACATCGGTTTTGCAGTAGCAAATGCATTTTCAGCATGTGATGCAGGGGTTGATCAAATTCATACCACTATTGACGGCATAGGGGAAAGAACAGGAATACCAGCACTTGCAGAAGTTGCAGTAGCACTAACTTACCTGTATAAATCTCCAAACGATTTCAGATTAGATATGCTATTAGATTTATCAAAATTAATTGAAGATTATACAGGAATCAAACCATATGATTCAAAACCAATTGTAGGCACATCAGCATATAAACACAAAGCAGGTACACACCTTGCGGCAATTTTAAAAAATCCAGCAGCTTACGAACCAATACCACCAAGAGCTGTTGGAAATAGAAGAAGAATAGTATTTGGAGAATTGGCAGGAAAAACAGGTGCAGCCTACTTGATGTCATTACTAGGATTAGAAAAAGACGATTTAGGTGCAAAAGCAGTGGCAGCAGGGCTAAAAAATCTAAGAATGGGTGATCTAATAGAAATCCCACTTGAAGATAGACTTGAAAAAAAGATAATTGAAGATAAATAAAGAGGAAAAAAGAGTAAGAAGTATGTCAAAATGTGAAGAATGTGATGCAGAGATATCCCTACCAAGTGATGCACTTGAAGGCGAAATTGTAACATGTCCAGAATGTGGCGCAAGTTTTGAATTAGCAAAAAGCTCAGAAGGTTTCGATCTAAAGCCAGCCCAAACAGTTGGTGAGGATTGGGGACAGTGACCGATGTTACAATTCTTTATGACTCCATACGTTGGGAAGAAAAATCTCTTTTAGAAGCAGGTAAAAAAAAGAACATCGACATACAGATGGTAGATTGTAAAAAACTAGCATTAGATTTAGAAAAAAAGCCCGAAGATTATGGAGTAGTTATTCAAAGATGCGTAAGCTATTATAGAAATTTACATGCAACTGCAGCTCTTGAAGGATTAGGAGTTAAGGTAATCAATTGTTTAAACACAGGAGTTTTTGCAGGAAATAAATTATTTACACACATGTTACTAAAGAAATTTGGAGTTCCAACACCAGATGCCACAGTGGCGTTTTCTAAAGATGCAGCGTTAGAATCATTAGAAACAAACGGATATCCAAAAGTAATAAAACCAACAGTAGGTAGTTGGGGAAGATTAATTTCAAAATTAAATGATAAAGAATCAGCCGAAGGGATAATTGAAAGCAGAGAAACAATGTATCCAATTTATCAAATTCATTACTTGGAAGAATTTGTCAAAAGACCACCACGAGATATTAGAGCAATCATGGTAGGAGATAAAATAGTTGCAGCCATATACAGAAATTCAGAACATTGGAAAACAAACATGTCATTAGGCGGAACTGCCGAACCGTGCAAAGTAACACAAGAAATGGAAGAAATGTGTATCAAAGCAAAAAATGCAGTTCAAGGAGACATTGTAGGTGTAGATTTAATGGAAAGTGAAGAAAAGGGGCTTGTCGTTCATGAAGTTAACAACACAACAGAGTACAAAAATACTGTAAGAGTATGTGATGTAGACATACCATCTCTAATGCTAGATTACGCACTAAAAGTAGAAAGATAAAATTGGACAATCATTTCACAGTAACCCCAAAGTTTGCAACAAAGATGTTAGAAAAAGCACTTCAGCTATACACACCATCACTTAGTGAAAAACCAATGGCAGAATTTTTAGCTGATAAGTGTGATGATTTAGGATTTGAAGACATACAAATTGACGAAGTAGGAAATGTTATTGCAAAAAAAGGGACAGGATCACCGCGAATAATGTTATGTGGCCACATGGATGTGGTTCCAGGAAAAGTAAAAGTTAGAACAGAAGGTGATTCACTGTATGGTCGTGGGGCATCAGATGCAAAAGCACCATTAATGGCAATGTTATTTGCCGCAGCATCAATTGAAAAAAATCAAGGGACAGTAATTTTTGTAGGGGCAGTGGATGAAGAAGGAAACGCCATAGGAATTAAAAATATCGTAAAAAAAGAAATGAACATCGACTATGCAGTGTTTGGAGAACCAAGTGGAATTAAACAAGTAACAATTGCATACAAAGGTAGATTAGCAATTAATCTAAAAATTAGCGTTCCAGATAGCTCACATGCAAGTGCACCGTGGCTTTCAAAAAATGCAATTGAAGAATCAATAATATTTGTAAAAGAATTAAAAGAAAAATTGGAAGCAGACCAAGATGGAAAAACTAAATCAATGCTGTTAACTGCAACCATTACTGAAATCAAGGGCGGGACAAGTCACAA
The DNA here is from genome assembly GCA_028335865.1 of Candidatus Nitrosopumilus sp. Lineage (GTDB taxonomy): Archaea > Thermoproteota > Nitrososphaeria > Nitrososphaerales > Nitrosopumilaceae > Nitrosopumilus. The sequence continues at coordinate 4,663 of JAOKTA010000004.1, forward strand.
CATAACACCAAAAGAGTGTGAAACTCTTTTTGACATAAGAATTCCAGTAGACATGAATTGTAAAACAATTGAACAGAAAATTGCAACTTTAGTTAAAGAAATATCTCAAAATAGAGAAGTTGAAGCATTTTATTCAATTTTAGATGAAACGGAGCCATTTGAAGCACCACATAATTCAGCATTAGTTAGAGCATTCACACTAGGAATAATACAAGTAGTAAAATCCAGACCTACTTTAGTTAGAAAAACAGGTACAGGAGACATGAATGTTTTAGGCAGTCAATGGAAAATTCCAGTTGTAACGTATGGTCCAGGGGATCCACATGAAGCTCATACAATAGATGAAAAGGTTTCAATTGAGGAGTATCTAAAAGGTATAGAAATTCTCAAAGCAACTTTACAGCATTTAAAAAGACTTCATGATAAAAAATTACAATAATGTTATCGTTTGTAGGTCTAGGAATTTCAGGATTTGAGTCCATTCCAGTTGAAGGGTTAGAAATAATATCAAATGCAGATATCGTATATCTTGAACAATTTACCAGTCCCATTGGAAAATCAGATGTAGACAAAATTAAAAATGCAATAAAAGGAGAATTCATACCTGCAAAAAGATGGTTAGTGGAAGACGGCAAGGAAATTTTAGAAAAGTCAATAGAAAAAAATGTAGTCCTGCTAGCATACGGTGATCCATACATTGCAACAACACATATCGAATTACGAGCAAGGGCAATTGAATTAAACATAGAAACACGCTCCATACATGCATCATCATCACTTACATCTATGATAGGAGAGTGCGGTTTACATTTTTACAAAGTTGGAAAAATTGCAACCATAATGAGTGAAATGAAATCACTCACATATCCATATTATGTAATTTATAAAAACATCATAGAAGATAATCACACAGTATTATTATTAGAATATAATCAAAACAAAGATTTTTTCTTAGATCCTAAAGATGCACTAAAAGGATTACTAGAAACAGAAGAAGGACAAGGAAGAAAAGTTCTTACAGAATCAAGTTATGTCATAGTTGCTTCAAGAATTGGTTTTAAAGATCAGGCAATAGTTTCAGGTAAAATATCCAGTCTAGAAAAAATAGATTTTGGAAAACCACCCCATACAGTAATTATTCCAGGAAGATTACATTTTACAGAATCAGATGCGCTCAAATTATTTGGTCAGTGTATAGATGAACCATTTGATAATTCTGAAAAAACAGAAAAAATTTCAAAGCAAATGATGAAAAAATATGTCCCAATGGTAAGAGAGGCTCTGGAAGAAATCATACCACATTATAAAAATCAAAAAGAATTTGAAGTGATTTTAGAGAATGCAGAATTATACATTGAGCAGGCAGAGATATTTCTAGATGAAGGCCGAGATGAAAATGCAATTTTGAGCATAGGATATGCAGATGGACTAGTTGATGCGTTAAGATTGGCAAAAGGCCTTGAATTTAAAATGTAAAATTATCAATAAATTAAAGAATAGGTCAAAAGGTACAAAGAATATTGGAATTAATCGAAAAAACAATTCTCTCGACAATGTATGTATGTGAAATTAATGAAAAAAATCCTACAGACATAATTAAGAAAAAATGCATGTTGCCAGATAATGAATTTAATGATAAAATTAAAGAATTAATTGGAAAAAAATTGGTAAATGAAGATAAAATTACACTTACAGAAATGGGAAGAGATTCATTACGCATAGTGTTAGCAGGAGGGGTTTTTGACATTATTCATCCAGGGCATATTCATACATTAAATGCTGCAAAATTACTCGGGGATGTTTTGGTGGTGGTTGTGGCAACTGACAATACTGCAGTTAAAATGAAAAAAAGAACTCCAATACACAGTCAAGAGCAGAGACAGGAATTAGTGAACTCATTAGAAGTAGTGGATCTTTGTTTGATTGGGCAAGAAAATGATATTTTTAAAACAGTAAATCATGTGAAACCACAAATTATTGCATTAGGATATGATCAAATTCATCAAGAGAGATACATCACAGAAGGATGTAAAAAAATTAAATTAAATGCAAAGGTTGCCAGATTACAATCCCCAATGCCAGAAAGTTCCAGTTCTAAAATTGAAAAAGAATACGGAGAATCAATCCATGGAATCTAAGAATTAATTTCAATTTTAATTGAAACTTTGGAACCATCTTTGAATTTACTATTTTTACGTAAACAAACTTTTGAGATTAATTCAATTACAGAATCATCATGATGAGTACGCTCAAGTATGATCAACTGACAATTAATTGTATTATTTAATTTGGCTGAAAAACATTTTACCCAACCATATGTTCGCTTACCATCAGAAAAGCTTTTAATTTTAATTCCATCTAAAGTTTCAAATTGTTTAATGGATTCTTGATGAATTTTTTGATCCAATCTAACATTAAAGGTTCCAGGAAACGGAACGTAACCAATTTTAGATTTGAATTGTTTGGTATAACCTTTCAATCCCATATAGTATGCACCTTCACCCATTCCCGAAATTAAAGTACCTTTAAGATCAACGTGAGATGGTGAAGAATCTAAACTTTTTTGTAAAGTAGAAGATAATTTTACTATCTCAGAAAAACCCTTGCTGGTAATTTTTACTGAAATTTTTCTTCCGCTAATTATTCGTGTAATGAATTTATTTTGTTCTAGTTCAAGTAAATGTTTAGATGCTGCTTGTTGTGATTTATGAATATTTTTTCCCAAAGAAGAACTTGTAAGAGCAACATAGTTGTATTTTGCTCCTTTAGATAATAGGTAAGAGAGAGTTAAGAGGTGCTGAATTTTTAGTTCAGTCATCTAAAGTCCTAAGAAACGCCTAAGTCAGCGAATGTTTTTAGTGTCATGCCATCAGAATTGGACAATTTTGCAACTCTGTGTCCAACTACACATTCAATTCCAGCATTTTTTGCACCTTCTAAAAGTCTCTTTGTAATGATACCATCCAATAAAAGATACTTGATACCAGATTGTGAGGATAGTTTACTAACAACTTCACTTATTGGAACTTTGAAAATTTCATTTTGATCACTATCCAAGGCAACAGCTTCAAGAGTTTCATTTAGAGTTGGAAAAACTTTGGCTGCTACTTCTGAAATAGATTTATCATCTTCACTTGCAAGTTTTGGTGCAGGTTTACCGTTTTTAATTTCATCAGCAATAGGTCTTAAAATTTCATCAAGTCTTTGAGGGGTTAACTCTTCTACTTCAACACCTTCATCTGCTTGTAATTCATAATCAAGTGTAACAACAGATTTGAGCTCCTTAAGAATAAATCCACCAGCTCTATCCCCATCGATAAAAGCAACAACAGTATCTTTTTCAGCACATAATTCTTTAATAGATTCATCAATTTTTGCACCTTCAATTGCAAGAACATTATCATATCCAGCTCGTAAAAGATTAATTACATCAGCTCGGCCTTCAACAAGAATTATCCATTTTGAACTAAATGCTCCAGAACTACAAGTTAATTTTGATGGACCATACGTAGAAAGTTTACCAGAATCACCTTGATGTACATCGTTTAACATATTTTCACCCTCACTGACAGTTTTGGTTGCCCATTTTTGCTTAATTTCTTTTGCACGTTTTACAATATCGTCTTTCTTTGCAGCTCTTACATCATCAATTGTATCTAAACCAAACTTGCAATCAAATGGACCAACTTTATCTATACTTTCAATACCTGCAGCAATTAATGCACACGTATCAATATCAGTACTCATAGGAATTAGTGCAGTACCAGATGTAGTATTGGAAGTAGGTTTAGTGATAACTTCAATACGACCTACTTTTGAAACTCGTTGGAGTTCATTCAGATTCATTTCAGGTCCTAAGAGTCCTTCGGTTTGTCCAAATATGGCACCGATTATATCGGCTCGTTCAACGAGTCCATCTACTTCGTATGAAAGTTTTACGTGGTACTTGACAATACCTGTTTGAGGCATAAATTATTGATCTCCTTTATCATTATGAATGAAATTCCAATTTACGATATATGAGGGTATCGCAAAATAATGACTAAATTTTCAACATAGCAAATGCTAAGGAAAATAAAAATAAAAATGAAATTACGGATTTATTCAGTACTAAATGAGTGACCACATGAACAGGATTTTGTAACATTTGGATTGTTAATTTTAAATCCAGATCCCATTAGGCTTTCAATATAGTCAACGTTTGCACCTTGTAAATGATCAACACTGTAGCTATCAACTAAGAGTTTTACTCCATTTTCTGTAAGAACTAAATCATCTTCTTCTGGTGCTTTTTCAAAGCCCATTCCATAAGATAGTCCAGAACAACCTCCACCTTGAACATATACTCGTAAGTATTCAGGGGATTCGGCTTCTTCTTTCATGAATTCATGAATTTTCTCAGCTGCTTTTGCAGTAACTGTAACCATTTTTTGTGTTTGTTCAGTTGCCATTATGATCACAAATCGATTTTAAAATATAATAAGCTTTTCCTCTTTAACATACTAGTAATTCACTAGGTTTAACAAATAATAAAAATAAAAAAGAGTCAGAAATAGCTTATTTTTTGGATTTATTTACAAATGCAGTCATTCTTTCTTCACGATCAGGATGTGTAAAGCAATTTCTCCAAGCAAGGAGTTCAATAGCAAGACCAGTATCAAGATCCGCATTTCTTCCTTTATTGATTGCAACTTTAGACATCTGAACACCCATAGTTGAACATCCAGCAATTTGTTGTGCCATTTTCAAAGCTTCTTCTTGTAATGATGCAAGAGGTACTACTTGGTTAACTAAACCAATTTCTTTTGCCTCATCAGCTTTGATCATTTTTCCAGTATAGACAAGTTCTTTTGCCTTTGCTATTCCCACAATTCTCATTAATCTTTGTGTTCCACCCCATCCAGGAGGAATTCCAATTGTTACTTCTGGTTGGCCTAATCTTGCAGTGTCAGCTGCAATTCTAATATCACACGACATTGCAAGTTCACAACCTCCACCTAATGCAAATCCATTGATTGCCGCAATTGTAGGTTGTTTAACAAGTTCAACAGTTGCAGTTACAAGTTGTCCGGTTTTTGCATATTCGACAGATTCATCTGCAGAAATTTTAGACATGTATTCAATGTCAGCTCCTGCAGAAAATGCTTTTTCACCTTCACCAGTCAAAATGATAACTTTAACATCATCATTATGATTGAGAGATTCAAAAGTTGTGATTAGTTCTTTTGCAACATCAGTATTCATAGCATTGAGTTTGTCAGGTCTATTGATCTTGACAGTACAAATGCCATCAGAAGTAGATGTGGTAACTAGTGACATAGTTACAGCGGAAATTATACGAAACTTAAATGTTATCTATTTGCCGCGAGTTTTGCCCCATTGAGCTAATGCAGATGCAGCTGCAACCCAAGTTCTAAGGTCTTGATAAACTGGAACATTATGTTGTTCAATTAATTTTATCATTTTTTCAGTATACGGACCACCATTACCACCGGCAAGAATTGGTTTCTTCTGTTTCTTTGAAAGAGTAGCTAAATAATCAACAATTGTTTCCTGAAGAGGATCATCTTGGAATACAAACCATGGCATAGCAATATCAATATTATTTTCATCTAAAAATTGTTCAAGGACAAAATTATAATCATCAGCAGTTGCACCACCACCCACATCTGCAGGATTACCGTTATGAATTGGAACAGCAGGTGGGAAATGATCCTTTATGTTTTTACGGACTTTTGGTGAAAGGTTTCCAATTGTAAGACCTAGTCTTTCTAATTGATCAATTCCACCAATCATCGGACCAGCACCATTACTAGTCATAGCAACACGATTACCTTTTGCTGGAGGTTGCCAAGCTAGTGCCTTTAAGACTCCAACTAATTCCTGATAACTATCAACTGAAATAATTCCTGCTTGTTTGAATGCACCCATAATCATTGCATTTGAACCACCAAGAGAACCAGTATGAGATGCAGCTTGTTTTGCACCAGCACTAGTTCTTCCACTTTTCCAAATAACAATAGGTTTCTGATGAATTTTCATTACACGTTTAGCTGTATTGATAAACTTCCTGCCATCGCCAAATCCTTCAACATATAATCCAATCACTTTAGTTTGAGGATCATTTGCAGCATACCAAATCATATCGGCTTCATCAACATCAGAACGATTACCGAAACTGATCATTTTTGATAAACCAAACAAATCAGCACTTTCCAACATGCTAATTCCCATAGTTCCACTTTGTGAAAAGAATGCAACATGGCCTAATTTTGAACGTACCATCCTTTCTTGTCCTTGGAATGCACAATCAAGTCTATTTGCTGCATTAAACATTCCAATGCAATTAGGACCAATTACACGAATTTTGTGTTTTAATGATAATTCTTTTACTTCAGCTTCCATTGTAGCTCTATCACCACCAAGTTCTTTTCCGCCACCAGAAACAATTACAACATTATGAATTCCTTTCTTTGCACAAGTTTTCATAATTTCTCCACATGCTGAAAGATCTACACAAATAACAACAAGATCAATTTTTTCAGTTATTGAATCTAAGGAAGGATAACACTTGAGTCCAAGAATAGAAGTTTGTTTAGGATTAATTGGATATACTTTACCTTTGTAATCTTGTTTTCCAAGTGCATCTAATACAGAATTACCAATTTTTCCAGGGGTTGCAGATGCACCAACTAACGCAACAGATTTTGGAGTAAAGAATGACTCCATGGATGTTGTATTTGGTTTTGCTTTTGAGATTGAATTCTTTTTTAATTCATTATTAAGAATAATCTTTGCGTCTACTACAAAGTAAGATTTTGGATATACAATTACAGGATTAAAATCAATACTGTTAACATAATCGGCATTATCAACACCCATTTTTCCAATTTGTACAAGTGCTTTTGAAATCATGTTTAAGTCAATTGGAGCACTACCACGAAATCCTTTTAGAAGTTTTGAACCCTTTAGTTCATTGAGCATAGATTTTGCATCAGATGTTGTAATTGGAAGCATTCTAAATGCAACATCTTTGAAAACTTCAGTCATAATTCCACCCAATCCAACCATAATCATTGGACCAAATTGAGGATCATTTTGAATACCTACGATTAACTCAACACCATCTTTTGGAACCATTTTCTCCAAAAGAATTCCTTTAACATCAACGCCTTTCTTTTTAGAAAGACGATTAAACATATCATCAAAGGTTTTTTTAACATCAGCAATATCGTTAATTCCAACTTTAACTCCACCAACATCAGTTTTGTGTAAAATTTGCGGAGATACTACTTTCATGACAAGTGGAAAACCAATTTTTTTTGCTTGTTTTACAGCCTCAGATGCAGATGTTGCTAGTGCATAAGGCGGAACTTTAATTCCATAAGTTTTGAGAATAGACTTGGATAGTTCTTCAGTAATGACTTTGTGATCGGTTTGTATTGTTTCTTCAAAAAGTTTATTCACAACAGTCATTGTTCGATCGATGAAATCAAAACTCAATATATTAAACTTTGGTCAAAGCCCAAATACAGATTTAAAATTATTGTAAAAAATTCCCATGTTGGATTTAACAATAGAAATATTTTCATTAACATCTGATCGGATTTTTAGAGGATCAATATATGGGATTTCTCGTAATTTTTCTTCACTTTTATCGAGCCAAAGATTTACCATTTGTTCATTCACTTCAAGGTGAAATTGGAGACCAATTGCAGATTTGTATTGAAATGCTTGATTTGAATAATTTTCAGATAATGCCAATCTGGTAGCGCCAACAGGTAAATCAAAAGTATCGCCATGCCAATGAAATACAGTAAAGGGATTTTTGAAACCATGAAATAATTTAGAATTATTTGAGATCGTAAGATCATGATAAAACCCAATTTCTTTTTTGGCGCCTCTGTAGACGTTAGCACCAAAAGTTTTCGCAATTAGTTGTGACCCCAAACAAATTCCTAAAACAGGGATATCATTCTGAACATGGTTTCTGATTAGTTTTTGTTCTTCTCGGAGATAGAGTAAATCATCATTAGCACTTTGAGGGGCACCTAAAATTACTACAAGTGAAAATTTGTTTTCAGGGATTTTCTCATGTTTTGCATTAATTGAAATGATATTAAATCCATCATCAGTCAACAATTTACCCAAATATCCTGAACCTTCAGATTTAGTATTTTGTACTAGTAAGACATCAGACATAATGTAAATTAAATATGAATTACGAAGATGAATTCAATTAAGGCCAGATGCCTTTTTGATTAAATGCTTCTAAAACACGTTCAACTGCTAAAACCATTGCAGCCTTACGCATGTCAATTTTGTGTTTTTTAGATAATGCGTATGTGTCTTTGAATCCTTGTGTGATATTTTTCTCCATCTTAGATGCAACTTCATCAAAACTCCAATAATATCCCATATTATTTTGAACCCATTCTAAATAAGAAATACAAACACCACCAGAATTAGCTAAAATATCAGGAACAACAAGGATTTTTTTCTGTTCGATAATAGGATCTGCTTCAGGTAATGTTGGGCCATTTGCAGCTTCAGCAATAATTTTACAATTAAGTTTTTTTGCAATTGCTGCAGTAATCTGATTTTCTAAAGCTCCAGGGATTAAAATATCACATTTTGCAGTTAACAGGTCTTCAGTAGAAACTTTTTTACTTCCAGGAAAATCTACAACAGAACCAGCTTTTTGTTTATGTTCTAAAATCTTACTGACTTTAGCACCTTTTGGAATTAAAATAGAACCTTTTGAATCACTAACACCAACTACAATTGCACCCATTTTTTCTAGATATTCACCAGCAAATGTAGAGGCATTGCCAAATCCTTGTAAAACTACTTTTGCACCTTTTAAATTAATTTTCAAAATTTTTGCTGCAGCTCTTGCAGTATATGCAGTTCCCAATCCAGTTGCAACATTTCTTGCCAAAGAACCGCCCATTGAAATTGGTTTTCCGGTTATCACACCAGGAGAATATTTGTTTCCATTTAGTTTACTAAAAGTATCCATAATTTGGGTCATTTCTCTACCAGTTGTATAAACATCAGGAGCAGGAATATCTTTTTCAGGTCCAATGATTTCAGAAATTTTAAAAGCAAATCCTCTTGTTAGTCTCTCCATTTCACCATCACTGAGTTTTTCAGTTTTTGGATTAACATAGATTGCACCTTTTCCACCACCAAAAGGAACATCAACAATGGCACATTTCCACGTCATCCATGAAGAAAGTGCCATAACTTCTCTTTCCATATATTCAACACCGCCTTCAGGATTAAAGTAACGGATACCGCCTTTGTATGGGCCTCTATCGTTATTGTGTTGGCTTCTAAAACCAGTAAATATTCTAATTTTTCCATTATCCATTTTAACAGGAATCTTAACTCTCAACATTTTATTTGGCATTGCAAGATATTCACGAATGCCTTTATCGGTAATTCCCAAAACATCACAAGCATCGTTGACTTGTTTAGTTGCATTTGCAAATGGATCGGACTTTACCATAATTACGATAAAAATAGCATTCAGATTATATAAGTTTGGTTCAAAAAGAGAGATCGAAATTTTTAAAAAAATGAAATTTGAATAAACTAGAGACAATTACCCTTAAATTGACTGAGAATAAAGTTGTGATATCATGATGGCATCACGAGGTTACGATATGACACCTACAATGTATTCTCCAGACGGCAGAATATATCAAGTAGAATATGCTATTGAGACCGTAAAAAGAGGAACATTGGCAATTGGAATTAGTACTAAACAAGGAGTTGTCATGGCAGTTGAGGAAAAAGCAAGAGCATTACAAACAAAAAATATTACACAGAAAATTTTTCAAGTAGATTATCATATTGGTGTTGCAGCAGCAGGATACATTCCAGATGCACGTGTTCAAGTAGACAGTGCAAGAGCATTTTCACAAGGTAACAGAATGACATACGATGAATCAGTAGAAATTGCAACAGTTGCAAAATATTTAGCAGATACGGCTCATCAATTTACACAGTATGGAGGAGTACGTCCAAATGGTGTTTCTATGATTATTGCAGGAATTGATCAAAAAGGTGAATCAGTATACGTAGTAGATCCTAGTGGAACTTATGTACAATTTACAGCAGTTGCAATAGGTGCAGGAGCGGATGAAGTAAATGCATTTTTAGAAAAAAATTATAATCCAGATATGAGTTTAGAAGATGCTGCAGCATTAGCTATCGCATCAATCAACATCAAAGCAGAAGTAAAAGATGAAATTAAAAATGTAAAAATGGCCAAAGTCACATCAGAATCAAAAGTATTTGAAAAAGTTTTAGATGCAGATTTACAAAACTATTCTAAAAACGTATCAAAATTTACAAACGAATAAAAATTTTAGATTTGAAAAATATTCAATCAGATACAAGGAGAAAACAAATTTGGGTTTAGGGAGCAGTTATTGGAGTGAAGTTATAGAAGTACTTCGAGAAATTATTCCAATTTATGATAAAGTTAATTCAATAATATCACTAGGTAAAGATGTAGAGCACAGAAATCGAGGAATTTCAGGAAGAGTATTCAAAGGAAATAAAATTTTGGATGCAGGTTCGGGATTTGGAAATATGTCTAAAACTGCACTAAAAATTACAGGTGGAGATATTGCAATTACCCTGTATGATCCTCTAGTACCCATGCTCAAAAACACAGGTTCGCATTTTGAAAAAACCCCAGATATGGCAAATGGTATTTTTGAACATATTCCATTTAGAGATGCAGAATTTGATGCAGTGTTGTGCGGATATTCATTAAGAGATGCAATTAGTTTAAGAATTGCAATTTCTGAAATTCACAGAGTATTAAAAAAAGAAGGAAGAATGGTAATTGTAGATTTAGGAAAACCAGATAAACGATTTATCAGAGCAGGAGTTGCATTTTACCTAAGATGTATTCTACCAATTCTGGCATTTAGTGCCGGAGGAAGATTAGGATTAAAATTTGGAACATTATACGGTACATTCCAAAGATGGCCTCAAAATAAAAAACTAGAAGAATTACTATTAGAAAAATTTTCACGAGTTGAATTCGAGAAAGATCTTATGGGTGGTGCAATAATGGTTGCAGCATACAAATGAATAGAGTTTTAATTTTAGTAAACATAACAGGATTAATCATAGGCATATCATATGGTCTTCATGGTCCAATACTTCCAATTTTTGCAAAAAATGTAATCGGTGCAACATATTCAGAATTAGGTTTAATCGGATTAGCAAATTTTGTCCCATACATGTTCATTCCACTTTTTGTAGGGATATTATTAGATAGAATAAACAATGCATACATACTAGCAGTAGGGGCAGCAATCAACTCAGCATCAATTTATCTTCTATCCATTGCACAGTCTGTTCCAGAAATAATGGGATTTAGGATAATGACAGGCATAGCTCATGCATTTTTCTGGCCACCATGCGAGGCCATTATTTCAAACGAAAGTACGGAAAAAAACAGAGTAAAAAACATCTCATGGTTTACAATGTTTTTTGTAATGGGGTTTATGATAGGACCGCTGATAGGTACAGCATTTTTAGAAAACATAGAGGTCACATATAGAATATTATTCCAAATTGCAGCATTCATTTTAGCTGCAGCAATAATTACTGCACTACTAGCATCAAGAAAAAAGATCAAAAAACAACATGAAAGATTTTCTTTTTCAGCAATTAAAGACATGAAAAAATTCCCAGAAGTAATTACACTACTAATTTTTTGCACATCTGCATTTGGCATAATTTTAACAATTTTTCCGGCATTTCTCAATGATAAAGGAATGAGTGCAACAGATATTCTGTATCTATATTTTGCTTTTGGAATTTCACGAGTAGTTTCACTTGCATTGGCAGGGAAATTTGCAAAAAAAACAAGTCAAACTTTGATTGCAGCAACACTAGCAGTTTCAATAGGATTAGCAATATCAGTTGTTGCAGATTCAATCATCATGTTCGGAATTGCTCTGGTTTTAATGGGATTTGGATTTAGTATATTTTTCCCATTAACTTTAGAAATTATTTTAAGTAAAACAAAAAAAGGCATATCTGGAAAAATTATCGGTGCATACGAAACAATTTTTGGATTAGGATGGGCAGTTGGACCAACCATAGGAGGGCCAATAACTCAATCATTTGGAAATGAAACACCATACATCATATTTGCCATCATAGGAGTAGGAATCACAATACTGGCAATAATTTCAAGAAAGAAATTAGAGCCATTAAAAATTAGGGAGTAAATAATTATTTAGAATAACAAGTAAATCAGGCACAATATGAAACATTAGGTTTAATTTTAAATCAAAAAATAACTGAGCATGTTAGAGCATTCATTGAATATAGGAGGAAGTGAATGGATGATAATCATATTTGCTGCAGTTGTCTTAGTTTTAGGAACAGGTAAACTTCCAGGAGTTGCTAAAAAAATGGGAAAAGTTATGAGTGAATACAATAATGCAAAAAATGAAATTCAACAACAAATGAAAGAAGTAACTGAAGAAATACCAAAAATTTCAGGTCCAGTTGAAACAGAAAGGGAAAAATTAGAAATGATATCCAAATCAGCTGGAATTAAAACAGAAGGAAAAACAGATGAAGAACTTCAAAAAGAAATTTCTTTGAAGATAGGTCAGAAAACAACAGACACTGCTCAGAAAACAACAGACACTGCTCAGAAAACAACAGACACTGCTCAGAAAACAACAGACACTAGTAAAACAAAATAAAAATTACTTAGTTTTTTTAATTCGATACAGATCTTTATCTAATCTCTTTTTAGCAAATTTATAATAATCAGGAACAATTTCAAATCCAATAAAACGACGATTTAGAGATTTACTTACAACTGCAGTTTGTCCTGAACCAAGAAAAGGGTCAAACACGATATCCTTTTTTTCACTAGAGTATTCCAATAATTTTTTAATTATTTCTGATGGAAGTTTAGTAGGAGTTTTTTCATCTCCAGTCCAATATTCTCGTTTAATATCCCAAACATCCTCCTTATCACGATAATGAAGACTACGACCATTCTCAGTTTTATCCTCTTTTTTGAATCTAGAAAAAGGGAAAAATTTTCGTTTTTTATCATCTTTGCAAACATAAAGACAATGATAATGAGAAGTAACAAATTTCTTTTTTGTCACAACCCCAAACTGATATTTCCAAATAATATGATTGATAGTTGTAAATCCAACATCATCTAAAGCAGATAAAATATCCTTAAGATTATTCCAGCCTGAAAAAACATACATGCTCCCAGAATCCTTTAAAATTCTAAACACTTCACTCATCCAAGAGAATGTAAAATCATAGTAATCTTCAGGCTTAATTTCATTATAACCAGATAACACATTAGAAGCAGTTCGATTGTAATTGGCTTTTTTTGCTTTAAAATTAATAGCAAATGGAGGATCAGTAATCACAAGGTCAATTTTATTTTTAGGAATTAACTTCATCCCGTCAATACAATTTTGATTGTAAATATGATTAATTTCTATTTTTTTCATTTTTAAATTGAAGATTGTTTCTAGGTTAATAATCTCATTGGTTATGAAAAAAATTAAACAATAAATCACCTGATATTTCTTATTTATTAGATCTTGAAATTTTCATGTCCAAAATGTAAATCAAAAATTGAAATTCAAAAAACATTCAACAAAAAAATGCATGTGTCTTGTAGTAAATGCGGTATTGAAGACATATTAGAATTTTCAAAAAATCCAGATGAAGTATTTCTAGAATTTCTAGAAAGATTTGATAAAGGATTAGTTACTGAAAAAGGGCTGACTGAAGGATTGACAGATGAAGGAATCATCAGATCAGAAAAAGAAATTAAAGAAATGATTGGTAAAATTAGTCCAGAAAAATTTATTGAGGAAATTTTGTTTTCAAAAAAAGATTTTATTTCAGATTATAAAATTTTGAAGAATTCTGAGCCTAAAATGGGATGTAAAGTTGAAGAATTAGGATTAGATGAAAATATTTCAGAGTATCTCAAGGAATTAAAAATAAATCAATTCTATAAATTTCAAGAAGATGCAATTCAAGAAATAGTATTTGGGGAAAATATTGTAATTGAAGCACCAACGGCATCAGGAAAAACAGAGGCATTTTTAATTCCAGTAATTGAAAAAATAAAAAAAGAATCCAATCAAGGAAAAGTATTTGCAATTTTTGTATATCCAACAAAAGCATTAGCTAGAGATCAATTTCCAAAAATTAAGAAATTTGCAGATAAAATTAAAATTGATGTTAAAGTTTTTGATGGAGATACCAAAATAGAAGAAAGGAGAGAAATTAATGAAACTCCACCAGAAATTTTAATTACAAATTTCGATGTTTTGCATTATCACTTATGGCATCAAACAAAATTTTCGTCTCTATTAAATTCAACAAAAATTTTAGTCGTAGATGAAGCACATGTTTATTCAGGAATTTTTGGATCAAATGTTCACTACATCATAAAAAGACTAAAACGTATTTGTAATAGCAAATTACAATTTATTGCTGCATCAGCAACTCTTGAAGATGCCAAAGCATTTTGTGAGCAATTGTTTGGAGAAAAAATGCAACTCATCAAAGGATCAGGTAAAAAAGGGGAAACAGATTTTCTCATGCTATTTCCATCACTTAGAACACAAAGAAAACTAATGGTAGAATTAACAAAAAAATTAACAGATAAAAATCACAAAACAATGATTTTTAGCAATTCACATTTGAATGCAGAACTTTTAGCAATGCAGGCAAAAAAACAAAAAATTAACATCAAAGTGCACCGAGCAGGCCTGATGGCAAATTATAGAATGTCAGTAGAAAAACAATTCAAGGAAGATAAATTGCAAGCAATTTCATGCACTCCTACGCTCGAATTAGGCATAGATGTTGGAAATGTGGATTGTGTAATATCATCTACAATACCAGTTAACAGGCTAACTCAAAGAATAGGAAGAGCTGCAAGAAAGGGTCAAAGAGGGTATGCATTTTTGGTATTAGGAAATGATCCTATCTCTCAATATTACAAAAATCATCCTGATGATTATTTTGAAGATGTTGAAAAAACATACATTGATCCAAATAATCCATTTGTAGAAGAATTTCAAATTCTAGCAATGGCATGCGATAAGCCAATTTCAAAACATGAATTAAAAGAACATCAGGAGGTAATTGAACATCACATGATTAAAGAGAACGTTATAGAATCAAACAATAGAATTATTCCAAATTTTGAAAAAATTAATTTAATTTTAAATGATTACAGCATAAGAGGTATTGGTAAATCAATAGATATTTTTCTAAATGGAAAAAAAGTAGGGGACAGAACACTACCAATAGCATTAGAAGAATTACACAAAGATGCAATTTATTTTCTAGCAGGTTCACGCTACAAAGTAAAAGAATTGAATTATCCTGAAAAAAATTATGCCAAAATTGAAAGAATTCCAAAAGACTATCCGTACTATACAAAATCATTAACAGAAGAATGGCCAACAATTGAAACAGTGTTTGAAAAAAGAAATGCAGGTGGAATTGAAATAGCTTTTTGTAAATTACATATTGAGAAAAAAGTCTATGGCTATGTGAATATAGAATTAGGACAAGAGGTAACACAAGGTCAAAAAGTAATGCTAGACAAACCTCTAGAATATGATTTTATTACAAAAGGAATTGTATTTCATGCGCCAAGACCTCTAAAAATTATGGAGGCATCGGAGGATGAAGAGTATGTAGAAGCAAGTGGATATCACGCTACAGAACACATCGTAATTGAGGGCAGTAATATGATTACAGGCGGAGTGTCTCAAGATTTAGGAGGAATATCGTTAGGGACTTCAGGTTTAATTTTCATATATGACGGAGCCATTGGAGGTAGTGGCGCAAGTAAAGCACTGTATGACAGGTTTGAAAAAGTGCTTGAAAGAAGTATGCATATTGTAAAAGAATGCCCTTGCAAAAATGAAGCAGGGTGTCCACGATGTACATTTTCATACAGATGTGGGAATAATAATGAATTTTTAGATAAATATTCAGCATTAGAAATTTTAGAAAGAATCAACAACGGAGAAAAAACAGAATTAATTGATCCTGTAGAAGGAGACAAACCATTAGTATAGAAAAATCAAAATGGGATAAATATAAGAAAAAAATAGCATATTTATGGAAAAAGTTGCTCTTGTAACAGGTAGTTCATCAGGTATTGGATTAGAAACAGTGTTAGCACTAGCAAGAGATGGTTATGAAACATTTGCAAGTATGAGAGATGTAAGTAAGGGAGCAGAACTAGAGTATGCAGCAAAAAAAGAAAATCTCAAAATAAAAATTATAGAATTAGATGTAGATAAAGAAGAATCAATAATTTCAGTAATTAAAAAAATATCTACAGAATATGGAAGATTGGATGTTTTGGTAAATAATGCAGGATATGGTCAATTTGGATGTACTGAAGACATATCATTAAATGATTTTAGAAAACAGTTTGAGACAAACTTTTTCAGCATTGTAAGAATAATTCAAGAAGTATCTCCAATTATGAGAAAACAGAAATCAGGAATCATAGTCAACATGAGTTCAGTTGTTGGAAAAATAGGATTACCAGGATCTTCAGCTTACATTAGTGCAAAATTTGCATTAGAAGGATTTAGTGAGTGTCTAAGATACGAATTAGGTCAATTTGGAATTAAAGTCACGTTGATAGAACCAGGTGTAATTAAAACAAACTTTTTCAATGCTATGAAAGTTCCAGAATCAAAAACAGATGTAAAGTACAAAGAATTAACTGATCATATTTTAGCAGGTCTTAAAATGATGGCAGAAATGGGTACACCACCATCACAAGTTGCAGATGTAATTATGAAAGCAATACACAGTAATGAAATTCTACCACGATATATTGTAGGAACCGATGCAGCCATGTTTATTGAAGCAAAACAGTCCAAAACAGACATAGAATTTGAAAAATATATGAGTAAAGAGCTATTTCCAGGCTAAAAATCACTTTACGTTAAATTATATACAGATGGAATAGAGTTTTTGTCAAAGTCCGCAATGATAAAATGAAATGGAAAAAACTACAACATAATGGAATCCTGTTCCCTCCGAAATATGAGAAACAGGGAATTACGATAAAAGTCAAAGGAGACACCATAAATCTGAATATCAATCAAGAAGAGATGATCTATCAATGGGCAAAGAAAAAAGATACACCATATGCACAAGACAAGGTTTTTCAAAAAAACTTTACAAAAGATTTTGCCAAAACATTAGATTCAAAATTTAAAAAAATATCATATGAGGATATTGATTTTTCAAATGCATACAAAATTGTAGACAAAGAAAAAGACCTCAAAGAAATGATGACAAAAGAAGATAGGAAAGCATTATCTGTAAAAAGAAAAGAATTGCGTGAAAAATTAAAAATAAAATACGGAATTGCCGTTATGGATGGAAAAGATGTCGAAGTTGGAAACTACATGGCAGAACCCCCAGGAATATTCATTGGTAGAGGAGAACATCCACTAAGAGGAAAATGGAAACCTAGAGTTACAGCAAAAGATGTAACGTTGAACCTAGGAAAAGATGCAAAAACACCAGAAGGTGATTGGGGTAAAATTATTTACGATAATGATTCCATGTGGTTAGCCAGTTGGATGGACGTCCTTACAGAAAAAAGAAAATACGTGTGGCTTGCAGATACTTCAGGACTAAAACAAGATAGAGATAAAGAAAAATATGAAAAAGCAGTCAAACTAGGAAATGAAATTGAAAAAATTAAAGATAGAATAGTAAAAGACATGAAAAGTAAAGATTCTAAAATTAGTAAAATATCCACTGCGTGTTATTTGATTTATAGAACTGCTATGAGGGTGGGAGATGAAAAAGACCCAGATGAGGCAGATACAGTAGGCGCCACAACTCTTAGAAAAGAGCACATCAAAATTACGGCAAAAACAATTGAGTTTGATTTTCTAGGTAAAGATAGTGTTAGATGGCAAGAAACAGTAGTAGCTGAAGGTCACGATAAACAATTCCACGAAAATATTAAAAAAATAATTGAAAAGAAAAAACCAAAAGATGAAATTTTTGAAGATATTACATCAAGACACGTTAATCAATACTATTCAGGAATTGTAAAAGGATTAACTGCAAAAGTGTTTAGGACATATCTGGCAACAGCAGTTGTAAAAAAATACCTAGTAGAACATGACAACATAAAGGGGAAAACAGCAAATGAAAAATTATACCATGCCAAATTAGCAAACTTGGAAGCTGCAATGATGTGTAACCATAAAAGAACTATTCCTAAAACATATGAACTGACATTACAAAAGAAACGAGATACTCTTAAAAAATTAGAAAAAGAACAAGTCTGGAAAAAAACTCAAGAAATTCTTAAAAAAGTTGAAGCAACTGAACCAAAAACAGAGGCCCAAAAGAAAACCAAAACAAAGAGAATCAAAACACTGAATCAACAAATTAAGAAACAAAAATTAAAACACAAAGAAAGATTAGAGAAATTAGAACTTCAATTAGATTTATCAGAAAAAACTAAAGATTATGCCATTGGAACATCTCTTAGAAACTACATAGATCCACGTGTTTTCAAAGCATGGACTAACGAAGTGGGAGCTGAATGGGAGAAATTATACACAGCAGCATTACAAAAGAAATTCCTCTGGGTAAAAAATGAGGAAGTAGAATGGAAAAATCTAAAATAAAATCTTCACATTAATTAAAAAAAATAAACATATTGAAAAATTAATTATTTTTTTAATCTATCTTTTGCATATTCAATAATGGCATCTGTCATTTGTGTAGTTGTTGCATTACCACCAATGTCCCACGTTACTGCTTTTCCTTCATTAATGACTTGTTCAGTTGCACCAAAAATTGCATCCCTTACTTCCCTTTCTCCCATGTAATCTGCCATCCAAGCTCCTGACAACACAGTTGCTGTCGGGTTTACTTTATTTTGTCCTGCAAACTGTGGGGCACTTCCATGTGCTGCCTCAAACATTGCATAATTCTTTCCAATATTTGCAGAATAAATTAATCCAATTGAACCCACTAGAGCTGATGCAAGTTCTGAAATAATGTCCATGAATAAATTGGTGCTGACTAATACTGAGCCATTAAATTGTTCAGTTGCAATTATCATTTGCTGTGCCATATTGTCTATGTAAATTTCTGATAATTCTATTCCAGTTCCTTCAACTGCTTTTTGTGTCTCCTCCCAAAATATTCCGTCTGTTTGTTTTAAAATATTTCTTTTTGTAATTGCAACCATTTTTTTCATTTCAAATTTATTTGCCCAATCTACCGCAGAATCAACCAATCTCCTACTTCCTTGTCTAGTTATTTTTCTGATTGCTATTGCTGCGTCATCTGTAATTTTTGTTTCTACACCTGTGTAGAGACCTTCAGTTGCTTCTCTAAAACATACACAATCCAATTTTCTATCTGGTGTTAATCTATCATAAGTTTTAGTTGGTCTAATATTTGCATAAAGATCAAATTTTTGTCTTAATGTAACTGCAACACTTCTCGGTGCTCCTGGAACTGGAATTGTAGTGGTCGGGCCTTTAAAACAACAATCTGCCTCTTCTAATGACTTCATAGTTGATTCTGGAATATATGATGCATCTTTTCTTCCATTTTTTTCCCACTGCTCTGATCCTACTTCTGCTAAAATTAACTCTGATTGAAAATTACATTCCTTTAGAACTCTTAACATTGAATCTACAACTTCAGGTCCAATACCATCCCCTTTCATCACTACTGATTTTTTACTCACTATTGCAATATTTGGATACACTTCTAATTAATTCTACATATTCCTAAAATACGGGATTTATAGCCAGTTTAACAAACGAATGAATTTATTTACAGATACTCCTAATCCTAATTGTGCGAGGGTCGCCTAGCCTGGTAGGGCGTGAGATTGCTAATTTCATGTTCGCAAGAACTCGTGGGTTCGAATCCCTCTCCTCGCGCCATTAAAACTTAATAGACCGGTTTAGTGTGATTTTTTATGGGACGTAGAAAAAGTCAAAAAATTATTCGTACAGGTCCAAAAAATGCCACTACTGGATTATGTCCTTTATGTCATACAATTGGAAAAATATTCCTTTTAGGCTCACCTGGTGAAGAAAGAGCCAAATGTGAAAAATGTCGTCAAGAATTCGAATTATAACTTACAATTTTTGTACTGATCAAATTACTGACCAATAACTTTTTAAGACAATTTTTTATTCATAAGTAATTATGAGTTCAGAAGCTGAAACTATCTATGAACGAGTTGCAAAACTTGAAGATGAAATTGCATTGCTTCGTAGTGAATTAGATATTATCAAAGGGGCATTTAAAAATAAAATTGCTCGTCATGAAATATCCCTTATCAAAGAAGGAAAAGATATCGACTCCATACTTTGATTAATTTTTTGTCTTTAGACTTCTAATCAATTCCAAAATAAAATCTGCATCATCGGCATTAGGATTTATTTCTAAATATTTATTCAAATACTCTAATGCTTTTTCAGAATTTAATAATCTCTGTTCTAAAATCCCTTTATCTCGAATGTCCTCTGGAGCTTCTGGTTCAATTGCCAATGCCATATTTACACAACGTAATGCCTTATCGTACACAAATGATTGTATGTATGAATTTTTTAAATTACGAACCATTCTGATAAGTAATTGTTCTGATGAAACTTCGTCTAAAAATTCTGGCTTAAATTCTAGCTCCCCTCTAAAATTCTCGTTTAAGATTTCTTGAAGATCATCTATGTCTAGTAAACGCCCATCATAATACGGATCTAAAATCATTTCTTCATTGTATTTTACTACTATGTGGCTTGGAAATCCTACAATTTTAAGATCCAACCCAATAAATTTTGCAATTTCGACATAGAGAATTGACATTGTAATTGGAATCCCTAATTTTTTGTCAATTACTTCGTTAAGAAAATTATTTTTTGGATTATAGTAATCATCGTCATCCCCACTATAGCCTAAATTCTCAAAGAGATGTTCGTTTAACATTGAAATTAGATACGTGGGATTTTTTACATCATTAATTGATTCCTTTAATGATGTTCCAATCCAATTAATTTTTTTAATATATTCTTCAACATGTAAATCAGGGTACTCTATTAATTGTGAGAATTTTAAACATTTTTCAATCAAGTTAAAATTTGGATTTTTTACAAATGACATCCATTCTGCAACTAGCGGATCAAATTTTTCACTCAATATTGTTAACTCAGTTTTTTTAGGTACAGTTGAGGATCTTTCAATTCTTTGGTGTTTGGAGGAATTTCAATCATTTTTTTGAAGGTGACTGTGCCTAATTTTTCATACACTGCTTTGGTGAAGTCCTTCCCCATGCTTTTCCGTACTTGATATGCTGAAAAATCAGTGCCCATAAACGTGGTAAGATAGTTTTGAAAATCTTCATCATCTTTTAATATATTTTCAATTGCAAAAGCTGCCATTCCCTCCATTGCTGTAAATGCTGCATGGTGTTGCTGTATTGGAACTAGCCATTTTTTATAAATATCTAAAAGTTGCGGAATTGACTCTCCTATTTTTGGATCTATTTCTACGTGAGTGAATGTCATCACATCTGGGCCTATCTGTTCAATTAAGAAATGATCAGGATTCAAAAAGAAAAATAGATTTGCTTTTTTTGCAAATGGAAAATCATCAGGCACAGCTTGTAATTGACAATACTCTGAAAGTTTGTTTATTGTTTCAGTATCTAAGGATAGGATTATGCTTGCTAGCTCTTCATTTATTTTATTTACTTCCATTGCCGCATTTTTATTTACTTGTTGTAAATTTTCCTGCACTGCATGAATTAATTCTTCAATAACTGTCATTTTTACTGCTCCTATGTATCCCGAGTTCACACTATCAAATTTTGATTCATATGGCTCCCCTTGCTTATGTAGAATTATTTTCGGATACCTTGATAGAATGAATTTATTCAGATAAATTATTGAGTCTAGGTAATCCCCGTATGTCGTTGTAATTTTAGAAATGTATTGAATTGCATATGTGGAATAGACTAAATATTTCGCAGTATCTTCTTGCATTAATTCTGCAATCCTTGTTTTATTTTCTTTTGCAACGGCATGAAATAGATCTGTTACAAATTCTTTAGATTCTTTGTCTGCAAATACTTTTTTGCCCTTTAATATTTTTAAATCCGTTAGTTCTGGAAATTTTAATTCGATGTTTTCTGGAATTTTTATTCCTAGAAATTCTTCTACTTTTACTCTATACTCAGAAAAGACATTTGACGCAATGTCTTCTAAGTTTTTAAATTCCGATTTTTGACCGATATCATCATTTGCCCTACTTGCTAATTTTATAATTTCTTTCTCTTCATCAATTTCAACGGATAATTGTGCAAATAATGCCTCAGTAAATTCTTGAAATTCTCCCAATTTAGTTAAAATATGAAAATACTACATTTAACATTAACTTGATTTTTTAAAAAACTCCACTTAGCAAAAAAGAATAACAAAGAAATATACAATTATCCCTCAGTATTGTATGGCAGCCGTTATCATAATCCCTATATTGATAGTTACTCTGATTGCCGCTTCTAGCTATATTGTATATGCATTATTACTTCGTGATTTTCTTTCTAAACGATCCATAAATAAAACACTTGAAAAATATAATATTAAAAAATCGCCTTTTGAAATAATTAAAGAGTATTATGAAATTAAAAATGAATCATTATCTGATAATGAAATTAAAAAAATTGAAAAAAAATATAGGCGAAACGAACCAGAGCAATTTCTAACTATGTATGATGCAATTAGAGACAATGATAAATCCAGAGAACAATAATTACCACTTAGTAATTTTATCATAGAACCAGAGAACAATAATTACCACTTAGTAATTTTATCATAGAACTAGATGATAGTAATTCCTACTTGCTATTTTATGGTGTAGTTGGAATTGAAATGAATGGAGTTCCGCCTTCACCTACTACTAGTGGAAGTTTACCGTCCCATGCTTGTGTCTTTAGCCATTCTATGTAGAACGGATTGTTTGACAATGCATCATTGATAATTCCAATTGCCTCTGCTTCACCTTGTGCTTCTGCAACGTTTGCTGCTGCTAAACCTACTGCTTGAGCTTCTAATTGTCTTGCCTCTACCTCTATTCTGATAAGATCATTTTCTGCTTTTTGGGCTTTTTGTTCTGCCTCTACTTTAGATTCAATTGCTTTTGCAAATAATGGTGAAAACTCAAAGTCTGTAATTGAAATTACTTCTGTTTCGATATAGAATTGATTTAATCTATCTCTAATTGCATTCTCAATATCTGCTTTGACTAGTGGTCTTTTAGTAATTAATTCTTCAGCATTATAATTTGCAGATACCTGTTTTACTGTTTCATCGATTGCTGGTTGAATAACTCTATTTTCATAGGATAAGCCAATTTCTTTGTAAAGGAAGTGAACTTTTTCTGTATCTGGGTGATAGTTTACGGTAACTGTAGTTTGAACTGTTTGAAGATCTTGTGATGCACTTCTAGTTGATGTATCATACTTTAGTGTACGAACTTCCATTTGGATTACGTCATCTTGGAATGGAATTACAAAGTGAATACCTTCATCTAAAGGTGGATTTGTTAGATCTACTGCATTCCAATGTGTTAGTATGCCTCTATTACCTGCATCTACAATTTTTACAGATGAAGATGCTACTACTGCTATTACGATAAGAACAATAACGGCTGCAACAACTATTTTTGCTGCGCCTGTGTTTACGTTAGGTGATGATGATTGATATTTTGACACATCAAACCTAGCTATCCCCCATTATTATACCCATACAATCTTCTTGCACTATGGAATAATCTGCCTCAACAGATTTATCCTGTTTAGTTAATGCCTTATTATGGAAGCTGACTTTTCATGGATTTATTTGATAATTTTCTTAATGGTTCCATTGGCTCGTATTTTGCCTCGTGTTTTGAGAAAATACAAAATTGGCGGATTTCAATCTCAGGAAATGCCTCAAAGACAATTTGAATCTGATTTTAATAGGTATGAAGAACAATCGGATAAACAATTTCAATCTACCCCAACTGAATCCCAAGAAATTCCAAAGTCTTCTAAGCCCCAAACCAAAAACATGCTTGTTTTAGGTGAGTTGCATAGAGGAGTAAGATTATTTGAAAACGTTCAAAAAAATACAGGTTTAACAAATGAAGAACTAAATTCTATTTTGGAAGATTTAGAAACAAATGGTTTAATGAAAACTCAACAAAAACCAGGACTAATGGGTATGAAAACAGAATTAGTGCCAACAGATAAGGGATTCAAAGAATACTATTCTTAGACTTTTCAGATATTGTTTAATTTAGAATGTTGATATTTTGTTTTAATGATGTTTTTTCATCTAACGCAAGAAAATTACATCTAGATCGATACTAATTTCGATAAGATACTTCATCCTTGATGGATTTACTGTAATTTTATGAATTGTAAAAAAGGATTTATCCATAGTTTTGCATATTTTTCTATTTTAGATAAAACCTGCTGTATCCATTGCGGTGTTGATGAGTCTCTTTAGTCTAAGCGGATACTTGTAAATTTTTAAGAATAATCTGTGTGCCGGGGGCGAGTTTCGAACTCGCGACCTCCAGATTATGAGTATTGCCTTAGTTGGAGAACCGTTAGAGATTACCAATTGAACTGGCACTCTAACCAGGCTGAGCTACCCCGGCATATCATATGCCTGAAAATATGGGAAATTAAATGATTCTACTTGATAAAAATTCCTAATTTTTTGCCTCTACAAGAATTAATTCTTCAAAAAATAGTTTTTTCTTTGCGATAACAGTAGTTTTCAGACCTAATTTTTCAGCATAATCTATGAGTTTTTGATAGTTTGATAATGAAGAGGTAACAAAAATGAATTTGCCAGTTTTTTTAAGATTTTTTAAAACTGAATCAAATATTTTTTTAGGTATTTCAAATCCTTCAGCGCCCCCATCAGTTGCAACATCTAAAATTTCATCAGTTGCAAGATAAGGTAAGTTACAAACAATGAAATCAAATCTTATTTTTAGTGCATCCGAACTATTACAGCAAATTAAATTATTTGTTTTGTAAGAACTTTGATGTTGCAATACATGATAATTAATATCAGTTCCAACAACAAAAGAAAAATTTTTACAAAGTAATTTTGTAAGATATCCAGATCCACTTCCAATATCTAAAGCATAATCTCCTTTTTCATTTTCAATGTTATTTGCAATAAAAAAAGTATCCTCAGATGGAGGATATTCATCATTTTGCAAGAATTTGTTTTCCAAGATCAACTATTTCGTCCCCTGAAAGTTCATCGACACGTTTCTCTATAGAACTTTGTTTATTGAATTGTTTTAAAATATTTTTAACAGTTTTTCTCCTATAAGAAAAAATATTATTAATTGTAGAAATTAATTTTTGATCCATATCAATTTTTTTAGAGATTTTTAAAATTACGGAATCAATTTTTGGCGGAGGTGAGAAGTTATTCTTTCCAACATCAGATATTTTTGTAATATCAAAAGCATACGTTGCAATTATGCTAATGGCCCGCCTATTTTTTGATTGTGCAAGAAGTTTTTCTGCAAATTCTTTTTGGACCATTATCACTCCGTGAGAAAAAGAGTTTTGGGCTAACCACTCAATAGCATCCTTACTTCTAGAATAAGGCAGATTAGAAACAAAAACGGTAAAAGCATATTTTTTCTTAAAACCATCACCTGACTCCAGTAGAAGATTACGAAAATTAGAGAATTCAGATTTAGCCCTTCTAATGAGACGTTCATCAGCATCAACTGAGATAACTTTTTGAGCTTTTTTGCACAATAATGGAGTTAGGATACCAAGTCCAGTTCCAATTTCAAAAACAACATCAGTTTTAGAAATTTGAGATTCATTTACGATAAATTCTGCAATAGATTTAGAGTTAAGAAAATGTTGTCCTAATAATTTACGTTTTATCATCTCTTAACAAAGAGATTCATTCTACTTTCACCAGAAAGTTCATGTAAAATTCTTTCAGAGATATGCTTCACAGGATCCTTGAATCCAACTCTATCTTTCAAGTCAGCATAACTTTCAAATTTTTTCTTCTCTCTTTCTTCCAACATTATTTTCATGTATGTTTTTCCAATTCCAGGAATTAATTCAAGAGCATGTGTACGTGGAGTTAGGGGTCTTGCGTTGTTAAGATATTCTACAAATTTTGCCTCATTAGTAGTTACGATAGTTTCAACTATATCAGGTAATTCACTTTGGGCAGCGGATGAAATATGATCATATTCCAGTTTTCCCAATACAGATAGAACTTTAGTTCTATCGGTCTTGCCAATGTAAATTTTTTCTCCAATTTCAAAAATAGAATTTGGAATACCCAAGATTTCTAAAAGAGTTAATCCGTCCTCACCAAGGGCAGTGATTATAATACCGTTCTTTCCCCTTATGGTGGAAGATTTTCCCCTTGGATCAAAATATAAAACATATGCATATTCTTCATACTTTCGAGTAGGGGATTGTGCTCGATGCAAAAATTAATGCTCCAGAAAAATTATGAATGCTCCTGGATTATTTTGAGTATTTTTTCCAGGGTTTCAGCAAGAATTAATTTTTTCCAACCGAATGTAAATGAACGTAATTCAGCCATACTTGTTGGTCTGATATTAACAATTTCAACAGCTTCATCTTCTGTTAATTCACAATCTTTGATAAGTTGTTTTTTCATGTCTTTTGCATCCTTGGCATCTATAGATGAAAATTTTGAAACATAATCATATGTCCAACGTTGAATTTGATCCATTTCTTCGACATCAACTTTACCTAAAATTTCTTTAACTTCAGAAAGAGAAATTGCTTGTTTTTTTTGTACTTCTTCCATAATTATACACCGAATGGTTTTATGTGATCTAATCTAGTGATTAAGGTTTTTGGTTTGTTACCCAATTTGACACTGAGTGTAATAGCACGTCTACCAACATTAGTGATAACACCGACTTTACCGTGATATCTTCTGTGTGGTAATCCCTTGTGTTGTCGAGGATCAATAATTACAAGTGCATTTTGACCTTCAACATATTCACGTAACAAAAAAGATACTCCTCTAGGGGATTTTTTTGTCATTATAGATCTAGATTTATGTTTAAAACCATGTGAACGACCATGGGACTTCTTAGTTGCCATGAGTGTAAAACCTTGAAAAGCCCTATTTTAACACTTAGAACATAATTTTAAAAATTAACCAATAATATCAGTTCTAAGCTGACCACATGCAGCTGATATCTCAGTACCCTTTTCAATTCTTATCGTACAATTAACACCTGCAGAAGATAAGATTCTTTCAAATTCATGAACCCGATTATTAGAAGGTCGTCTAAAATCACCAGCTGTTGGATTGATAGGGATTAGATTAACGTGTGAGCCATTGCCACGCAAAAGTTCAGCTAAATCATTTGCAATTTGAGGGGAATCATTAACCCCATCCATTAAAGCATATTCAAAAGTTACACGTCTTCCAGTTTTCTTAAAATAATTATAACCAGATTCAATAATTTCTTCAACAGAATTAGGAGTTGCAGTAGGAACTAATGTTTTTCGTAATTCATTATTTGGAGCATGTAAGGAGATTGCAAGACCAATCTGTAAATTTTCTTCAGCTAATTTTTCAATTCCCGATTTAATTCCGATAGTAGAGATAGTTATGTGACGTTGACCCAAACCAAATCCTCTAGAATGAGTTAAAATTTTTACAGATCTAATCATTTCATCATAATTTGCCATCGGTTCACCCATCCCCATAAAAACCAAATTTGTAACATGTTCACCTCGTTGTTGCAAGAGTTCTGCAAAATGAATCACCTGAGATACAATATGTTCAGCTTTTAGATTTGTTTCAAATCCCATTTGTCCAGTTGCACAAAACACACATCCCATAGCACATCCAATTTGGGTTGAAACACAAATTGTTGATCTTGGATGACCACCAATTTTAGACGGATCATATTGCATCAAAACAGTTTCAACAGATTTGTCATTAGTTAAATTAAGTAATAATTTTGTAGTGTCACCATCTTCGCTTACAATACGATGAGTTTCTTTTGCAGAGCCGATAGTGTAACCAGATTCAATTAATTCAGCAATCAAAGTTTTTGGAAGTTGCTTGATATCAGAAATATTTTTAGGAAATTTATAATACAAAGGAAGTAAAATTTGATCTGCACGATATCTAGGATATCCCATATCAATTACTAGCTGTTCCATCTCCTCAGGAAGAAGTCGATAAAGATCAGTCATGATATAATATCAAATTGTCAATTGATATTAGAATTTAGTGAATGTAAATAAAAATAAAAAAGAGAAAAAATAAAAAAGAGAAAAAAAGTCCCCTATAGACTAGAAGTCATCAGATGTAATATCTGCACCATGATCTTCCATAGGTTCAACTTCAGGCTCTACTGTAGCCCCAACTTCAGGCTCTACTGTAGCCCCAACTTCAGGCTCTACTGTAGCCTTAACCTTAGGCTCTTTGGTTTTTTTAGCAACTGCTTTTTTTGCTGCCTTTTTTGGTTTTTTATCTGATTCTTCAGGATCAATAACACCGGCTTCACCTAAAGCAAAGATTACTTCTTCTTCAGGGTGATGAGGACTGTCGACCATTCTAGCAATTCGCTTTTTACCAGATTTCTTGAAGTAGATTCTGTAAGTACTTGTATGTGCAACCACATTTCCACCAATAGGTCTAGTTGGATCTCCAAAGAAGACATCAGGTGATGCCATAACCTGGTTGGTTGCAATTGCAGCACAATCATATGTTTCTGCAATTCGAACCAACAAATGAACAAAATGATTTAGTTTTTGTTGTCTAACAGACAGTGTTCCCCTTCCAAGATATTCAGCACGGAATAACCCAACTGCAGAATCTGCAACAATTAACTTAACATTATGTTCTTCAATTATAGCACCAGCTTCTTCAAGAATTAAAACTTGATGTGCACTGTTGTATGCACGTGCGACAATGATATTATCTAGAACTTTTTCAGGATCCATATCGTGAGCTTGAGCAATTTGAACAATTCTTTCAGGTCTAAATGTTCCTTCAGTATCAATATACAAAACGCCTCCTTCAAGTCCGCCTTCCTCTTTACTTTTCTGAACCATCACAGACATTGTGTGAGCAAATTGTGTTTTACCACAACCAAATTCTCCATAAACTTCTGTTAAAGCTCGGGTTTCAATACCACCATCAAATAAAGTATCAAGACAATTTGTACCAGTTGTAATTTTACCAATACTTTGTCGAGTTTTATAGAGTTCACTTGCACTAATGAAATCCTTACCAAGTAAGCCATTTTCAACTAAATGTTTTCGGGCTTTTTCAACAATTTTTGCAGCTGTATCCTTTTCCATACCAGTAATTTCTGCGATATCAACAGGACCCCTAACGATGAGGTCCATGACGTTGTGGACACCTGCATCGGATAATTTTCTTGTAGTTACAGGACCTACGCCCTCTAGACTATCTAATCTTAAATCTTCAACCATACCGTATAGTACGGTACCAGTACTTTATAAGAGTATTGATTTTAAAATTGATCGTAAAATTATAAAAACTAAGAGTAAAGATTAACGTCGTTTTCGTCTTTGACCAGGTTTGTTTTGTCCAGGATATCGGCCTAAAGCAAATCGTTTTTTGAAATTACTCTTATTTGCAACACTAGAACTATCACCTACTATTTTTCTTCCTTCTACTTTAGGAGTTTGACCTCTAACTTTACCAGCTTTGGTAAGTGAACCGTGTGTTGCCATAATTTAGGATAAGAATTAGTGAATTTATGTATTTGGGTGACTACCAATACTTTGCTTTGATCGTTTCAATGACTCGCTCGTGTTCAGGGCTCTTTCTACGTGCATATTTTTCCATTGCACCAAGCGGAACACCACCAAGAGATCGCGCAATAGCGTTAAAGAAGTATCTCTGAGGTCCCTTTGCGCCTGTTTTGGTCATGAATTTTTGAATTGCATATTTGAAATTATGTTGCCATGTTTTGTAAAGAACTCCCAATTGTGCAGGAGTCATCTCTTGTCCAATGTTAAAGAATTGAGAGGATTCCAACAAACCAATCGGAACAAAAGTTAGAGCAGTAGCAGTAAACATAGACTCAGGTTGTTCATGTTCTAGTTCACTGAGTAATCTAATAGTATCCCATGAATCCTCAGGAGTTTCATCGTTATCAAGACCCATGATTAATGTAAAGGCAGGAATCCAATAATTTTCATTCATTGTTTTTACACCTTCTTTTACAACCCAGTGCCATTCAGATGGATCATATGGTGCAAGTTTTCTATCAGCATATTTACCAATTAATCTAAGACTTCCGGTTTCAAGTCCAGCTTGTACGCCAATCATATTGTCAGGACCAGCTTTCATTATTCTAGATAAATTAGGAAGAAGTTTTTCATCAGCAATTGCACCAGCTAATGTTCCGTGAGTTGGATTGGTGTGTTCAACACCAGTAGACATGATTGCAGTAAATAGTTCCTCCAATGCTTCTCGATTTGGCTCCATTCCTTTTGCAGTTCTTGGGTCCATACCATAAACGAAAATATCATCACTGTGAATCCATGCAGATTTTGATCCGCCTTTCTTTATGTTAACTTCAATTTCTTTTTTCACTTTCTCTGGAGGATAATATCTCAATGATCTTAATGTGACATCACAAAACTTACAGCCTCTTCCGCAACCACGCATTACCTCAACCATTCCATGCATGCTAGGTTCTACAATATCTGGAATCTCTTCTAAATCAGGTCTATCCCAGAAATTTACAAATCGTCCATGAATTTTTTTGCCTTCACTTTCAAATTCTTTTATGTTAACTTTAAAGTCACTTCTCTTTCTGAAAGGATCCATATTTTCAAAATCACCGTTAATCAAATAATTGAAAAATCTTCCAGCATGACCATCAATTTCAGGCGCAATGCCACCTAGCTCTCCTTCTAAAATTGCATAAATTCCAAACTCCTCAATTTTTGCAGGATCATAATTATATTGCCATGTACCCGATGCACCAGAAATTACTTTGGCTTTACTTCCAGTCCTTGCCTTAGCAGCTTTAATTCTATGATGCAAGTCTGCGTTGTAAAATTCATCATAAGATGTTTGTTTTCTTCCATAAGTAAATGTCATAGTAACTGGGCCCATTCCAAGTGGATCCATCTCATAAGTTCCAATAACTTCAGTTTCAGGACCAATAAATTTTTCAATATGGTTTGGGTGAGCAACAACTACATCTTCTCGTGCAAAGCCATCACGTAGTAAACCAGCTTCTAATTTTCTTAATCCATAAGGAGCATATTTTGCTGCACCGTTAATGTCAGGTGACCAATTGCAAATAAAATCAAATAGAACTTTTGGAGTTACTTGGTTACCAAGAATTTTATACCAAAAACTCTTTGGATCTCGATTAGGATCCAAAGCAGGGGCACATCCAAAAAATGTTGCTAAAGATAATCCCCTATATGGAGACATCAAAGTTCTATCAGCTGTTAAAACAATTTTAGGAGTTCCCATTCTCTTCACGCGGAATATTTAATGATGGAGTTTAAACCTTACGGGTAAAAATCAGTAATTTTCCGGAATTCCGGCCTTATTTCGATGAGAATAGCCAAATTCCTTGTTTTTGGAGAGATGATTCCCATCAAAAATAGTCCCATCCTTACAAGCAAGATCCTCACCAACACAGCAACTACCACAAATTCCAACACCACATTTCATCATACGCTCAAGACTTGCTTGAACAAAAATTCCCCGAGAATGTGCAGATTGTACAGTTTTGTACATCATTTTTTCAGGCCCACAAGTGTATACTGCATCAAAATGAGATTCGTTTACTAATTTTTCAACAACATCAGTTACAAATCCATTTTCACCATAACTTCCATCATCAGTTGAAACAATCACATTGTGAACATTATTTTTTAAAAGATCATTTGCCAAAGATTCAAAGAAAACTTCATTTTTAGATTTTGCGCCAATTAAAACAGTGACATCATCAGTGGGTTTTAAAAAAGTAAGTAATCGCATCATCGGAACAAGTCCAGTTCCCCCACCAACTAACAAAAGTTTTCCAGATTTAATATCAAAAGCATTTCCATACGGACCGCGAATTCCAATTTTTCCACCAGATGCGATATTAAACAATCCAGTAGAAGCAAGACCATGTTTACGTACAGTAAATGCAGCCTTTCCAGATTCTTGAGAAATCATGACACTCATAGGTAATTCATTAATTCCAGGAATCCAAACCATGGCAAATTGACCAGGTAAAACATTTGGCATGACACTATCAGAAAAAACTAAAGTTCTAACAGTAGGAGTTTCATCAATTACTTTTTCAATTGTAACAATTGTAGTATGATTAGAATTTCTTTGCAAGTCCCACCATCTCATTTACTGTAGAATAATTTTTTTGTTTCATGTATTGCAATATCCCTGTGTTAATATCATTAAAAACATTAATCCAATTATCACCTATCGCACTACCAATTTGAATTGCAGATGCACCAGCTAAGAAAAACTCAATCGCATCTTCCCATGTAGAAATTCCACCACAACCAATTATCGGTATATCATATTTTGAAGAGATTTCATAAACACATCTTAGCGCAATAGGTTTAATCGGAGTACCAGATAATCCCCCAAACTTGTTACTAAGAATTGGTCGTTGAGTTTCAACATCTATGGCCATTGCCCTAACAGTGTTAATTGCAGTAATCGCATCAATTCCAGACTCAATTGCAGTTTTAACAGTATTCAGATAATTGGTCGTACCTAAACCAACTTTGGCAATTGCGGGAACATTGGTAGAGTTTTTTACAGTAGTTACAATTTTCTTAACTAATTCAGGATCATCTCCAACTTCTAAACCAACTTTTGCTACATGTGGACAAGACAAATTTAATTCAAATGCAGTTACATTGCAATTTTTAAATTCCTCAATCATCATTTTAAAATCATCAGGAACAGAACCAACTAAACTCACAACAATCGGAACGTCTTGATTAGATTCAATCATTTTAGCAAAATTGGGAGCCCCAGGATTTGAAAGTCCAACGGCATTAATCCATCCACCTCCATTTACACTGAAAATAGTTGGATTCGGATAACCTTCCCAAGGCTCACGGCTAAGAGACTTAGTAACAACGGCTCCAGCTCCAGCACGATATAATCGATTAAACACATCCAAAGAAATTCCCAAAATTCCAGATGCAAGCATAGTAGGTCTATCTAATTGAATTCCACCTATAGAAGTTGTAAGACTTGGCTCCACCTTGATAAATTAAAGTAATTTCGAATATAATAGTTGATTTAAGGTTCTAGTACATTTTTTAAAGGTGATCTAGGTTCAACTAGTCATGTATTCGGTAATTTTAACAGAATTAGGAATTTCAGTATTAAATGAGGATAAAATAGACAAGGCATTTCCATTTTCAAATCCAGTTAAAGAATACCTAGCAGTAAAAAATAAGGAATCAAAGTTAAACGAGTTAGTAAATTATTTAGCTAAAACTCAAAGAGGTTTTTCAGTTAGTGATGAATCATTACTTGCTATTTTGAAAAAATTTTCAATCGATTGTCACATTATGGATTCAGAAGAATTGGAAAAAATCCAATCAACAAAACCACAAATAATTGTTGATTCAGGATTTGCATCAAACCTTCAAGATACATTAGGAAAATTAAGAGAATTTGCTTTAGGATTTTCGTCTTCAAAAGTTACAGAAGTATCACAAAGTCCAGATCTTCACATTATTCAATCAATTAATTCGTTAGATGAAATTGATAAAATTGCAAATGGATTAAGTTCAAGACTTAGAGAATGGTACGGATTACATTTTCCAGAATTAGATAACATGATAGATAGTATTAACGGATATTCACAAATTGTAATGGCAGGTAAACGAGAGTCATTATCAAAACAAGTTTTTGAAGAAGCAG
This sequence comes from Candidatus Nitrosopumilus sp., assembly GCA_028335865.1. Classification (GTDB taxonomy): domain Archaea; phylum Thermoproteota; class Nitrososphaeria; order Nitrososphaerales; family Nitrosopumilaceae; genus Nitrosopumilus. The sequence goes on from JAOKTA010000004.1 coordinate 38,733, forward strand.
GTTTTCCAGAATCAAAAGTAGAAATGCTATCATTAATTTTAACAAAAAGTAGAGGAGGAGATATTTCAGACATTAATTTAGCAATAGTTCAATCAATTGCAAAACAGATTTTAGATTTTCATGAGTTACGTAATAAACTTGAAGAGCATGTTGAATCAGAAATGCATGAAATTGCACCAAATGTTACAGCCATACTCGGTAGTGCTGTAGGTGCAAGAATTTTAGGAAGAGCTGGAAGTCTCAAAAAAATGGCATCAATGCCTGCCAGTACAATACAAGTGTTAGGTGCTGAAAAAGCATTGTTTAGAGCATTAAAAACAGGATCACAGCCACCAAAACACGGATTGTTATTCCAGCATGCAATGGTACATGCAGCACCTAGATGGCAAAGAGGTAAAATTGCACGAGCAGTCGCAGCAAAAGCAGTAATTGGTGCAAGAGTGGATGTTTACGGCGAAGGATTGAATCAAACTTTATTGGATAAACTCAATATCAGAGTGGATGAAATAGGTAAAAAATATGAAAATCCAACTGAAAAAGACCTTAGACCACCTCAACAATTCCAGCATGATGACGGAAACTTTGGAGGTAAAAGAAAAGGTGGA
>JAOKTA010000041.1 GCA_028335865.1 Candidatus Nitrosopumilus sp.
GAATCATTTTTAGCAAGTTCACAAATTTCTTTAAAAATTCCATCCTTAGGTTCGTAAACTACTCTGTCTGATTTGATAACAGGTCTTATTCCCTCTACAAAATCTTCATACGAATATGATTGATGGAATGTAACATTCTTTGAAAAGTTTTCATTATTAACAATAGTTGATCCTATTGAGGATGAGTTAGAACATATTTTTTTGTAATCTGTTTCTGAAATTGGTGTGGCATTATTTGCAGGATATCCATTTGTTGAACGTAACGTTAAAGATATAATTTTATTTTCAGGCCATCCATTTTCAAGTTTAGATGCGTATGATTCTGTTTCTTTTAGAATACTGATGTCAACATCAAAGTATTCCAATTCTTTCAAATTTATTTGTGATTTGTAATCAACTGTGGATTCATCCGTCCAAATTCCTGATTCTGATGGATACCAATCATCTTGAAATTCAAAACTACCTTTGAATATTTTGCTACCTTTAACATAAAAAATTACTTTGTCTCCTGGATGAATTTTTTCTCTTATATTTTCGGGTTTAGCTATTGAACCCCAAACTTTTTTGGATTTAATTATATTCCAGTGTTCTTCGGATGTAACAAAAATCCAATTTTGAGAATCTAATAATGTGGGATTGGTAGGATTGTTTGATGAAATATGATTTTTTGATAAAATGTAATCTTTTAATTTATCAGCAGAAAATGTTTTCCCAGTACCCGGTGGTCCATAAAATATAATTTGTTTTTTACGCTCTAAAATTTTATACAATTTTTCTAAATGAGGATCATGATTATTGAGATTCACAGTATCTACTTCCATTTGATTATGAGTTAAGTATTCCCCCATAATCTCATCATAGAATGAATGGGGTATTGCCAACATCGAAGGTAAAATTACACCATTTCCAGTATTTGGAAATGCAATCCACTGCATTTTATCTTTAATTTCAGAAGTTCGAAGTTTTGGGGTAAAAAATTCACGATATTGTGAATAATTTGCCGTACACATTGTTACAGATTTACCTTTTTCATTTGTAACTTGTTTTTTTGTAATTTCTTGAACTTTGCCATAGCCTACAAAATGATTCTTATCATCAATTCTAGTTTGTACAATAAAATTAATTCCACCCACAAAGAGTTTAGCATCTGGAATATGTGATGGAAATTCATATTGTTTACCTTCTTTATCACCATATTTACTGTCAGGGTAAGATGTAATGATAAAATAATTTTTAGTTTCTATTTTTTCTTCTAAAAGAACATCTATCATCGAATCAATTCTTTCTGGTTCTCTCATAGGATTGATAGTTGCTACCATTCCAGACATAAGCCCATCAGGTAGATTCTCTTTTTTGATACTACCCCTGTTTAACCACACAACTCTTCTTCTATGAGCATAGCTTTCTTCCCCCTCTTTTGGGACATATTCATAATCACTTATCACGATTCCAAAATCAATAATTTCAGATTGCCCTTTAGTTAGTACAATTATATCTTTTTTCTTAATATCGTGAGAAAATGTTGTTGCAGTTTGTTTTTTGACCTCTTCAGGATATTCATTTCGAATAAACTCCCATGCGTCAGATTTTTGCGGGAATTTTGATAAATTACCGAATTTATTCCAACCACATCCAATTGAATTTGTTTCTAAAAATTCATCAAGATATTCATAATTGCTATCACGGCTTCCAGGTTGAGTTCCCCAAATAGTAAACCCGCCCTGCAGTTTATCTCTTTGAATTTCATCTATGTGCCATTTTGCAATTTTTTGGCCACAAATTTTTAGACATTCATCTCTGTATGATTCATCATAATTTTTTTCAATTAATGTAACATCACCATCACTAGTTCCTTCAGGAAATTGTGCATACTTTTTTAGAGCTTTTTTGACTGAATCAATAGCATCGTTTCCCATAGATTTTCCAGTTGAAGAAACAAAATTACCTCTATCAAAATTTAATTCGTCAAATTTTTTTCGAATATCATGAATGGTTATGATGTGATTTGGAGCCTCCAAAAGCATTTTAATTACAATAGGCTGATAATTTGCTTTCATTTTCATCTTGAATTTAAGAAAATTGAGTAAACGTGATTTTTGTTCTATTTCAATTTTAGATTTTAGATATGCTCCTATTACATATGAAAAATATGCATTAGACCATTTTTGCATTATCTGATGTGAATTTTTAAATTTCATCAGTTGTTCCATTTTTCGATAAAATCCTGCTGCTTTTTGACCTTCAGACAAATGTTCTCTTTTAATTTGAAAAGCATCTAACGCATTATTGAGCCATCTATGACTCC
>JAOKTA010000040.1 GCA_028335865.1 Candidatus Nitrosopumilus sp.
TTCAATCTGAAAAAGAGGGAAAAACACCTGCTGATTATGTTGCACATTGGAATAAGCGTGATTACGATGATTTTACTGCATTTGGCATTGATTTTGATTATTTCTATAAAACAAGCTCCTCAGAAAACATTGAATTTGTTCAAGATGTTTTTACAAAATTAAACAATGCTGGACATATTTACCAAAAAGAAATAATTCAATTTTACTGTAATAATGACAAAAAATTCCTTCCTGATAGATATGTCAAAGGAATTTGCCCTCATTGCAAGGCTGAGGATCAATATTCTGATTTATGCGAAAGTTGTGGCCGTGTACCTGAAGAAATAATTGATCCTAAATGCTCTCTTTGCGGTCAAACTCCAACCAAGGAAAAAACAGATCATTATTTTTTCAAACTTAAAAATTTTGCTGACTCGTTATCCAAATGGTTAGATGAAACTACCACTCTTCAAAAAGATGTAAAAAAATACGTCCAAAATTGGATTAAGTCTGGATTAATTGATTGGGATATTACTCGAGATATTCCTTGGGGTGTTCCTGTTCCTCTTGATGGTGCAGAAGGTAAGGTTTTCTACGGTTGGTTTGACAATCACTTGGCATACATTTCAACTGCATTAAAATTTCTTAACGATAAGGGGATGGATGGAAAAGAATTTTGGAACTCTGCAGATATTTATCATTTCATTGGAAAAGATATTGTGTATCATCATTATCTTTTCTTACCTGCAATGAGATTGGGTCTCAATGAAGAATACAAATTGCCTAACTACATTCCAACTAGAGGACACCTTACACTTCAAGGAAAGAAATTATCTAAGAGTAGAAATTGGTATATTGGCTTAAAACAATTTTTAGGATACTACCCTGCTGATTATTTGAGATTTTATCTTGTCTCTATTAACCCCTATTCTCAAGATGATTTGAATTTTGACTGGGATGACTTTACAACCCGAATAAACTCTGAATTAATTGGTAATCTTGGAAATTTTGTTAATCGTGCTTTAGGATTTACAAAAAAAGCATTTGATGGAAAAATTCCAGAGACTGAATCTTTTGATGAAAAAGATTCTGAAGCGGAAGCAAAAATAAAATCACTTGCATCTGATGTTTCTACTTTGATGGAGCAAAATCATTTGGACAGGGCACTAAAGAAAATAATGGAGGTTTCTTCTTTTTTCAATCAGTACTTTCAACACAAGGAACCTTGGAAAAACGGTCCTGGAACTACAAATTGCGTGTATCTTTCTGTAAATGCTGTTAGAAGTTTTGCCATTGCAATCTTTCCATTTATGCCTGAATCTGCCCAAAAAATTTGGAATCAGCTTGGAATTGATGGAAATGTGTCTGATATCTCATGGACATCTCAATCTGAATTGGGTGTTTCATCTGGACATATACTCGGTAATGCTTCTCCGCTGTTTGCTAGAATTGAAGCATCTGATATTGAAAAATATAAAAAAGAATTGGGTCCGTCAGAATAACTATGCAACCTGTTGCCCGAATTTCAACTCGCGGATATTATGATTTACTAGATGGAAGAACAATCAAAAACAATTCATACTATTTTTATCCAAAACAGGATTTAAAAAAATTAATTGATTCAAAGGAATTGACAATCATGATTCATGGTCTGAGAAATGATAATGCTGGAGCAGTTGCAAAAGTTGTATTGGCAAAAAATAAACTAAAAAATTTAAACTATTTTTATCCTGTAATTGGATTCAGTTATGATTCAAACACAACTGGTGCCCATTTAATCAAACATGCAAAAAGGTCATTGGCTGCAGGACAAGTAATTGCAAAGAAAAATGGACGTAATCTGGGAACATTCGTTGAAGATTTTAAATCAAATAGCCCCAATACAAAAATTCGTCTAATTGGACATTCTCTTGGAACTCAAGTCATTTTAAGCACGTTGGAATATCTTTCAAAAAAGAAAAAAAATACTGGAGTAATTGAGAGTGTATATTTTTTTGGTGCATCCATTACTGATGATGTTCCATCCTCAAAAAAGTATGGAAAAATACTTCAAGACACTGTTAACAAAAAAATTATTAATCATTATGCGCCCTCTGATGAAGTATTGGGTTGGGCACATAAGGAGAGATTTGTTAAAGGCCCATTGGGACTTAATGGTGCAATTGGAAAACCTATTTCTAAATACCATCAAATTTTATTGAATCCTAAAAACCATAGATTTGCAAGTTATGTTTCTGTTTTGAAAAAATTTCCATAGATCCCAAACAACGTATTGCTTAGTATGATTGATACGTCATTGTTTTATACAAATATTGATTAATTAAAATCA
>JAOKTA010000042.1 GCA_028335865.1 Candidatus Nitrosopumilus sp.
CACCAAATGCAGTTCCAACTAAATCACTTCCACCGTTAGATAATGCAACTTGAGCTAATTTTTTACCATATGCGACCCAATAGACAGAGATGTTGTTTAGAGTATTTGCAAGCATCAATCTAGACAAGGCAGTTATTCTTAAATCATAAACTGAAGAGCACTCATTGTTTACCAAATGATCTTTTTCCAATTCAGTGTTATCTAAACTGAATTTTAAAGGAATTAAAGTTACAAATCCGTTTGTCTTTTTTTGTAATTCACGAATTTTTATTAAATGATCAACAATGTGTTCAGGTTTTTCAATATGGCCGTACAGCATAGTAACATTGCTTTTAATGTCCATGTTGTGGGCTTCTTCAATAACATCAAGCCACTGCTGACCAGTGCATTTGCCTCGTATAATTTTTCCGCGAACATCAGGATGAAACAATTCTGCCCCTCCACCAGGCATTGAATCCAAACCAGCTTCTTTTAAACGAGATAAAATTTCTTTAGTAGAATTTTTTGTAAGTTTGGATAAAAAATGAATTTCAGCCGCGGTTAGTGCCTTGATATTTAATTCAGGATGACTTTTTTTAATAGTTCTCATCATATCTTCATAATATTCCAAAGGAAGCTTTGGATGAAATCCTCCAACAATGTGTACTTCTGTAGCACCCATTTGTTTTGCAATTCCAACTCGTTGTTCGATTTCTTTAGGAGTTAACGTGTATGCGTCTTCCTCATCGCCTTTTCTATAGAAAGCACACATTTGGCAGCTAGCAGCGCAGACATTTGTATAATTCATGTAGTAAGATGCCGCAAATGTTACTGTATCACCAACTAGTTTTTTTCTTGTAGAGTCAGCAACTGCACCAAGTAAATGCAAGTTATCATAATTCATTAATTCCAAACCATCTTTGTAAGATAATTCTTCACCAGCTAGAGCTCGATCTAAGGCTTGTGAGTCACCAACAAGTTGTTCTAACATATTCCTAGTCCCAATTATTAGGATATATTCCTTGTACTCTTAAGAAATAAGTAACCAGTCAGATACAGAATATCATGGTACTACCATTAGTAGACGAGCATAAACCAAAATGTTACTTGTGTCATGAGGGTTTTGAAGATATTGAAAAACTAAGAGAGCATCAAAATACAAAACATAAAGAGTTCTTTGAATCTAATGAAAAAACAACTACAAGAGAACCTGCACCAGGCGATGTCACAGTATTTTAGATATTTTTTTCTTGTATTGATTTTAAAAGTTCCTGAGCAGTATCCTGAGATATTTGTGCAAGATGGTAATGCTTGTCAATAGATAATGCATTTTTAAAATAATCTATCGCTTCAGTCAATTGACCTAATTCAGCTAAAGAGAGGCCTTTGTATGCAAGAGCCATAGGATGTTTTTTGTCAATTTTAAGGGCCACATCATAACAGTCTATAGCATCAGAGTATTTTCCGTCTAAATGAAAAGCAGAGCCTTTGTTAATTAAGGCATCAAGATTATTTGAAGATATGCTCAGCGCTTGATCATATGAGCGGATGGCAGATTTTATTCGACCTAAATTTTGCAATGTAGTACCTCTATCGATTAGAGCATGAATATTTTTTGAATCTTCTTTTAATATCAAATTATAAAATAACAGAGCTTCTGAAAAATTTTCATCGTCAATACAATCATTGGCTTGTAAGAATAATTCGTTAATTCTGCTACTCAATACAAAAGGGGATATTTTGTCAATAATATAGTGATCCTCAGATGAGGTTTCTTTTTTTAATAAAGAAATTAACTCCAGCATAATAACGATAAAGCAAATTTTTAATTAAAACCCAAGTGATTTCACTATAACCTGTCAAAAAAATATTTTCAGAAACAGCCCTTTCTGTTCAGGGCAGCGGGTGGTGAGATTTATGCTGATGGTGGTTCTGATGCTTTAGAAAATTTTTCTTTTGTATTAAAAAATAGAATTACTCAAGAAATAGAAAAAGATCCATCGCCACTGCTTTCGCTATGGCATGGCCTTGCTAATGATTGGCCGAGATAAATTTTGCGTTAAAAATTTTATCCTCTACCAATTCTAAAAATGGCTGTACTGCATGCAGGGCATGTGCCTTTGATTGCAGGTTTTCCATTTTTCATGGTGTATGGTGCTGGACTACCGATTTCTCGTTTGTCTCTACACTTTACACAATATCCTATTGTCATAATTCAACTAGGCTCTTTGTTCTATTAGCGAGATCTTGTCGAACTTTTTTTACTAATAGG
>JAOKTA010000043.1 GCA_028335865.1 Candidatus Nitrosopumilus sp.
GTACCCTCCATAATGGACAATGAATTAATCATTGGAGTCAATCCAAGTTTTACAACTTCCTTGAACATTGGATTCTCTCTTTCATAATCTGCAACTATTGGTGAGAACGAATAGTAGACGTTGTTGAATGCGCTCATAAATGCTGAGCCAGCTTCCGTGTTCATCAACTGGTTGTCACGAATTTCCCTGAGCATCTGAACCTGCGGTGACATTTCTGAGCCGTATGCTGCCGTTGCAATTAGACAGCCGCCGCCATTACCAGATTTTACACTAGTGGTTTCTTTTACAGATTCAGTAGATACATTTTTAGAAAAAGTTGAAACATCCGTCCATTCTTTTAGAGTATAATCATTAATGTGATTTACAATTAGCATTGTACCATCCATGAAATCATAATCATCATGGTAAATTGTAAACTCGCCAGAAGTTGTTTCGCCCAATACTGTTGCAACGTCACCATTACTTACAGAGACTGTAACCTTACCTGGAGATTCAATAAAAATAGTCAATGGCGCATTAGGAGTAGGAATTTCATAAACATCTTTATCTAAAAATACCAATACAACACCAAAAGCAGTTGATGATGATCCAATCATGATCATAACCGCAAATACAATAATTGTTATAACTTTCAATCTACTTCAATCGCCATCAAATATGCAGATTCACCATCACGGTAATATGCATTGAGTTCTAGTCTAATTACAAATCCAAGTTTTTCATAAAGACGAACAGCCTCAGTGTTACTGCATCTAACTTCTAGATAAAATTCATCGCAATTCCTAGTTTTTACACCAATTACAGATTCTTCAACAAGTGCTTTACCAATGCCTTTTTTTCTATGCTCATCAAGAACTGCAATGGATACTACATGTCCTTTTTTTACAAAACCTAGTTTCTTAAAATTTGAAAATCCAAATTCAGTTTTACACATTTCATAACCAACAATTTTACCATCTATTTCTGCAACCAAAAATGCTTCAGGTAATTCCTTCAATAATGATTCGTAGAAATAGTCAGAATAGTGTTCAGGCAAGGTTTTAAGATTGATTTCCATTACAGAGATTAGATCGCTTGGAGCTGCTCTACGTATACTGCAGTCACCTAATTGTCTCAAAATTACTTGCATAATATACCATGAAAGTATCAATATTTAATTTTAAACAAAAAGGTGATTAATGGAATAAGAGCATATGAAATGAATGGAAGAAGAATCTCAAGAAAATATTATTTCGTTAGTTAATTCAATTTTTAATGTGGGGGAGTTTACAAAAACAGAATTTACATTAGAATTTAAAATTACGGATATAGAATTTCAAACTAAATTTGAAGATTTAGCAAGAGGGTTAGAAAATATGAGTTATGTTTGTAAATTATTAAAAAAAGATAATGAGATTTATGTTCAAATTCAAAAATTTACCGTAAAAAAATCTAGAAAATTACTTAATGCAACGTGGACACCGAGATTTTTGTTTGTAATTGTAATATCATTTGTAATGATTGATGGTTACTATAGAACATCTGGAACAAACTCTATTGTAGAAATTGGAGATCCATTTCAGATGGCAATTGTTTACACACTTGCGTTATTAGGAATTTTAGGAACGCATGAGCTTGGACATATTATTGCAGCAAAGATGCACAGGTTAAAAACAAGTTGGCCATATTTTATTCCAGGTTTGCCAGTGATTGGAATTCCAACATTTGGTGCATTCATCCAATCAAAGGGATTAACAATTAATCGAAGAATTTTATTTGATGTAGCTATTGCAGGGCCAATTGCAGGATTGGTAATCACAATGATAGTTTCACTGTATGGAGCATATACTGCGCCAATTTTAGATCAGGAAATCGCTGAAGGGTTATTTGCTGATCAAATACTAGTTGAATGGGAACAAGGAGAGCCATTACTAATGACTGCAAGTTTAGCAGTATTTGGAAAAGGAGGTCCAGGTTATGAAGTGATTATGACACCAGTAATGTTTGCGGCGTGGATTGGATTTTTAATTACATTTTTGAATTTACTTCCAGCATGGCAACTTGATGGCGGACATATGGCAAGAACTCTCTTAGGTCAAAAAATCCACAGATATGCAACATATGGGAGTATGTTAG
>JAOKTA010000005.1 GCA_028335865.1 Candidatus Nitrosopumilus sp.
AACACCGTCATTAATTTTTAACATGAAAAAATATGGACCTATTATTGCATTTGTTGGTTTTAGTTTAATTTTGATTTCACTTTTAATTGCAATCTCTAGTGTACCATCTGATATTTCAGAAGATGAAACTTTTTTGGTATCTTCTCTTTTTGAAGGAATGTTTGATGACGTTTCTGAAACTCTTCAAATTATGCCTGGGGATGTAATCTATACCTCATACACTACCTCTCTATCTGATGTTCCTTTATTGTGGGGAATTCAAATAATTGATTACCAATATGGTGATATGTTATACATACAAATTTCAAATATTTTTGGAGATTCCTATGGGGAATTCATTCAAAACGATTCTGTTTTATTTACAACAACTCTAATAGATCAATCTGATACACTAAATTTTCAAATTGAAAATACTGGTACTAGAATAATTGATGCTGTGGTTATGTTTTCTGAGGATCCTGAAAATTCTGATGCATTTTCAAATCCTAATTCCACTATGATGGACATGCTTTTAGCTTTAATAGTTTCAGGATTTTTAATTATCCTTGGAATTCTAATTCTACTAATTGGCATAATCATAACGATATTAGATTTAAAAAATAAATTAGATAATAAGCGAAATTATTAAGGATTGATATTCATCTTACCAAATTTTCCTTTGGTTAGGGATACTTCACCTTTAAACTCATTTGTGTAACCATTTTCTATTTGGACTTTATCTCCGACATTAACTGCTTTGATATCGTCACCCCACAATGTGAGTTTCATTTGGTTTTCTTCAGTTCCATCAGCATTAGATATTACTGCATCACAAACATCTACTGTTCCGCCAGTTTTGAGATTTACCGTTCTTGGTTCTCCTTTAGAAATAACTTCAGCTTCAACATTGACACCACTTTTGGTTTTCTTTGCTTCTGAAATTGGTATTGATTCTGACATGTGTTTTTCAATAACCCTTTCGATTATAAGCTTTGTTAAAAAATTTCTAAAAAATGATTCTATAATTACAATAGTAATTAAAAAATATCGGAATAATCTAGTATTGTTGCAGAGGTATCGAAGCCTGGTCAACCGAGAGGGACTCAAGATCTCTAATATAGGAAATCCCTTCTCTTAGGAGTTCGTGGGTTCGAATCCCACCCTCTGCACCATTATCTTATTTTTTAATGATTCATTCAAAAAATTAGTTGTAAAAATTATACAACTATTGTTTTTACTTTAGTTACTGAGTGATTTGAAATTTTTTTGTGTATTTCTGCTAAATTATCATCTTTAAATGATAAATTGCATCTAAAACACTTCCAAATTAGTTCTGTCACACGTTAATTATGCATAATTTACTTATAAAGATATTGCATGATTGATCCGATTTCTTACAAAACATGATCATTGTTTTCAGAAACATGTAATTTTTTGGTTTTTTTAGATCATTATCATATTATTTACCGACTAAAAATGAATCAAAGGGTTTAGAAACAAAATAGTTGTATAATTTTTTAATGGTATTTGATATTTTTGAGCTTTTTGGCGAATTTTCCTATTTTGGAATTTTTCTTATATTGATTGGCGTAAATGCATCGCCGATCTTAATGCCTCCTAGTTGGATCGTTTTAACATCTTTTTACCTTCTTGACCCTACTTTGAATATCGTACTTCTTGCTGTAGTTGGTGCTACGGGTGCCACTATTGGTAGATTTTTTCTAAAAAGAATTAGTGGATTATTTAGAAAATTTGTTGGAGAAGAACAGAAATCTAATCTTGATATGATTGGATCTTATTTGAATAAGAAAAAACACGGCTATCTAATTGCATCTTTTTTGTTTGGCGCAACGCCTCTTCCAAGTAATATTTTATTTATCACATATGGTCTAATGCGTGCAAAAAGTGTTGGTATCTATGTTGGATTTTGGTTTGGTAGAACTATTTCTTACATCATAATGATATATTTTGGAAATACTGTTTTAACCCCATTTTTAGAAATGTTTGAGGATCGTCTTACTGGAATTCTCCTAATTGATGGTGTTGGAATTTTATTGATTATTTTATTTGCATGTGTTAATTGGACAGTATTACTCACTCAAAGAAAAATTAAATTTGTTAAACCCAAAATATGGAGATTCTAAATGAAAGTCCTTGATTCTATAAAAAATGAAGTAATTAAAATGATGGATAATGATCCTGCCCATGATTTTGAACATGTTATGCGAGTTTACAATAATGCTGAAAAAATAAGTAAAAAAGAAAAAGCAAATCAAAAATTAATTCTTAGTGCTGCATTACTGCATGATATTGTTTCATACCCTAAATCTAGTAAACGTTCTAAACTTTCTTCTATAGAAAGCGCAAAAAAATCAAAATTAATTTTAAAAAAATATGAATTCACTGATGAAGAAATTAATATTGTTTCTAATGCCATTGCTGATCATAGTTTTTCTCAAAATAAAATTTCTCAAAGTCTTGAAGGAAAAATATTGCAAGATGCTGATAGGTTGGATGCTTTGGGTGCAATAGGAATTGCAAGAGTTTTTGCTACTAGTGGTTCTCTTAATCGACCTTTTTACAACCTAGATGATCCTTTTTGTGCTAAAAGAAATCCCGATGATAATCTTTGGGCTGTTGATCATTTTTTCAATAAATTACTCAAACTAGAATTTATGATGAATACAAAATCTGGTAAAATTGAAGCTAAGAAAAGAACTAAGGTACTCAGGACATTTTTAAAAGAATTAAAAAATGAAGTTTAACCATAATCTACATATCTGTCGTATCTAGTTTCTATTTCATTATTTTCACCTGAAATTATTTTTTCATATTCCAGTTTTTTTCTAGATTCTATGTATTTGCAAATTTCTTCAAAATCTTCATTTTTTGGGTATGCATCAAAAACAGGTTCAATCATTTTTAGATATTCTAACGTTTTCTCTCTGAATTCTTCTCTTAGTGGTTTTCTAATCCCTTGCATTCTGAACCATACTGCTGTCCAACTTGCTCCTACAACATGTGGCAATAAGTCGAATGCCCTTTGTATTTCAAATCGTTCGTCGTTTCTCATGATTCCTGAAGAAATCTTGATGCTGATTTTGCAAAATATGTAACTATCATGTCTGCACCTGCTCTTTTAATTGAGTGAAGAATCTCTAATGTGATGTCTTTTTCATTTACATATCCTAATTGGGATGCAGCTTTTACCAGTGCGTATTCCCCCGAAACACTATAAGCTGCTACTGGAACATTGTATTTTCTTCTGGTCTCTGCAATTAAATCCAAATATGCTAATGCTGGTTTAATCATTACAATGTCTACCCCTTCATTGATGTCCGTTTCCACTTCCATCATTGCCTCTCTTGCATTTGTAAATGGAACTTGGTATGTTTTTCTATCTCCAAATTTTGGTGCACATTCTGCAGCATCTCTAAATGGTGCATAAAAATTTGAACGATGTTTTGCTGAATGTGACATTATGGAAACATCTGTAAATCCTTTATCGTCTAGAGCTTTTCTTATTGCGGCAACTTGACCATCCATCATTGCAGATGGTGAAACTGTATCTACCCCTGCTTTAGCTTGACTAATGGCAATCTTTGCAAGTATGTCCAAACTTGTATCGTTATCAATTTTATCACCTTGAATAATTCCACAATGACCTGTAGATGTAAATTGACATAAACAAACATCTGCCATGATTACTATTTTGTCACCAAATTCTTTTCTGATTTGACTAATTGCTTTTTGAACAATACCGTTGTCATCAAAAGCTGAACTTCCCACTTCATCTTTTTGTGTTGGGATTCCAAATAACATGATTGCAGGAATTCCTAAATCTATAATTGTTTTAACTTCATCATTTACCTCTTCCAATGGCAATCTTTCAATTTCTGACATTGATTCAACTTTGATTCTTGTTTTAAGATCCTCTTGAACAAATACTGGACAAATGAAATCTTTGGGTGTTAATGTGGTTTCTTGAACTAATTCTCTCATTTTCTCTGAGATTCGTAATCTTCTAAGACGTTTAGTGGGAAATGACATGTTTAAAATTTATTCTGGCTAAAATATAATCCTAGTCAGCCTGATTTTGTTTTTTATAGTCAAATAACTTACTGGCTAATTCTAATACACCTGGTTGACCTTGTTCTGATGCCTTTCTGATATTATTCATTGGGGTTGACACAATACTCTCTACCACTGCTTTTGTTAATTCTTCAATAATTTTGATTTTTTTCTCATCTTTCTCACCTAACATTTGTAGCGCTTTTTGCAGTTCTTTTTCTCTGAGATCCTCTATACTTTTGAATACGTCCGTTACAAGTGGTTCTGCATCTAATCTTTTCATTGAGGCTTCTAATACTGATACTTCTTCTCTAATTATATTTTCAACGGTTTTCACCTTGTTTAATCTAGCATTCATGTTTTTTTCAACCATTTCTGCAATTTGATCTAAATTCATTAGTTTAACTCCTCCAATGGTTGCTACTTTCTCATCTACCGTTCTTGGATTTGATAAATCTAGTATCATCATTCCGTTGTTTTTATTTTTCATTGCGTCTGTGATTCTTTCTTGTGTTACCAGAAAGTATGGTGCAGTTGTTGCAACAAATATTATGTCATATCTGTTAAACCCTGATAAAACTTCTTCAAACTTAATTGGCTTTCCTCCCATTGTTTCACAAAATGTTTCTGATCTTCCAATAGTTCTACTTGTAACATTAAATTCATACCCTCTTCTTTGTAATGATTTTGCAACTAGGGTTGACACTTCTCCAGTTCCAATCAAAAGAATTTTCTTTGTTTTTAATTCATCAATATTTTCTTCTGCAAGTTTTACTGCCATTGATCCTACTGATATTCCACCTTTGCCAATCCCGCTAGAATTTCTAATCCTAGTTCCCATTCTGATTGCCTTATCAAACAATGTGTTGAGATGCTGACCTGATGCTTTTACTTCCCTGGCTGATGTTATGGAATTTTTTATTTGGCCTAAAATTTGTTCTTCACCTAACACCATTGAATCTAAGCCTGACGTTAACTTCAACAGGTGATGCATTGCTTCCTGATTTTCTACAAATTCTATATTTTCATTAAATGTTTCTTCATCAAGCCCTGTTATGCTTGCCCATGTTTTTTTAATTTTATCTATGTTGTCTGATTTTGACTTTGCAAATAATTCAATTCTATTGCAAGTTTGAATTATTACACATTCATCTAATTCTGAATGTTTTTTAAATTGTTGATATGCGTTTTCAACATCTTTGATAGTAAATTTCTCTAAAATATGGATTGGTGAGTTACGAAAAGTTACACGTGCATTGATGATTTTTTGATTCATTTCCATTTTTTTAGTATCTCTATTGCTCGCTTTTCAGCTTTTTTTATCTGCCCGTCTTTTATTAACTGATCAATATGATTGTCAGTCATGATGCTGCGTAGACATTCTTTTCGTTCAAATTGAGTTGGAATGATTTCTTTAGATAGTTCCCGTGATATTTTTTGTATTTTAATTTGAGCGATATCCTCTTTTGAAATAACTTTTTTTAGTGCAATTTCAGCTTTTGATTTAATTTTTTTTGCCATTATTGGACTCCTGCCTCCAGTGAAAATTGCAACTTGAATCATTTTTTCAAAATCAATAATGGCTGCATTTGCAAAATCACTATCTTCAGGATTATCTGAACTATATGCTATTATTTTCTTTTTCTTTGCATAGTTGATTATTTTTTGATTAATTTTTTTATCATTTGTTGTTGTAATTATTAAGTCTGGTTTTAATTCTAAAATAAATTTTATATTTTCAATTTTTTGTTTTTTTAATATGATTTTTTTTGTTTTTACTAATTTTGAAATCTGGGCATTTATAGAATCACTAATAACCACAATTTCACATTTTTCATTTACTATTGATTTTATTCTTTTTTCAGCCTCATTTCCTCCCCCTACAATAATGATTTTTTTACCTTCAAGATTTAGATTTATTATCATCGATCCAAAACACTGCAGTTTCTATTTATGTATTAAAAATCACTGTGTGAAATACTAGCTACATTTTTAATTGAATCTCCGATTAATTCACTTATTGTCTTCTTTGGGTGAATCTGATAAGGAACTTCTAAATGAAATTCAATGGACGTTCCCATTAGTTACTAGACCCTTTGATGCCATTGCAAAAAAATTTGATACTACTCCAGAAATTATTAAAGAAAATTTGAAAAATCTTAAAGAAATTGGCGTCTTAAGACAATTGAGTGCAATTTTTGATACTCGAAAACTTGGTTACACTAGTTCACTGGTTGCAATGGAAATTGAACATGATGAATTGGATCATGTAGCTAGTCAAATCAATCGTCATCCTGGAGTGAGTCATAATTATGAACGTGATCATCAGTTTAATCTCTGGTTCACATTAGCTGTGCCTCCCGGTGCTGATCTAAATGATGAGCTTGAAAAATTTAATGTTCTAAAAGGAATTAAAAAAGTTAGAATGCTTCCAACTTTACAATTATTCAAAATAGGTGTAAAGCTTGACTTGGTCGATGATAAGAAACATGACATTGCACCATCTGAAGAAAAGAAAGAAATTAAAAATATTGAATTCAAACCTACAGAAGAAGACAAAGATTTTATCCGTGAATTACAAAAAGATATGGAAATTATTGATGAGCCATTTGTAAATGCTGCAAAAAATCTTGGTATTACTGAAGATGAAGTATTTGCAAAAATGAAACACTATGAGGATGTAGGTGTCATGCGAAGATTTGCAGCCATTTTGAGACACAGACAAGTAGGATTCACTGCAAATGGTATGATTGTCTGGAAAGTTCCTGAAGATAGGATCACTTCTGTTGGCGAAACACTAGGATCATTTCCTCAAGTTAGCCATTGTTATGAGCGCCCTACTTACGATGATTGGCCATACAATGTATTTTCAATGATTCATTGTAAAACACACGATGAGGCTTATGATGTAGCTAAAACAATTCAAGACCAAATTAACGTTGATGAATACAAAATCCTTTTCAGTTCTCGTGAATTTAAAAAAACTCGAGTTGAATATTTTGTTGAAAATTCATTTAGTTTAGAAGACACTACTGCTTAAATTTCATTTTTATCGTGCCCAACCACATGAATGTTACAAAAATACTGATCATTCATGTTGCAATAGTATAGTGAATCTTTTCCACATTCTTTACATGGTGGTTTTTCATCCTCTGGTGATAATTTGGTATGATAAATTTTACTTCTAGTTGTGACACTTGAATTTTTATAAATTCTAGTTAGGTTTGAATAATATTTCAATTCTTCTGGATTTAGAATTTGTTCACTTTTGATTTTTTTAATTATTAATTGCCATTTCTTATATTTCCCAATTTTGGCAAGCTTCATCCTCTCGATGATTTCTATGGTTTTTTCTGAATTTATTGGAGCATCCATTTAGAAGTTAGTTTGTTTGTGGTGTTGCTTTTAATTCATAAGATGGCCATGTACTGTAAATTTCTTCAATTTCTTTCATATCTGATGCTGAAATATATCCCCCTTTAGTCATTTCAACATAATTCACAATTTCTTCTTCACTAATTACTGTAGGAAACACTGATGCAAATCCTTTTTTTGACATGATAAATTTCATTGATAATTCTGTGATGGTTAAACCTGTTCTTTCTGCAATTGGTTTGAGCACTTCTACCTTTGCTAATGATGCTTTAATCCATTCCCCTTTTCTTACTGATCTGTGATCTTTTTCATCAATTTTTGTCTCAGCGTTAACTTTTCCTGTTAGTATTCCTGATGCTTCTGGAACTCTAACTAGAATTCCTACATCTTTTTCTTCAGCCTTTTTCATTAATTCATTACCTGGTGATTGTTCTAAAATGTTGTATACTGTTTGAACTGCACTTACATTTGGTCTTTCCATTGCTTCCATACCTTCTTGTGTCCATCCAATTGCGGGACCTAAAGCTACTTGGTATGTGCTAATTGATTTATCTGCAACAAAACTATCCAGTACATCAAAAATTGAATTATCTCTGATGTGATTTAATTTTGGATTATGTAATCCATACATGTCTAAATGATCTGTTTGCAATCTTTTCAAACTCTCTCTTAGTGCTTTTCGAGTAAAATCTTCATCAAACTTTTGAGGTAATTCCTTGTGTCCTATTTGCTCTACTTCTGAAAAATCATATCCATATTTTGTAGATAGTACAACTTCGTCTCTCATATCTTTGAAAACTTCACCGATGAGTCTCTCACTTTTTCCTTTTCCATACATATCACCAGTTTCAAAAAAGTTAATTCCTAAATCATATGCTTTTTTCAGCATTCTTTTTGCTTCATCCTCTTCAATTTTTTTACCCCACCAATCTAATGCAATCGACCATGCACCAAATCCCACTTCTGATACTTTGATGTCTGTTTTTCCTAGTTTATTGTAATTCAATTTTTATCTCCTTTTAATTTCATCATTTACATTTTATTTATTGAAATTTCATCATTTATGTTTATGCAAGATTTGTATCCGTAAATGTTGTTTTAGATGTTTATCCTAAACTTGTGATTAATGGAATGATGTCTTTTTTTACACATACAATCATCGGAATATCATTTTCTACGTATGTCGAAACTTGTGTTTCTCTTAAATCCATTATCAGATTTTGGAAATCTCTGATATCGTCTACTTCAAATGCTAGCATGAAATCTTCGTCATGAATTCCAAATGAATATGTCGTATTGAGTACTATTTGTGGATATTTTTTACTAACTGATATATGCTCATCCATAATTTCTTGACGTTTCTCTTTTGGTAGGAGATACCATTCTCTAGTTTTTGTAAATGGGTACACTATGACGTGTTTTTTGGGATTGTCACCTGTAATGAAGCCTAACGTTTTTTGGTCTTTTACGTATAGTGATGGTCTTGTACATGACAGATATGTTCTTGATGGGATGATATATTTTCCAAATACTGTTTTGTATAATTTTTCAATAACTGCTTGAATTTCTTCAACTGTAGGTGCGGCAAACCAAAATAGAAAGTCTGTATCATCTCTTAATCCTAAATTTGAATATGTTCTACACATTATTTTTGAATTATTAATGATATTTTCTACCTCTTTTGCAGATTCCTCTTTTGCCAAATCTGCCATCCATCTCCATTTTGGATCAACTTTGAAAAATGAAAAATTAAAGAAATACTGTTGATTACTTTCTGACATAATTTTTAATTTCTAAAACCCTATTTAAATAAAAAACATTTTATTTACTGTGATATTTCTATAATTTTTTCTTTAGATTTATGACCTGTTTTGATTTCTATTGCTACTGTAGATATTGCAAAATGTTTTGCAATTTTTTTAATAATTTCTTTATTTGCCTCGCCTTTGATTGGTTTTGATTTAATTCCGACACATATTTGACCTTCTTTAATTTTTAAGAAATCTTTAGAAAATTGTACTTGAACTTTGTAAATCAATATTTTTTTAAATTTAATTATGCTGTTTTTTCTAAAGCCCATTCGTAACCTTCGGCTTCTAATTTTTGTGCAAGAGATGCATCTCCTGTTTGTAGAACTTTGCCTTCTGCAAATACATGTACAAAGTCTAATTTGTCTAAGAAATTTAGAATTCTGGCATAGTGAGTAATGATGATTACTGTTGCATCTTTTGTTGATACTTTACTGATTGCTTGAGCTACTGATTGAACTGCATCAATATCTAATCCTGAATCTGGTTCATCTAAAATTGAAATTTTAGGTTTCAAAACTGCCATTTGTAATACTTCTGCACGTTTTTTCTCTCCTCCTGAAAAACCTTCATTTAGATATCTTGAAAGAAATTCTTCTCTTAGTCCTACTTTAGCTATGTTTTCTTTAAGATATTTTTGAAATTCTCTTACTGTGATGAATACTTCTCTATCGTCTCCATCCATTGCTTTACTTAGAGAATTGTATGCTGTTCTTAGAAAGTGAGAAAATCCTACTCCTGAAACTTCAGTTGGATATTGAAATGCTAAAAATAATCCTTTTTTTGCTCTTTGATCTGCTGTTAATTCTAATATACTTTCACCATCTAATAGAATATCTCCTTTAGTGACTTGATATTTTGGATGTGCAAGTAGTGTGTAAGCTAGTGTACTTTTTCCTGAACCGTTTGGTCCCATAATGGCATGTACCTCTCCTGGATTTGTCTTTAAATTAACCCCTTTGAGGATCTCTTTATCTCCTATTGAGACGTGTAGGTCTTTAATTTCTAATACTACCATATCTAAAATATTTTTGATTCTCTATATAATACCGACGAAATTTAGCTAATCCTAATTGGTATTTTTAATAATGAAATGAAAAGGGGTGGGGGGTGTATGTTAACATTTGGCCAGAGATGGTCTCAATGTAATTTTGAGTTTATGACTTGTTAGAATCTCTTTACATCTATTTCTGATAGTAACTTCTGTAACTCCTGCAACACTTGAAACGTCCCTTTGTAGGATATTTTGTCCAAGTAGTACCGATGAAACATACAGATATGCTGCAGCAATTCCATTTGGTGATTTTCCATCTGAAATGCTATTATCTTTTGTTTTTTCAGCAATTTCTAAGGCTAATCTTTCTACTCTAACCTCAGTCTGTGTCATGTTTGCTATCTTTGAGATGTATTTGTCCATAGTTAGTACTGGAGCTTTTAATGAGCCCATTTCCATTACCATGGTTCTGTAATATCTTGCTGCAAGTTTTGTTTTTGATTTAACGTCTTTTCCTGGAACAATTCCTCGGCAAATTTCTTCTAATGATCTTACTACGTCACATTGTTTGCATGCCATATAGATTGTAGCTGCTGTGATACAAACTACTGATTTTCCTTTAACATCTATGTGTCCGTCTAAATTTCTGTATATCATTGAAGTAGTTTCTAACACATTCTTTGAAAGATTAAGTGATTCGCATGTTTCGCCCATTTTTGCTAAAACGTTTGCAAGTCGTCTTTCTTTTGGTGTTGATACTCTTACTCTTTGTTGCCATTTCCTGAGGTGATTCATTTGGTTTTTAACTTCATGGTTGATAGTTTTACCACTAAAGTCTTTTGAACTAATTGAAATCTCAGTTGTTATTCCCAAATCATGTTGAGAATAGGTTGTTTGTCCTGTTGCTCTTGCAAGCTTCATTTTATCTTCGAGATTCGAACTTATTGTTTCTGGACCACAATCTGCAATCTGATCGTCGACAACTATTCCACAACCAGAACAGATTAGTTCGCCATTCTGCATGTCATCAACTAATGATGATGATCTGCATTCCGGACAATTTTGGTTTTGTAATATGTTCATCTTCTATTTCTCCTAAATCTTTTTGGTGTAGTTGCAGCAGATTGCTCAAACATGAAAACCTTTTTCCCAACAAATTTATTTATATTATTTGTTAAAGACGTCGCTGACGCAAACGGTCTTTTTACTGGACCAATTAGTTCCATTACTTTTGCAACTCTAGTTCCTTTATCGTCGCAGAGTATTTGTCCTTCAACTAATTCTTTTGATAGCTGAATTATCACTCTACCACTTCCGGCTAGGTGCATTATTTCGCCTACCTCCTGCAATTAACAATACTAGAAATGATCACACTATCATGTACTTCTGTCAACTTTACTTTAGCTAAGAGCTAGATTCAATTTTATTTTGTTTGCTTGACTCTTTTTGCAGTAAGTTTTTGAGAAATTTTGTTAAGAATAATTGTCTTATGTGATCCTTTTGGCAACACAATGTATCCTGATCTGACAAACGGTCTTTTTGGAAATCTTACTTTATCATCCGATTCTGTTATTTCAAACCCTGCTGATGTTGTTGCATCAATTAATTCTTTTAATGATGGGTCATAAACAGATTTTTCTAATGGTAATCTTCTTCCCATTGATCTTTTTAAATTTTTATTAAAATAATCCAACCATATTACGACGTGCTCGTAATCTTTCATTTTATTCTTTTACTAAGACTGCGTTGACTATTCCTAATTGTCCTGGTCTCGATACAACTCTACACTTACCTTCTTGTGTTTCAAGAATTGCGCCTTTACTGATTATTCCCCTTCTTTTATAATCATTATTTGTAGTGTTATCTATCACTTTGATAATTTTTGCTTTGACAACTTTGCCATTACCTGTTGACAAATTAACAAAATCGATTGTTTTTAAGGCAACTTTGTTGTTACTACCTCTAACTCTTCTTGTTATTGTTACTTGAGCTCCATTAATTGCCTCATTTGGATATCTATCAGTTTCATATTTTCTTCTAATTCTAAGTGGTTTTCTTCTTCCCCCAGTTATCTTACTGGTTGCTAAATTTTCTACTGATTTTCTCACAAGAAATTTACTGAATTACTCTAATTTATACAAAACGCCAAAAATTAGCCTTAAATCAAAAATCCATCTATTCTGTTTCTGTTGTTATTTGTGGTGTGGATTTTATCTCATTTCTTCCTGCTGTTTTTCTTACTTTGGAAAACAATCTTGATTTTAGATCTTCCACATCACCTTGAATTCCAAAATATTTTTGGAATTTTTCAGTTGTAGTGTAAATTTTTAATCTACCTACATTTTGGTGAGTAATGTAATCTAGTTGTCGTAATTCTTTTAGATGTGCATAAACTCCTGATCCTCTAGTTTCAACAAGTTGCTTTGAAGCAATTGGTTGTGCATATGCAATATATGATAATGTCTTTAGTGTTGCATTTGGTAAAACTGGTTTTGATGCATATCTTTTAACAGTTGAACTGTATTCTGGTTTCAACTGCATTACATATGATCCATCTGGCAGTATTGCTATTTCTAATGCTATGAATGCATTTTTTGTTTTTTTGATAATTCCGTTAAGTAATTCTAATGTTTTAATTTTAGATTCTGTGCCTGATGCTCTTATGATATCTTCTATTCTAAGCGGTCTACCTGCTGAATATAGCGCTGCTTCTATTCTTGCTGTTGATTCTTTTGCATTTTCAATTTTTACCATGTTTTATTATTATCCTTTAAAATTTAGTTAAAGAAATTCCTCTCCATTTCTATTCCGTTGTTGTCTCTTCTTTCATAAGTATAATCTTGATATCGTCCTCTTGTTGTTCTAAATCCACTTTTTGATCTCTTGCTAAAAATAATGCTGCAAAAAAACATCTAATTGAATCCACTTGATCAAGTTCTGCAATGATGTCTTGCAGTAATCCAAACCCTGTATTTGCAATTTTTTTCATGATTAAATCTTCATACTTTCCAATAATACTTTCTAGTGAGATAAAAAATTCTTGAAAATCTGGTGCCTCGATTGGCTCTATCTCCAACTTTCTATTTCTTCGTGATTGTGGATTTGCAATTGTACCGATAAGATTCTGTAGTAATCCTAACAAGTCATCTAATGACACTGGATATGTTGATTCATGTCTGTATGGGATATCAATTAATTCGATATCTACATCTGTTCTTTGAAAACTTGGTTTTTTATCCATGGCTGCTTTTTGTAATGCAAAAATACTTTCAACTTTCATTCTGTAAATTAATGATGACGATAATGCTGCCATCCCTGCAACTTTAAGATCCTTTGAACCTGTTTTTTCTAGAATTTTTGTTAATAAGTTTAAAATTTGAATTAGATCTATCTCCCATACGTCTTTTTTTACAACTGCTTTTGTATCAAATAAAACATTAATTGGTTCTTGAGAAATACCGTTAGGAGTTTGAGATTCACTCACAGCATAACTCTTCTGTTATTCAATAATATCTAATGACTCTACTTTTTTCTTACTTCCAGTCAACTCTTATATTGTAAAGATTGATTTTTTTAATTATGAAATCTGCAAGGATCACTGCTCCTAATGAACCACTTTCAATATCTGAATCTGAAACTCCAAAACCTCAAGGAGACCAAGTATTAGTTAAAGTAGGCTCTGTTGGCGTCTGTCATAGCGATTTACATCTGTGGGAAGGTGGTTATGATCTTGGGGATGGCCAATTTATGAAAGTCACTGATAGAGGAGTAAAATACCCTGTAACTCCTGGTCATGAAATTGTTGGTACTGTTGAAGATATTGGTAATAATGTTTCAGGTATTGTAAAAGGTGATCAAGTACTTGTTTTTCCTTGGATTGGATGTGGTGAATGTCCTGCATGTAAAGTTGGAAATGAGAACTTATGCGATGCTCCAAAATCTATGGGTGTTTTTCAAGATGGTGGTTATTCTGATTATGCTTTAATTCCAAATTTTAAATATTTAGCAAAACTTGATGGTGTAGATCCAGATGCTGCAACTTCACTTGCATGTTCTGGACTAACTGCATACACTGCAATTAAAAAAGCAAACCAAAATTCTCCTGAATTCCTTGTCATTGTTGGCGCCGGTGGTTTAGGATTGATGGGTGTTCAAATTGCTAATGCTATTACCGATGCAAAAATTATTTGTGTTGATATTGATGATCAAAAATTAAGTACTGCAAAAGAAATGGGTGCTGATTTTGTTATTAATTCTAAAGAGTCTGATGCATCTGAAAAAATTATGTCTATTTGTAATGGTAAGGGTGCTGACAGTGTTGTTGATTTTGTTAACGCTCCACCAACTGCCAAACTTGATTTTGCTGTTTTGAGAAAAAGAGGGAATTTGGTTCTTGTTGGATTATTCGGTGGTTCTATTGAATTGTCTTTAGTAACCATTCCTCTCAAATCTATTACCATTCAAGGAGCATATACTGGAAACTATGATGACATGGTTGAATTACTTGCACTTGCACGAAAAGGTACTCTAAATCCTGTTATCTCAAAAAGATACAATCTTGATGAATGCAATACTGCATTAGAGGATCTTAAAGCAAGAAAAATTCTTGGTCGTGCTGTGATAAACCCTTAATCTAATTTTAAAATTATTTTTCAATTATTTAATAATCCTCTAAAACCCAACCAGTTTTAATAATCTCTTGGTCTTCTTGTTCTCCGACACCTGTTGCATATCTCCAAATACACCTTGCATCTGTTTGCATACTTTCTTGTATTTTCAATAAAGACTCTGTTTCAAAATTTAAATTTTTATCTGCAGTTCCGCACTCTTTGCAAAATTTACATTTTTGATCTAAACTAATTGGATTTATTTCAATTAAGGGATATGCACTACATGCCAATGGTTTATCTTTGTAAATTTTACATGGAAATCCTCCATGTGTTGATTTTTTACCACTATGCATATCTAAAAAAGGACAAGTATTACCATTATCTTCAATCCCCATTAATTGATACGCTAAAATTTTTGTGGGCATCTGATTTTTATTTTTAGAAACCCCTATCCTTGGTAAAATTTTAATTTTAATTTTATTTAATTCTGCTAATTTTTCAATACTCTCTTTCTCTTCTGGTAAAATCAACACTCCAATTTTTCCAAATTGCTTAGTCGGGTAATACTCTCTTTCAACACAGCACTGAGAACACTCATCAACACATCTAAACTCCATTAGATAATTTTGAATGCTATAGATAAAATTTCTTTTGGATTTTTTTAAAATCATCTTCTAAAAACCTCATCAGTTATATGGTAACATGACTCATCAACATTATGGGTAAGCGTCAAGTAAAAAATGAAAGTGCCTTAAAAGAAATTCGTCTTCCAGAAGAAGGTGAATTATTTGGTAGGGTATTGAAAATGATGGGTGGAGAAAATGTTATGATAAAATGTGATGATAATGTAACTAGAAGAGGACGAATTAGAGGAAAATTAAAGAGACGAGTTTGGATTCGAGATAATGATATTGTAATTATTGCTCCCTGGGATTTTGATGCTACTGGACGTGGAGATATTGTTTGGAGATTTACCATACCTCAAGTACAATGGCTCAAAGACAATGAACACATTGCAAAAGATTTCTAATTTCTAGACACCTTAGTTAATATAGTGAATGTTTTGTTCCTGAAGGTATGGAACAAGGTACAGTAAAATGGTTCAACCGTACTAAAGGCTTTGGTTTTATCGAAAGAGAAGGTGGCGAAGATATGTTCGTTCACAAATCTGACGTTGATGGATTCATCAATGAAGGCGATAAAGTCGAGTTTGAAGTTGGTGAAGGTCAAAAAGGACCAGCCGCACAAAAAGTCAAAAAAGTAGAATAGACATTTGAATTTTTAAATTAAGATTTCATCTATGTTTTCTTAAGCAGTCTATTTTTTTTATTTATTATTTAAAAAAAACTATGGTCCCGCGGGGCGGAATTGAACCACCGACAACCCGGTTTCTGTATGCCTGATGGGCTGTGTTTCGTTTAGCCATCTAAAGCCAACATCTACAGCCAGGAGCTCTACCAGGCTGAGCTACCACGGGACAAAAAAAACAAAGATTACTACTCTTAAAAACTATGGTACTTTTTTAATTTCTATTTGATATATTACTAAATAGCATTAAACATTCTAAATGATATCATGTCTGCTGACAATTTGTCTTATTCTGGCTATGCTTGTGCGCCGTATTTGCACAATCAGGATTCTCTTGAATTAAAGGACTCTTGGGTTAGTTCAAAAAATATTGAAAAATTATATTTTGTTACAGGTACGTTTTCAAGTGATAGTAAACCGTACTTTTCAACTTCTGCTAACCATTACCTACTAGCTAAATTCAAAAAAAACTCAATTGTAGAAAAAGAACTATCTAAACATGTTCAAGAACAAACTTCTTTTATTTTTAATATTAGGGATTATCTTTTTGAAAGGGAAGTTGAGGAAAAAACTAACTTTATTTCAATCTATTATCTTGAATATGCGGATGATAATGATGATTTATGTGAAATTGCTGGTTCGTTGCTAAAGAAAGAAAAAATTGAAATTGCAGGATTTGGAGATGTATCAACTACTTGCTCTATTCCTTCAAAATTTACATTCCCATATTCTGGAAATATGGTGACACTTGAAGTTGCAAGTGAAAAAAGTCATCAAAGTGTAAAAAAATACTGTGATCAAACTCAGCGTGATATTAATCGAAGAGGGTTTACATTAACTAGTTTTTTGAGCCTTTCAATCCTTGATATTCTAAAGTAGAATAGTTAAATATTCGAGCAAAAACTATTTTTCATGAGTAAACCATCTGATTTAGGCTCTCTAAAAATTGGATCATACATTCTACTTCCACACACTGATCAACCTAGCGGTGAGGCATGTAGAATTATTGAATACGATACATCAAAACCTGGAAAACACGGTGCAGCAAAAGCCCGAATAGTTGGTCAAGGTATCTTTGATGGAAAAAATCGACCACATGTTGGCCCTGTGAGTATGCAAATTCACATTCCAATGATTAACAAGAAAGTTGGACAAATTATTTCAATTAACGGTGACACCGTCCAAGTTATGGATGGTGAAACATTTGAAACCATAGATATTGCTATGATTGACGAATCAGTTAAAGGAAAATTGGAAAATGGACAAAATGTTGATTATTGGGTTGTAATGGAACATACCAAAATTATGTCTATCAAAAATAGTTAGGCTAATAATTTCACAAAAATATTTTCATTTATTTAATTACATAAATAATTATATTTTTATTTTAATCATAGCACTAAAATCACTGATATTTACAAATATTGTGGATGCTGATGATTGTTGGAAAAGCCGTCTGATTTGTGATGACGATTATGAGTATTGAAGCATCTCTTTCAATACATTTTAGAATTTTATTGAGCTGTTTTTTTATTAGATTATGAAATTAGCTTGTCTTTTTTCTGGTGGAAAAGATAGTGCATATTCTATTCATACTGCTAAAAAACAAGGCCATGATGTTGTATGTTTATTGAGTATCTTTCCAAAATCTGATGAGAGCCATCTTTTACATCATCCCAATTTAGAATGGACTAAATTACAATCTGAATCTATGAATATTCCACAATTAACTGCTATCTCTAGTTCTGATGATACTGATGATGAATTAATTATAATTGAGAATTTACTCCGACAAGCAAAAACCCAATTCCAAATTGATGGTTTACTTCATGGTGGAATTAAAAGCAAATTTCAAAAAAAACAATTTGAAACTTTATGTTTAAAATTAAATTTAATTCCAGTTGCTCCATTATGGGAACTTGAACCTGTAAAATATATGAATGATTTACTTGACTCTGGTTTTAATTTTATGATGACAACTGTATCTTCTGATGGGTTAGATGAACAATGGCTAGGAAAATTAATTTTAAAATCTGATATTGAACTTTTACATAATCTATCTTCAAAATTTGGATTTAATTTAAATTTTGAGGGCGGCGAGGCTGAAACTTTTGTAATTAACTGTCCTCTATTTTCTAATCCAATTAAAATTAATAAATTTGTAAAAAATTGGGATGGATATCGAGGAAGGTTTGAAATAGTGGATGCGGAATTAAATTACAATGCTTGATGGATTAAAAACTGGATTGGGAGATGCAATCAAAAAGATTCTCAAATCTTCTGGTATTGATGAAGAACTAATTAAAGATCTTTGTAAAGATGTTCAAAGAGCTCTATTAACTTCTGATGTGAATGTACGATTAGTCCTTGAAATTACAAAACGATTAGAGGAACGCTCATTAAATGAAACCCCACCTCCTGGTCTCTCGCGTAAAGATCACATTGTAAAAATTCTCTATGACGAACTCTCAAAATTACTTGGTAATGAATCTGATTTTAATTTTATACCTGGAAAACAAAATAAAATAATTTTATTGGGAATTCAAGGAAGTGGTAAAACCACCGTGGCCTCAAAACTTGCTAAATTTTTGACAGGTCAAGGGCAGAAAGTCGGTGTTGTAGGTGCTGATACTTATCGACCTGGTGCTCTAATCCAACTAAAAATGATGTGTGAAAAATCTGGTGTTGAAGTTTACGGTGAAGAAAATAATAAGGACTCTCCAAATATTGTAAAAAATGGTTTAAAGCATTTTGAAAGTCAATCTCTTGATGTAATTATAATTGATACTGCTGGTCGTCATAAAGAAGAACATGATTTACTTGAAGAGATGGGTAGAATTAACAAAGTTGCAGAACCTGATTTGTGTTTACTTGTAATTGATGGTACTATCGGGCAGCAATGTTTCGCTCAAGCTGAAGCATTTCATAAAATCATTCCAGTTGGCGGTATAATCGTTTCAAAACTAGATAGTTCTGCAAAGGGTGGGGGTGCTCTTGCAGCATCCGCTGCAACTGGTGCACAAATAATGTACATTGGTACTGGTGAGAGAATTGATGATTTAGAAAAATTTTCTCCAACTAGGTTTGTTGGTAGATTGCTTGGAATGGGTGATATTCAAGCTGTATTAGATTTAGCAAAAAGATTGGAGAATGAAGGTGATGATGTTAGAATGAAGCGAATTTCAAGTGGAAAAATGAATATGGATGATTTCTTTTATCAGTTGGAGGAAGTTACTAAAGTTGGTTCTTTGAAAGGACTTCTTGATAGCATGCCTGGAATGTCTGGTATGGTTAAAGAAGATCAAGTTGATCAAATGGAAGGTAGAGTTTCAAAATGGAGATACATAATTCAAAGCATGAATAAAGATGAAAAGGCAGATCCTGACTTACTTAATTCATCTAGAATTAAACGAATTGCACGTGGTTCTGGATGGCCTGAGAGTGAAGTTAAAGAATTAGTTAAAAATTATAAAAATTCTAAGAATTTAATGAAGGCCTCAAAAGGTCGTCAAATGCAAGGCACTCTTAGAAAAATGGGATTAGGATAATTTTCTAAGCCTATCTTTAAAAATGTCTGAATATCAAAAAATTGTTCCTATCGCAAATGATATTTTAAAGAATCATGAATTATGTTGTCATTGTTTAGGCCGGTTGTTTTCTAAACAATTACATCTTTCTTCAAATAAACTTCTTGGTCAAAAATTAAAGAAAAATTTTCAATCTTCTCAAAAATGTTTCATTTGTAAGAATTTATTTGATAATCTAAATTATTTTTTAAAAATGATGATTGATTATACGTCTAATTATTCTTATCGCACATTTGGTATTGGGATTACTATTAAGCCCTCTATTATTGATAGAGATGATTACATTAGATCCAAATACAAGCTAGCCGGAACTGATAGTGTTAAAACTGATATTACAAAAGAACTGTGTAAATCTTTTTCTAAGAAAACAAAAAAAGTTTTAGATTTTTTAGATCCTGAAATCCATTTTTTAATAAATTTTAAAAATGAATCTTGTGAATTATATTCCAAATCTATTACTTTTTCTGGAAGATATGTAAAGACCGTACGTGGAATTACTCAAAAACAAAAGTCTTGCATAAATTGTAATGGTGATGGGTGTAGAACTTGTCTACTTCATGGTATTTCTGAATTTACTAGTATTGAGGGAATAATTTCACTATATCTTTTTAAAAAATTTGGTGGCACTACTACAAAATTTACTTGGATTGGTGGTGAAGATAAATCTAGTCTTGTTCTAGGCACTGGTAGGCCCTTTTTTGTTAAACTCAACCATCCCAATAAACGAACATCAAAATTAACTTCAATTGATCTTGATTCTATTAAAATTAAAAATTTAAAAATTATTGATAAATTTCCTCAAAAGCCTATTCTGTTTAGTTCTTCTATCGAGATTAAAATTTCTTCTAAAAGTACTATTGAGTCACAATATCTAAAAACATTAAAAAATATTTGCAATGCCCCTGTTGTAGTTTATGAAACATCTGGAAAACGTTTCGAAAAGCAAATTTTCTCTCTAAGTTACAAAAAACACTCTTTGCATACTTTTTCTCTATTTATGAAAGTTGAAGGTGGATTACCCATACGACGACTAATTGAGGGTGGTGGTGTTTCTCCTAGTATCTCTGACATTCTTAAATGCAAATGTACGTGTGAAGAATTTGATTTTCATGATATTGAGGTTTGATCATAACAATTAACTACCCCGAAATTTTCTAAATTTACATGCCAATGAGAAAAACCGGTAAACATCAAAGACACGCTGATCAAAGAGAAAATAGACGTAAAGTCAAACATGCAAAACGCGGAAAGCCTAGATCTTCATAAATCAACATTTTTACATTAAAATTACCTAGTTCTAGTGTTGGATCCTTTAGTACGTTTTAGAGATGCACATTCTAAGGGTCTAATTCCTGATGATATCTATGATTTAACCCTAAAGCGTTTCCCCCTTGTTGTTGCTGGAATAAATAGAATTGAAAAAGCATCCGGAATTCAATATCCTGTTGCTTATGTTGAACCTTCGCTTGTACTTTCTTCGTCAAATTCAAATTCATATGAATATGGGATATTATTTGCCAGAACAATTCCTGTTATGTTTGAAGAAAAATTTCAAGTGGTGATTCAAATCACTGCACCTTTAATCGCTTATGGATTAAAGGGAACAATTCATGCTATTTTGGCTCATGAATTTTTACATTTTTTAGAATTAGTAAGAAAAATTTCTAAAATGGAGTTAATTTCTGATGAAATTTCTGGAAATCTATTTGAAAATGTCTATAGTGATGAAACAAGATTATTTGAACCAAAAGCTGTTTTCAAAGACAGAGTATTATTGGATCATATTACAAAAAAATTTCCTGCTGGATTTCGTGATTACAAACTTGAAGATAAAACAATAAAATTTTGGGCTGATCGAGATTTGCCTAAATCCAATGTTTCTTTAGATACTAACAATGTAAAATTATCTGTTGAATCTTTGTCTAGAATAAAACTTGATTCTAAATTTATTTCAAAAATTGAGCAGTTAGAAGAAAAGAGCTCAAAAATTAACAAGAAAAAATTATATTAGATTTTAGTTATTTGGAATTTTTATTATTATTGTTTAAATTCTGTTAATCCACATTTTCCACAGGTGTTTCTATCTTTATGTTCTGACATAGCTACTCCTTTACCGCATCTTGAACAGTTTTTCTTAAGTTTTGTTGTTTTATCTCCATCAATTTTAAAATATTGGTATACTTTTGGACTAGAACCTTTGCTGCCTTTCTTTTCTACAGGCATTATTCCGTTTTCTCCTCTGCTGCTGGTGCTTCCTCTGCTGCTGGTGCTTCTGCTGCAGCTTTCTCTGCTGCTGCTTTTTCTACCTCAGCTATTTTTGCTTTAGTTTTTTCTAGTCTTGAAAAAATAGTTGGATTAACGTGTTTTTTTGCTAATCCTTCATCATCATAAACATAGAAAGTTCCTGTTACTTTTGACATTCCAACATGTGTTTTTAGTCTCATTGAAATTACAACTTTTCCATCTAATTTGAATTCCTTTGTGACCATGTCTACTGCTTCCATGGTTTTGAGTTTACCTCCTAATCCTGCAAAATCACAGGTTAGTTCTCTTCTTGATAAGAAAGCGTTATTGACATCTGAAACTGTCTGAATAAGTGACATGTATCCAAAATCTTTTGGATATTTCATATAAACCTAGTTGAATTTACACAAGAAATTTAAGAAAATACTGTCAATATATCATATGGAACGATATTTGATACATTTAAAAAATAAAAAGCATATTCCTGTAAATTCTCGTGAAATACTTCATAGATCTAGGGATCTAATATCTGGAATGGATGCACATATCAGACTTGCTAGAGTCGCCACAAATTTTATTGAATTTGATGTTGCAATTGAAACAAAAAATGTAGATGCCCTTGTTGAAAAATTGATTCCTATTGGAGATTTAGATAATACTCGACATGTGATTGAGGAGGAAATAGAAATAGATCAGGGAATTAAAGATGGTATTTTTTATTTTAATCATGAGCGCTTTTGGGAATGCCATGAAGCTTTTGAAGGTGTTTGGAAGCAATGTTTTGGACGTGAAAAAGAATTAGTTCAAGGAATTATTCTTGTAGCTGTTGCATATGCCCATGCTCAAGAAAATGAATTGCGTATTGGCGTTGCAATGTTAACTCGTGCATTAGAAAAATTGGGTACATCTCCATCCATGTATCATTCGATAGATGTAGAAAGAATAAGAAAGAAATCTATTGAAATGCAGCAAGTAGATGATTTAATTATATTTGAGATCTAATTAATTCTAAAGATTTTGTAATTACTTCTGCACCTTGAAGTAAACCTATGCTGCCTTTCTTTGCTTGGTCTTCAGTCATTCTTGTCGTGCCGTCATTTTTAATAAAATCAGCTGAAACTATCAGTGGTACTGGATCATCGCTGTGTCCTTTGATGATACATGGCGTTGAGTGATCTGCTGAAATAATTATTGCAACTTTACTTGAATCAATATTTTCTACTAGTGTTTTAAAAAACCGTTGATCAATTTCTTCTATATTTTTCATTTTACCTGTGGCGTCTCCATCATGACCAAATTCATCTGGTCCCTTGAGATGAACGTATATTGCATTTTGCGTTTCCATTGCCTTTGCTGCAACTTTTGCTTTTTCTTCATAATCTGTTAAACCTCCTGCTTCAAATGCTTTCATCTTGAGAACTTTTGAAATTCCAACTTCAACTGGCATATCCACTATGCATGAAAATTGCATTTCATGTTTTTCATTAATCAACTGTACATCTGGATATTTGTTACCTGCATCTCTTAGCAATATACAACTAAGTTGCTTTTTATTTTCTTCTTTACGTTTTTTATTTATTTCACTTTTCCTCATAATTTGTATTGCTTGTTCTGAAAATTCATTTACCAATTTTGCTGTAAATTTAGAATTTTCTGTATCCTCTAACTGTACACATTTTTCAATTTTTGAAAAGTCTCCAACAGCTTTTGCCACTCCCATTCCTCCAATGTTACTATATGCTGGATCTGTATTTGTTATTCTGGATGATAATTTTTGAGATGACGTTCTAATTCTAATTGTTACTCTGTGTCCTATTGTTGGGGAAACCACTATTTTTGCATCTGGATCTGAAAATTTTATTTTTTCTTCTAATTCTTTTGCAATTCCATCAGCATCTTCTTTTGCAATCTGCCTGCCTGCTCTTCTATCTGTGATCACTCCTTCTTCATTTAATGTTGAAAAATTACCTCTTAATGCTAAATCTCCATTTTTAAAATCAATTCCAACCCCTATTGCTTCTATTACTCCCCTTCCTGCATAATCGGCATGGTCAAATTTGTAACCTAGCATATTGAAAACTGCAATGTCTGACTCTGGTGCTATTCCTTTTCCTACTGAAATTACTTCACCAATTACTCCATTACTTGCAATTTTATCCAATGTGGGTGTTTTTGCAGCTTCTAACGGTGTTTTTCCATTTAAATCTGGATGTGGAAGATCTCCTACCCCATCTAAAAGAACGTAAATTATTTGTACTTTAGAATTATCCATCTAAAACCCTGTTAGATAAATTTTTGATCTCTGTTTTAAATCTTACAATGTATTTGCGATCATTTTATTTTTTTTTAAATTTTAATTTTAAAAAATAAATTTTACCGTACATCATTTTTACTTTTTTTTTGATTTAATTTCAGAAAACGTTTTAAGATACATTCACATTGAATTACCATTATGGGTGATATGCGTAAGGATTATGTTTCTGAACGTTTCATGATTGTTTCAAAAAAAATTGATAAAGTTATTGATCCTAAAAAATCTCCTTTTGCTCCTGGTAACGAGTCAATGACAAATCCATCTGTTTTATCTCTTGTTGAAAAAGATGGTGTCTTACAACGTCTTCAAGATAACGAAGATGATTATGTTAAAGATTGGTCTATTCGTGTTTTTGAAAGTAAAAATCCTATTGTTTCAATTGAAACTGAAAATTCTTACAGCGATAAACCGTTTTACAGTGAACCTGCATACGGCTATCACTACGTAATTGTTGCATCCCCAAATCCTAAGGATACATTTGCAACAATTCTTCCCGAACAATGGTCAAATGTCTTAGTTGTTGTTCAAGATAGATTGAGATGGCTTTATACTCAAAAAAGTGTAACATATGTTTCCATTTATGGTGATAGTGGTGAATTGGCTGGAAACACTAATCCTCATCCTCATCTGAATATCCTAACTTTTTCAACTATTCCTCCAGTTATAGAATCTGAGGCCGAGGCTACTCATAAAATTTTGAATGAAAAAGGAGTTTGTCATATGTGTCAGACTATAAATGAAGAACTTAGTGGACCTAGACAAATTCTTCAGACTGACGGTTTCATTGCTTTTTCTCCTTGGGCTCCTTCATATCCTTATGAATTTTGGATTGCTCCAAAAAAACACAGCACTAGTTTTTCAAAAATTAGTCAAAAAGAAATTAATGACTTGGCTCTAATTTTACGAGCAACTTTGGGTGGATTGTCTAATACTGTTAAAGGAGTTTCTTACAATTTTGCTTTTCACCTTTCACCTGAAAAGAAAAATACTCGACAAATTCACTGGCATATTGAAATCTATCCAATTACTAAACCTTGGTCCGGATTAGAACGTGGATATGGAGTTTTCTTAAATGATGTATCTCCTGAGGATGCTGCTGAAAAACTTGGAGCTGCATGCAGAAAAGAATTAGCTAACCTTGTTGGCATTATTTGATTTTCTGAATGGTTTATTTATCAACTATAACTAGCTCATAACATGGCAATTGACAAGTGGCTTGCAGTTACTAGTGTTGGTCTTTTTGCAATGTTTGCCGGTGAGATGATTTCTGTTTATTATTTTATGATGACTGTTCCTTTAGATTCTGTAGTCGCACAAGGTTTTCAACCTGATCCAAAATTAATTCAATTTGTCTCAATTGGTGCGGCTCCTGCTGGAATTTTAGCTGCAGTTGCTTTTATCATGTCTAGAAATTATGGCTCAAAACAAATTGGAACTTTAATTATTGTTGGAGGGATAATTTTACTAGCAGGTAACCTTATTGCATATTCTCTGATTGATTCTTTTCCTGAAGTTTATGTTACTGATGCAGTAGTATTTGTTCCATTATTATTTATGGCATTATCTGCACCTGTGATGGCTGTTGGTTCATCTTTGGTTCTAAAAAGAAAAAAACAACCAAAGAAACGATTTTTCTAGATGTGATCAAACCTTAGTTCATTTGAATTATGCTTGAATCCTAATTTTTCATAAAATGGTTTAACGCTATCTGAACAATCTAAAATTGTCTTATAGCATCCGTGATTTTTTGCAATTTCTAATACATGGGCTATGATTTTTTCACCAATTTTTTTCCCTTGGAATTTTTTGTCTACAACAACATCTTCTATGTGCCCTACAACTCCTCCTTGATGAATAAATTTAGGCTCAATTAGAAGCGTTGTGGATCCAATTACCCTGCCTTCAATCTCTGCAATAATTATGATGTGTTCTGGATTTAATTTTATTTTCTTAAAAATTTCTAATGCTTTACCTTCACTCATACTACTAGTTTCTCGTAAAACATCCAATGTAGTAAGAAACCCATTTTTAAAATCCTTTTCTTCTAATTCTCTTATAACTACATCCATCATTTCTAAATTTTACCTATTTTTTTATTGTATTCTTCACATGCTTGTTTGTATGACTCTTTATTACCAATATCCATAAATCCTTTTTTTGTAACGAAACTGTTTACTTTTTCTTTTCTTTTCATTGCTTTTTTAATTACGTCGTCCATTCCGTATGATTTATTTTTTGGAATTAAACTGAAAACTTTTGGATTCATAATATAACATCCCATGTTTATATTTGCTTTAATTTCTGGTTTTTCATTCCAGCTTAACACTCTTCCATTTTTAGAAGTTTCAATCACTCCATATTGTAAATTTGTTTTATATTCATTTAGACTCATTGTGATGAATGCTTTTTTCGATGAATGTTGCTTTATCATGTTCCTTAGACTAAAATTAAAAATTGAATCGCCATACAAACAAACAAAATCATCATCGATAAATTCTTCTGCAGTTTTAAGCTGCCCTGCTGTAGCTAATTGCTTACTGGATACTGCATACTCTATTTTAATTCCAAATTTCTTTCCATCTTGAAAATAATCTTCAATTGATTTTCTAAGATAACTTACACACAGAACTATTGATTTAATTCCATTATTTTTTGCCCAATTTACAAGGTGCTCCAAAATTGGCTTTTCCCCTACTGGTAACATCGGTTTAGGTTTATTGTTGGTTAATGGTCTTAGTCTTGTTCCTAATCCTCCAGCAAGAATTACCGCTTTCACAAACTTTATTTCAAATTTGAGTATTTATGTTCAAGGATGGATTTGTATTTTTATTCTAAATGATTTTCATAATTTTTTTTATGATTATGTCTGGTGTTTCACCAAACACTATGATCATTGGCTCTTTTCCAAAATCCCCTTTATGATAAATAAAATCTGGCGATTTTTTTGAATCTTTAATTGATGTTTTAATCCCCCATGCTACGGTTGAACCTCTAATTTTTACATCTTGTGGTTCCTTACTTCTATCATATTCATATGTCACTAATTTAGATTTTTTAATTTTAGATATTGTTTCTTTTTTATATTTTAAATTTATTGCAGAATGAATTTTTGGATATTTTTTACTCACTGTTAATAATGCAGTTGCAACATGTTTTGAACCCCCGTATGATAGATCTCCTGCAACGACAATGTCTTTTCCTGCTTTGACTATTCTTCCAGAAATTCCCATTATTTCTTTAATTGATTTTGGTTTTTCTTTAGAACATACAAAATTTGTTTGACATTCTGGAATATTTTTATAAATATTTTTTATTTTAGTAAATTCATTTATTGAATTTGATAGTTTTACTTTTGTTTCATCCCATATGCCTACATTTGTAATTACAATCCCTTTACCTACTTTTTTAGAGTTTTTAATTGAATTCAGTGTGATTTTTTTAGCAAATTTTAATGATTCTTTAATATTTTTATTTTTTATAATTGCATACAATACTGCCGCTGAATGAATACATCCACTTCCACGATTTATTTTTAAAATTTTTTTATCTGTAATGTAATATTTTTTATTTTTTTCTAACACAAAGTCTAACACTTCTTTATTTTTAGTTTCTACACCTGTAATTACTACATTTTTTGCTCCCATTGTTTGTATTATTTTGGCAATTTTTTCAGGCGTATTTTTTGAATTAATTTTAGTTTTTGCTAAAATCTCTGCCTCAAATTTGTTTGGAGTGATAATTGTCGCAAGTGGTATTATGAATTTTTTAAAGTCATCTATTGCTGATTTTTTTATGAGCATTCCTCCTGTAGTTGATTTAATTACTGGATCTACTACAATTGGTATTTTTAATTTTTTTAAATATTGATACACTGTTTTAATAATTTCTGAATTATACACCATTCCAATTTTTATTCCATCAATTTTAAAATCTGAAATTATTGATTCCAATTGATTTTCTACCATTTTTTTTGATACTGGTTCTACTATGCCAAAATTTGAGGTGTTTTGTCCTGTTATCGCTGTAATTACTGTTAATGCATGAACATCAAATGTTGAAAATGTCTTGATGTCACTTTGAATTCCTGCGCCTGATGAAGGATCTGAACCTCCTATTGATAATAAATTCACATCATTTACTAATTTCTAACACTAATCTATTTTTCCTTTATTTTTTTTAAAATTTAAAAATCGTACTATCTATTTTATACTTGACTAACTTTTTTGTCATATGAGTAAAATTCCTATGGTTGATGATTCTGTTCCTGATCAACTGCAATGTACTAATTGTTTACTTCCTATGCAATACCAAGAAAAAAAAGATGGTAAATTTCTTTGGCAATGTTTTAAATGTGGAAAAAAATATTTTATTTCTGAAAATATTGGTGATAATATGGAGGAGAGTTGGAGCCCGCCTAGGTAATGACCTCTTCTGAAAATAACCCTTTTTCATCTAAAAACTTTGAATTTCATAATTACAAATCTTTAGTTTCTGCTGAAATTGAATTAATTGAACGAGTTTTTGAGATTAGACAAAATTTTTCAAATTCTCCTGATTCTGAACGTATTGTTGAGCCTATTTTACAAAGAATTTCTAAAATAAGGTCTGAAAAATTAATTTTAGAAAAAAAATTTAATTTAATTTAATGATATTGAGTTGAGGACTGTATGATGGCATCATTGGAACAAAATTTATCTTCCATACTGTGAAATTCTCTTCCTCGATGAATGTGTACTCTAATTCTTTTCATATGTAATATTGTTTTTTAAAAATATGTGACTTATTATTTTATTAATATAGTGCTAACTTCTATTCGATCCAATTTTTAAATTAATTTCACGATTGTTTAAATCAGGTAAACGAGTACATAGTGTTATGGGAACTCAAATGACTTCTGCTCGAAGAGGCGTGGCAACTGATGAAATGAAGCAAGTTGCTAAAGATGAAGATGTTTCACTTAATTGGTTGATCCCAAAAATTGCAAAGGGTTCAATAATTATTCCTAGCAATAATGTAAGACCGCAAAAAATTCACAATGTTGGAATTGGCAAGGGTATGAAAACTAAAGTTAATGTCAATATTGGAACTTCAACTTTGAATGTAAATTTAGATGAAGAAATTGAGAAGGCGAAGGTTGCCGTAAAATACCATGCAGATACTATGATGGACCTTAGTGATGGTGGTGATGTTAAAAAAATACGTCAAACACTAATGGATAATGCACCAATTACTTTTGGTACTGTTCCAATTTACGAAGCTTACAACTACGGTGTTGAAGTTCACAAAAATCCTTTGAATTTAACAGAAGATGATTACATCAAAGCATTTGAAAATAATGCAAAAGATGGAGTTGATTATACCACTATTCACTCTGGAATTACAAAAGATATTGCAAAACGAATCTTAAAAGTTCAACGATATGGTGGAGTCGTGAGCAAAGGTGGTACAATAACTGCTGCTTGGATGTTAAAACATGATAAAGAAAACCCATACATTACTCATTATGATTACATGATGGAAATTGCCAAAAAATATGATGTAACCTTTAGTCTTGGGGATGCATTAAGACCTGGTTCAATTTTAGATTCACATGATGAATTACAGGTACAGGAAATGATCAATATTTCTCGATTAACAAAAAGGGCTCATGAACAAGATATTCAAGTTATGGTTGAAGGGCCTGGTCATGTTCCATTAAATGAAGTAGCTGCAAATGTCAGATTAGCTAAATCTCTTATTGGTGATGTCCCTTACTATGTTCTTGGTCCTTTAGTTACCGATGTTGCTTCTGGACATGATCATATTGCAAGCGCTATTGGTGCTGCAGTTTCGGCAAGTGAGGGTGTAGATCTTTTGTGTTACCTAACTCCATCTGAACATTTGGCGTTACCTAATGCTGAAGAGGTTAAAGCTGGATTGATTGCTTATAGAATTGCAGCTCATGCTGGTGATCTTGTAAAAATGCGTGATAAAGCCATTAAATGGGATATGGAAATGACTGAAGCTAGACGCACATTGGATTGGGAAAAACAACTTGCTTTATCTATTGATCCTGAAGCAGCTGCAAAAATTCACAATAGAACTGGACAACATCTTGGAAATAACGTGCCTTGTACTATGTGTGGAGGTGCATGTGTTTACATGATGTTACCCCAACAAAAAAAATATGATAAAGAAAATGAAAATTTACAACAAATAGAATAGTATTTTATCTAGTTCAGGCACCGTTTCATAATTTTTTAATCCATTTAAATTCTGAATTTTTCCAATTCATTTTAACCTCTGTCTGTTTTGTTTCAAATAAAAATATCTCTCACTCATGATTTTCATACTATGCTAAAGAAATTATTATTTTCTCTGTGGATTTAAGAAGTTTAATTTCATCTTATGTCCTCCCTACTTGCTCAAAAATTTCAATTTTTGCTCTATTTACTGGACTCTCTTCTTTTTCAATAATACTGCTAACTCCTGACCCCTTCGTTGATCTTACTTTATCACTTCTTTTTAGAATTAATAATTTATTATTATTTTTAATAAAAGATGTAGCTATTTTTGTTGAATGCACTTTATCTATTTTTCAATAGTTTTTGCCATCTTTGTGAGTTTTTTATATGAATCATTAAGATCTGAATGTTTGGAAAGTCTCTCTTGACAATTTTTAATATATTCAATCACTTCCTCTGTTTTTGATTCTTGAACTGATGTTAGTAGCCTGCCTACATCTTTCCAGAGCTCTTCTGCAACCCTTCTGATTTCTGGATTTGCAATTATCGTTTCAATTAATTCTGGAGTTTCTGTCATTATACTTTCTGCCAATACCTTTTGGACTCTGAATGTTGTACCTGACATTTTTTCTGTTAGTAATGATTTTTCATCTTTTGATATTATGTTTGCAAAAACTAAATTCATTAAATGCGTTAATCCTAAAATTATTGCAATTTTTTTATCATGTTCGATTGCATCAATTGTAACAAAATTTGCCCCCTCGAACAATTCTTTTGCAACTGTTAGTTCTTTTTTAGCATCTTTGATTGGAACTGAGATGATATTTTGGTTTTTGACTGTTTTTATTCCTGGACCAAACATTGGATGAATACAAATTGGATTAATTTTATCTGGCATTTTTGATAATGATGATACTACTTTAGATTTTTCTGATGAAATTTCAATAAGATACGTTCCTCTTTTCATTTCTTTTGCAATTAATCTAATTATTTCTGGAGTTCTTCTTGTTGGTGTGCATAGAATAACATAATCTGCTTTCAAAATTGCACCTACTAGTGATTCTGATACTATTACATTTTTTCCAAAATCGTTACTTTCTGAATCATATCCTGTTACTTGATATTCTGAACCTGAAAAATAATTTGTAAACCATTGTCCCATTTGACCTCCTGCGCCGATAACTGTTAATTGTTTCACTGTTTTTCACTCATGATGTTGCCTAGTATATGCATTCCTTCCATTAGTGTTTTTTCATCCTGACATGCAGATATTCTGATAAAACCCTTGTAATTCCCAAATCCTTCCCCTGGTGCAACTGCAATCCCTTTTTCTAGTGAATTATTGGCAAATTCTACCCCGTCAAAGCCTTCTTGATTAATTTTTGCAAAAATATACATTGCTCCATCTGGAATTATGAACTCTAGACCCATTTCTTTTGCTTTGTCTGATAACATATCTAGTCTTTTTTGCACTGTTTTAGAATTATTTGATGTATCTGCATCTAATGCTTTCATTGCAACATATTGGATTGGTTCTGAAACATTCGTTAAACAAAGCGCTTCCAATTTTGCCATTTTTTCTATGATTTGTTTAGATGCTATTCCATACCCTAC
Source organism: Candidatus Nitrosopumilus sp. (assembly GCA_028335865.1). Taxonomy (GTDB): domain Archaea; phylum Thermoproteota; class Nitrososphaeria; order Nitrososphaerales; family Nitrosopumilaceae; genus Nitrosopumilus. The sequence continues at coordinate 32,129 of JAOKTA010000005.1, forward strand.
TCTAAACCCTGTCATGGCATGTGATTTTGAAAATGATTGTGTAACGATACTTTTTTCATAATTATAACTTAGAATACTTTTCCAATTTATTTTTGCATATTGTGAATAAATTTCATCACTTAACACATACAAATTATTTTCTTTTGCTAATTCCATAATTGTATCTTGTAATTTTTCTGGTAAAATTTTGCCTGTTGGATTGTTTGGATAATTCAAAACAATCATTTTTGTATTTGGATTAGTTATATTTTTAATCTGCTCAATTGATGGTTCCCATTTTTCTTCTAATGTTGTGGTTACTGTTCTTACTTTGATTCCTGCATTTAATGCACAATCTTTGTATGCTGGCCATGCTGGTTCAATTACTATCATTTCGTCCCCTGGATTTAGTAATGTGCTGATTGCTGAATAAATTGAAAATCTTGCACCTGGACTCACTATGATATTTTCTTGTGTAGCCTCTACGTTAAATTTTTTTGAAACATATTTTGCAAGTGCTTCTCTAAAAATTGGCATGCCTTTTGCTTGCCCATATTTCATAAACCCTTTATCGAAAACTTCTGATAGTGATTTTTTAACAATTTCTGGTGGTGAGAAATCTGGTTCTCCCACTTCCATGTGTATTATTTTTTCCCCTTTTTGTTCAAGTGATTTTGCTTTTAAGAAAATTGAAAGATGTGTTTGTTTATTTTCTGATTGTACTCTTATTGACTCGTTTAGTAAAAAATTTAAAAACTTTGATGCTAATGTTTCATCTAATCCTATTTCCTTAGATAATTGTAATATTTTTCCACGTAAATTGTCCTCACGTTCTTCATCTGAAATACTCTTTCCAATATTTTTTTTGACTTCGCCAATTTCTTTTGCAATATTTGTTCTAGTTTTTAACAAATTGATCATTTCTACTGTAACTGCATCCATTTTGTTTCTAAGATCGTTAATGTCTGACATTTTTTTATAAACTGGGTTTAATTGCACCTGTGATAAGTGCATGATCTGCTATTGTTAGAGCCACTAGTGAATCTACTACTGGTGCTGCTCTTGGTACTACACATGGATCATGTCTCCCTTTCACTTGAAGTATCGCGTCTTTTTTATTTTTAATATCTACTGTACTCTGTTTTTGAGCGATTGATGATACGGGTTTGAATGCAACTCTCATTGTAATTGGCATGCCGTTTGAAATCCCTCCTAATATTCCTCCTGAGTTATTTGTTTTTGTTATGATTTTTCCTTTTTTCATTGTGTACAAATCATTATTTTCTGAACCAAATAATTCTGAACCTCTAAACCCTGAACCAAATTCTACCCCTTTTACTGACGGAATTGAAAAAATTGCTTTACTCAAATCTGATTCTAACGAACTAAAAATTGGTTCACCTAGCCCTACTGGTACATTTGTTGTAATTGATTCAACTATTCCGCCTAGAGAGTCTCCTTTCTTTCTTGCATCTAAAATTGACTCTCTCATTTTTTCAGCTGTTTTTTCTTCTGGACATCTTACTTCATTTTTATAAATTAATTTTGCCATTTTTTCATTAAATTCCTTTTCCATCTTTATTTTTCCAATTTGTGATGTGAATGAATTTATTTTAATTCCTAATGTGACTTTGAGTAACTTTCTTGCAATCGCACCTCCCATTACATGTGTTGCAGTTAGTCTTCCTGAAAATCTTCCTCCTCCTCGATGATCATTAAACTGATTATATTTCATCATTGCAGGATAATCTGAATGACCTGGTCTTAATTTTGTTTTTAAATTTTCATAATCTTTTGATTTTTGATCTGAATTCCAAATTAACATTGTAATTGGTGCTCCTGTTGTAAACCCTCTGAAAACTCCTGATACTATTTCTACAATATCGCCTTCTTTTCTTTGTGTTGAAATTAAATTTTGACCTGGCTTTCTTAGGTCCAACATATCCTGTATTTCTTTTTCATCTATTTCTAATCCTGCAGGACACCCGTCCAATACTGATCCAATTGATCTTCCATGACTTTCACCAAAACTTGTTAAGACAAGACGTTGGCCAATAGAACTTCCCGGCAACATTCTATCTATGTTAAGTGATGTTTATAATTCCTCGTGGTTTTGGAAAAAATTACCTCATTTTGACTTGTGTTATTGTGTGTAAAAATTACGTTCTTTCTATTTATCCCAATCAAATTTTTGATTAATTATATTAAATAACTCCTCATTATGTGGTTTAAAGAAATCTATTACTTTCTGACGTAGTTCTGAATTTAATGGTGTGTAGTCTCCTCCCGTGTTATGTTTAGTTACTGTATCTATTTCTTCATCCTTAATATTCAAAAAATTATGTATTTTTGAAAATACCTCTTTATGATTTTTTTTTAATTCTTCAGATGATAAAATTAGTAATTGTTCTGAACTAAAATATTTTAACCATTCTTTTACTAATTTTACATAAATGCTGGGTCCGATGTATGAATTTAAAATAAAATTCTTGTATTCACTATCATCATTTTTAACTTCTTCATATTTTTTCAAGTCTTTATCTAATATTTCCTGAAATGATTTTTTTGTTTTTATTCCTCTTTTAGTACTAGCTTGATAATGTGAATATGTTCTATCAACTGGATTTCTTAAAACTAGAATCAATTTTACATTGGGTAATGTTTCATACATCCGTTTTATGCAGCTTGGGTTTTGAAAATATCCTGGTGTAACATCATACGTAAGAAATTTTTTATGTTCATGTTCTATTTTTTGTTGTGTAAATTTTGTGGGAAATAAAGAGCGATACCAATTTAATCCCAGATTAAAATTATCATCAAAATATCCCAATTCATCATATGCTGATTTTATTATGCATGGATGTTGGCTTAAGTAATGATATAATGATGTTGTACCTGATTTTGCTGCCCCAATAACAATAAATTCTGGTAGAACTCTGAGGCTTGAAGTTAGATAATAGAAATGTCTGTTAATCAACTTATGTTTAATTATTATATTTAGTTTTTTTAAGTTCTGATACAATCTCATTGTACATACTCTGAAATACGTTTTTCCTCATCGCTAAATATTACGCCGATAGTTCGTAATAGTGTAATTTTATTAGAATTACAATAGTCTGTAAGTTGTTGTATGTATTTTTTAAAAATATTGCTGGATTTGTTATTTTTTATTATTGCAGAAAATAGATCATCATGATCTAACATTACTATTTTTTTATCCGTAGGAATTGCATTTACAATTTCTGAAATGTTTTCAATTGCTGTTGGACTTTCTATTTTTGGGACTAATGTGATATGTGCAGGTATTTTCTGTATATACTCTTCTAAATCCTTAGGTGATTCAACATTTGAGATTGCAAAATATTTAATTTGTTTATGGGATAATATTATGGGGATAATATCATCTAACGTGTATTTGTTATTCGGTGGCTTTATTCTTTTTATGGGTAAATCTAAAAATATTGAATTATTTTTATGTGTATCAAGAATATCCGATAATTCTTTTATGCTATCGCACCAGGCCAAATTTATTCTAAATATGGTGTCTTTTGAAACTTCAATTCCGTAATTGGTTACATTTTGTGATATTATTCTCATTGTACTCCTCTATTTTTTTGTTTTATATACTATAGGCTATTATTTTTGGAGAAAACACATCATATTTTGACCCTGAATTTTTTTCTGGAAACATGATCATTTGTATTTTTAATTATTTTTTATAATTTTTGAATTTTTGCGCCTAATCTATTCATTTCTTCTATAAAATTTGGATATGATACTTCTACTGATTCTGAGTCTGTTACCGTACAATTTCCAATGTATGTTCCAGCAATACAAAATGCCATAAATAATCTATGATCATTTTCTGAATCCAGATTTGCACCTATTAGTTTATTTGAAGATTCTAAAATTAAACCATCTTCTTTTTCTTCTACATTGATTCCTATTTTTGGTAATTCTCTTGCAAGAATGGCAATTCTATCTGTTTCTTTTAATCTTGCATGTTTTACATTTACAATTTCTATTGGATTTGATGACATTAGGGATAATATTGCAAGTGGTGGTAAAAGATCTGGTGAATTTCTTAAATCAAACACTCCGCCTTTTAATTTTTCAGGTGATTTAATTTTAATTTCATCATCATTAATTATAACTGACACACCTAGTTGCTCTAGAAAATCTATGAATGCTTCATCTCCTTGTGGCAAATTTCCCATACTTCCTTTGACTGTTATATCTTCTCCATTAAGTACTGCAAATGAAAGAATTAATGCTAAACTTGAAAAATCAATTGGAACTGTAAATGTAGTATTTTTATAAATTTGTGGTAATACATTATATTTTTTATATGGAATTAATGTTTGAACTGAAACTCCGAATTTTCTCATTGTTGCAACTGTTGCATCTAGATATGGTTTTGAAACTAAATCTCCTTCTATGTTTAAATTAATTCCTTTTTTTGTTAGAGGTGCAGTAATTAATAATGATGAAATAAACTGACTAGATAGATCTCCTGGAATTATAATTTCTCCTCCTACAATTTCGCCTTTGATTTTAATTGGTGGTTTCCCATCTGTTGAAATACATTTTGCCCCTATGCTTGATAATGCATCTAACAGTGGTTGCATTGGTCTTTTCTGAATGCTCTCATCTCCTGTTAGGATGATTTCTTCTGAAAATAAACTGGCAATTCCTATTGCAATTCTAATTGTTGTTCCTGAATTCCCTGTATTGATTTCAGGTACATTTGTGCCTATTTTTATTGATTCTTTTACAATAATTGTTGAGTTCTCTACTTCTATGACTGCTCCAAATTTTTTACATGCTTCTATCGTTGCTTTTGTATCTGCTGATAGTAGGACATTATCTATTCTGCTATTATTACCTGCAAGTGATGCTAAAAAAATTCCTCTATGTGTATAGCTTTTATTTGAAGGACAGACAATCTGCCCTTTGATTTTTGATTTCTCTACTTTACAGTTCATTTACTTCTGCCTTTTTGTTATTTACTTTTGAAACAATTACGTTTCCTTCTAATGCTTCAAATACTTTTTTGACATTAGATAAATTATCTTTTTTAACTATTGCAGCTATTGATGGACCGTTACCTGAAACCGATGCTGCTAATGCTCCCTTTTCAATTAAATCTATGATTATTTTAGGATCTGAATTTAAAATAGCTGATGTTGCTAACCCGTTGATTGTCATAGATTCCCAATACTTTTTTTCTTTTGCTAATTCCCATGCATTATTAAAAATAGACGATAATATTTTCAATTTTTTCAAATTTCCACGTTTTCTATTTT
>JAOKTA010000006.1 GCA_028335865.1 Candidatus Nitrosopumilus sp.
TGAATTTCTTTACCTATACTTTTTGAAATAATTCCTATTTCACTTTGGGCGATGGCAGCGGCTCCTTCAATTTCTAACTGATAATCAATTTTCTTTTGTTCACTAAAAATTTCCATCATTTCTTTGGTACCGTAACGACCATTATCAATAGGTAAAATTGCCAACATTTTGCTATCTGTATATTAGAAAATAAATCTACTTGTTTTTCTATCTATTTTTGCGATCATTATACGGTTGAACTCTATTACTGGGTGTGTTTTTTGATTGAAATTTTTAAGTTATTTTTGTTTTATCCCTGTATCTGATAATACCCATTCTAGTGCTTTCAAATAACCTTGTTTGAAATTTTTTTCATCAATTGCCCAATCTGGATTTCCTCTTAATTCTGCAAGTAATTGATTTGCTTTTTCTGTAATTATTGCTTTATCTAACATATTTTTGAAGTAAATTCTTCTTGATTTAAAATTATTCTTAGAATATCTATGATGATTTAAATTGGATTGAAAGAAAATCCTACCAATACTTATGTCATCAAGCATGCCAAAAAAAATTGGAGAAAACCAATACCAAATAGACGCTGATCCAAATCTTGGAATGAAAGTTCCTGTGAGGATTTATGCAGATGAGCCACTATTACAAAAAATGCTATCTGATAGAACTATCATGCAGGCTCGAAACGTTGCTTCTATTCCTGGTATTGTTAGCCATAGTGTAGTTTTACCTGATGGTCATGAGGGATATGGTTTTCCTGTAGGTGGAGTTGCAGCTATGGATGCTGAAGAAGGAATGATTAGTCCGGGTGGTGTTGGTTATGACATTAATTGTGGAGTACGATTACTTCGTTCAAATTTAACTGAACAAACAGTTCGTTCAAAATTAAAAGATTTAGTTAATGATTTGTTTAGTTCTATTCCTTCTGGAGTTGGTTCTAAAGGTGCAGTTCGACTTACTAATTCAGAACTTGATGAAGTTTTAGTAAATGGTGTTAATTGGGCAATTGATCATGGGTATGGTTCATCAGATGATTCTGATGTTTGTGAAGAAAATGGTAAAATACATGGTGCTGATCCAAACAAAGTTTCTGACAAAGCAAGAAAAAGAGGAGCACCTCAACTTGGAAGTCTTGGTTCTGGAAACCATTTTCTTGAAATTCAAAAAGTTGCAGAAATACATGATGAAGAAGCTGCAAATAGAATGGGAATTAAAGAAGGAACAATTACAGTTTTAATTCATTGCGGGTCTAGGGGATTTGGTCATCAAGTTTGCAGTGACTATCTTCGAGTTGCAGAACAGGCTATGGAAAAATATAATATCAATTTACCTGATAGAGAACTTGCATGTGTTCCAAATAATTCCGAAGAGGGCGAATCTTATAGAAAAGCAATGTTTGCAGCACTAAATTATGCATGGAGTAATAGACAAATGATTACTCATTGGACTCGAAAATCTTTTGAACGTGTATTTAATCAAACAGAATCTGATCTTGATATGAAATTAGTTTATGATGTTGCACATAATATTGCAAAGGTGGAGAAGCACAAGGTTGGTGGCGAAGAACGAAAATTAGTTGTTCACAGAAAAGGTGCAACTAGAGCATTTCCGTCAAATCGTGATGAAATTCCATCCAGATACCGAGATTTAGGTCAACCTGTTTTAGTTCCTGGTTCCATGGGCACCTCAAGTTGGATTTTACTTGGAAAACCTAATTCTATGGATTTGAGTTTTGGTTCTACTGCTCATGGTGCTGGAAGAACTATGTCTAGATCAAAGGCTAGACGAAATTATACTGAAGATTATGTGAAAAAATCTCTTAATGATAAAGGGATATTCATCAAAGCTTTGACTCGAGATGGAGTTGTAGAAGAGACACCTGAGGCTTACAAGGATGTTGATGCTGTAGTTAATGTTTCACATAATTTGGGAATTGCTAGCAAAGTTGCAAAATTAGTACCTATAGGAGTGATTAAAGGTTGAGTGAAGATGATTCTGAACTTCAAAGGTTACAGGCTAAACGCTTAGCTGAAATGCAAAAAAATATTTCTTCACGAGAAACTGTTGAAAATACTGTTGAGGACACTGTTGAACCAACTAAAGAAAAAATTGTTAATCCTAGAGATGTATTGATTAAACAACTGGGGTTTAGGGGCCTGGAAGTTTTAACAAATGCTGAATCTCAATTTCCAAATGAAACTAAAACTGTAATTGATAAATTACATGAATTAATTACCACTGGTGAAATTACTGAAGTTCTTGATGGCGGTAAACTATTGGGATTATTTCGTTCAATTGGATTAAGTGTACGGATGGATACAAAAATTAACATTCAGCAAGATGGAAAATTTGTCTCTTTAACTGATAAGCTTAGTAATGCATCTGATGAAGATGATGATGCATAATGAATATTACTTTAGAAATTGGAACTAAAAATTATCTTGATGACTTACTCTGCATAAAAAAACATCTTTCTCATATGGAGAGTCTTTTGAATTGCTATGCAAGCTATACTCTTAGTCAACCATCTTCAAAATTTGGTTGGACTTTTTTCAAATTAGAATTTAAATCTAATTTTCAAATTAGTATTTCTGAAAAATTTTCTGATATCCTTGTAAAATATCAATTAGATGATGAGGCAGGAAAATTTACCAAATTTATGAGTGATTACTTTGTTGCACGAGGTTGTAATGTGAAAATAAATCCAGTTAACTAGACTCTTCTTCCTCGTTTTCCACCTTTCTTTCTAGTGGTGTCATGAGGGATAGGTGTTACATCATCAATTCTTCCAATTTTAAATCCACCTCTTGCTAATGCTCTGATGGCTGCTTGTGCACCTGGGCCTGGAACTCTTGAACCAACTCCTCCAACTGCACGAACTCTAATGTGAAATCCTGTGAATCCTTTTGTTCTTGTAGCTTCTACTACCGCATTTGCAGCTTTCATTGCAGCAAATGGTGATGATTCGTATCTATCTGCAGTAACATGAATTCCACCGGAACTGATGGAAACCGTTTCAGCACCTGTAAGATCTGTCATGTGAATAATTGTATTGTTGAAAGTACTGAAAATATGTGCAATGCCCCATTTCTCTGGGCCTTCTTTTTTAGTTTCTGGTTGATTTTTTGTCTCTACTACTGCCTCAGTTTCTTGATCCTCTACTACTGCCTCAGTTTCTTGATCCTCTACTACTGCCTCAGTTTCCTCTACTGGTGCTTCTACTTGGGCTTCAATTTCTGACAATGCATACCAGATCTTAAAGGGCTTAAAAAACATTGATTTTTTAAAATTGTTTTAATTTGGTCACTTGGGTTAAAATTCTTTATTATTGATATACTTCAATTTAGTGAATAACTTTGATGGCTTCAATTATTTTGTTGGCAATTGTAGTTGCTGTTGCTACTGCGTTATTGGGTTCTGTACTGATTCAATCTTTAACTCCGATCAGTAATGTGATTTTATCTCCAGTAGAAAAAAAATGTCAAGAAATTGCTAATGAGGGATACAAAATCCATACACTTTACCCCACTTCTAATCCTGATGAACTTCTTGAAAATGATATGAAAAGATTATTGTATATTGATGACTTGTGGATGAAAGAATGTGTCTCTGTTTTACCTGCTGAATCTATTTTTAATATTATAAATAATGTTGACAGAAATTTTTCTTACGGGGAATAATTATTTAAAATGTTTCCAACCTAGATCTTTTACAATAATATTTTTATTATTATTTTTTAAAAAAACCCCTTTACCTGATGTAACATAGCCAATTTCTATAATTGGAGTTTTTAATAATTTTGCATTTTTAATTATATTTTTTCTATATTTGACAGGTACTGTAAATACAAATTCATATTCTTCGCCTCCGTTAAATATTATTGAATTTAGATTAAGATTTTTCTTCTTCACATAATCTTCTAAATCTTTGTTTGAAGGCATCTGGTCAACAATAAATTTTTTCCCACTTTGTTTTGCCATTTCATTTAATGTAGTTGATAACCCATCACTGGAATCCATTGACGATGAAAAATATTTTTTATTTTTTAACCCAAAACTAAGTTTTGGTTTTGGATTTATTACTGATTTAATGGATTTTTTAACAAAGTTATTTTTTTCTTTTTTATTATTTAGCAATATGTTTAGTCCTATGGATGTGTATCCAAATGGCCCTGTCACAAATATCAAATCATCTTTCTTTGATCCTTTTCGAGTAACTATGTTGTTTGAATTTCCAAAAATGCATACATTAAAGACAATTTCTTTACCTGCATTTGTATCCCCTCCAATTATTGAAATTCCATATTCCTTGCATGCTTTTTTAAATCCATTTGCAATATTGTCAATTTTTACACGTGAAATTCTTTTTGGTAAATTTATTGAAATAATTCCGTATTCTGGTTTTACTCCTTTTGCAGCAAAATCACTCACACAAGCAATTACACTTTTTCTTGCAGCATCTGATAATTTCATTTTTTTGGGAATGTCTGTACTTTCTACCATTGTATCTATTTTTGCAATAATCTTGGTTTTTCCTAAGGTAAATGTCTCTACATCTTCTGAAATAAATTTTTTATTTCCTAATTTTGTTTGAAAAATTTTAATTATTTTATCTTCACTTAATTTTGTCATATCTTTCTTTTACCATTTCTTTTATGTTGTTAATTATAATTTTACATTTCTCTTCATTATTTGATTCTGCTGAAATTCTTATGATATCTTCTGTATTTGATTTTCTAATTAAAATCCATGTGTTTTCATCTATGATTGCTTTAATCCCATCTAGTGTGATTACTTTTGAATATTTTTTTGCTAAATTATTTTTTACATGCTCAATTATTTTATCGTGATGATTTGAATCCATTTCAATTTTCTCTCTAATTTGAACATAGTTTTTCATATAGTTTAAAATTTCTAGAAATATTTTATTTTCTAACATTGATGCGATTAAACCACTTGTGAGAATACCTTCTCTACAATAATTAAATTCTGGTAAAATGAATCCTCCACTACTTCCTTCTCCACCAGCTTCGGAATTATTTTTTAGCATTTCCTCTATTACGTTTGCTTCTCCTACTTTTGATCTTACACTGGTTCCACCTTTTTCTTTGATGAATTTTTCAATTGATACACTTGTATCCATACTTAAGACAAATTTTTTGTATCCTAATTCTAATGATTTTGCAATTCCTAAACCTAGTGTTATATCTGGACTCAATTTTTTTCCTTTTCTTACAACTACTAAGCGATCTCCATCTAGATCAAATGCAAATCCAATTTCTTTGTTATTTGATGTGCTGATTAATTCTGTTAACTCATCTGATGTAGGATCTGGCCCTCTTGAACAATCTAAAAGTTCTTCATTTATGACTTCTACATCACATCCAATATTTTTTAATAAATTTAATGCAAAATCTTTTGCAGCTCCTCCCCCGTTATCTATTACAATTTCAGGTTTATTTTCTATATTGCCTATAATTTTTCTTGCATCTTCTATGTATGTTGATTTTATTTTTTTAATTTTGCCTATTTTTGACTTCAAAATTTCTTGATGATTTATTATTTGAGGAAGTTCTTTTTCATTAATCCCCCTTCCATCCAAAATGAATTTCATTCCATTCCATTCTATTGGATTATGTGATGACGAAACTACAATTCCTGCACCATATTTTCTTGACTCCCTAAATATTACTGGAGTTGGTACCATCCCTAAATCAAAAACATCTATTCCATTTTTCATTAGGATTGCACTGATTGTTTCTTGTATCATTATTCCTGACGGTCTTGTATCTCTTCCAATTACACATTTTTTTGATTTAATTAATGATGAAAAATTGTTAGAAAATTCTATTACTTCTTTTAGATTAAGATCTTTTCCAAACACTCCTCTAATTCCTGAGATTGTCTTTTTCAATTACACAAATTCTGTAAGGCTTTTTATTAACTCTGATGGATTTATTTAATCGTGCCTTGGTAGCTCAGCCCGGTAGAGCACCTGATTCGTAATCAGTAGGTCGCGGGTTCAGATCCCGTTCAAGGCTTTTATTTTATATTTTAAAATTATTTAGAAATTTCTTGTGGTTTTATTCGACAACAGTTTCAATATCTGTTTCTAACTCTTTACCCAAACCTATCCACCATTGTTTTGTTTGTTCTGCCATGATCCTTTTACTTTTTTATTGTCCTTAATAGATCTGTTGGTTGATCAATAATTGATCATTTCATAATTTTTTATCCAATTATTTTTATTCTAGTCCTGCTTGTTTTCTTTTTCTTTTTCTATACATGATTATAATTAAAGTTCCACCTGCACATCCCCAAAAGAGTGGAGTTAATCCACTTTCTATGCCGAATGTCTCTAATGCTCCAACAAACCCTAAAATCATAACTGATACAAGTACTAACCCTATTATTTCTAACATTTTTGCCATTGTTTTCTATTTTCTTCTCTAGAATCAAAAAGATATATGGTTTTGTAAAATAGGTAATGTGTGGATAAGTATCTTACAGTTCTTTTAATTTTCATGGTTGTTGGAATGCCTATTGCTTTTATTTCACCAACTACTGGAGAAATGCGTGAACCTCCTATCTATGTGCTATTTTATGGTTCTATAGGTGGCATAATTGTAATCATGTTCTATGGTGGTTACAAAGATAAACAGGAAAGACAAAAAATTAATGCAAAACGAAAAAGATCTAAAAAATAAAATCTAAAGTTCTAATCCAAATGATTCTGCAATACTTGAAAAATTCATGTATGAATCCAAGTATTGTCTTCCTTTAGAAGTAATGACAAAAGTATTTCTTCCATCATATTCAATTTTGTTTATCAAACCTGCGCCTGTTAAATTACTTAAAAATTTAGATAATCTTGAATGTGATAAGTTTGCCTTTGTTAGAAGTGATGTAGTTTTGATACCTTCTTGACCTGATAATTGGGTAACAGTCAATAGATCTGCAACAATTTGCATACTTGTTCTATAAACTACCATGTGGTGTATAGTTTCAAACTCAGATATAAGGGTATTAGAATAAATCCAGATCAAATAAATAAGATTCAACTATTTTTTGGTACAGTGTCTTCTCAATCCCCAATTCCATGGTTTGATGACTTTGTAGGTGTTGCGTATCGATATTATGATCTTAGAATGAATGTTGTTCCGTTAATTGCTGATAGAAAACAATCTGCCTCTCTTTGGCATGACACTATTCATTGGTGGTTGGACTCGTCAATTAAAATTAGATTTGTAGAAATGGATGATGATTACTGGTTCATAATGGGTGCTGATTCCCAAAAACCTGATAGTAATTTAGCTTTTTTTAAAATATTGCCAAAATCTGAACACTATGAGAGATTTAAAAAAGGTCATGGAGGTGAAGCATATCTTAGATTGGGTGTATATGCAAAAAAATCCCTTGACGATGTGAAAAAAGGTGCTTTGTGCACTTGCGGTCATGAATCTCAAGATCATGATGAAGGTGATGACGATGTTTGTTTATTCAATGATTGCAGCTGTAAAGAATTTTCCAGTTTTCAGGTGAATCTTTTAAAAAGAAAAAAAACAATCACTGATATTAAATTTTTAGAAGAAAAGAATGTTAAGGACGATGCTCTTGCATGGAATTGTTTTAATGTAAATAAATATTCAAAAGCAAAATAATTAATCTAAATCTAAATTCACTCTGATATGTTCACCTGGATAGTGTGTATGAGCTTTTTTTGAATAACATGTTCCGCATATTGTTCCTTCAACATTCCATTCTTTCATTGGTTTGTAACGTAATTCAATTTTTCCGTTACAAATTGAACATTTTTCTTTTAATCCCAAAGTATTTTTTCTATTTTTTATCAATATAAAAAACAATTGAATTAATAATAATTAAGAAAATTATGTTAAATAATACTTAATTGTGATAAAATTAGGTAGATAGTTTAACCAATGTAAACCTCCTGCAAGATTTTTACTTGGTTAGACTACTGCCTTTTAAATTAAAATAAACTATTTGCTATCTTTTTTAATGACATAATTTCATCCTCCTCCTGCCTAATTTTCTTATCTATTACTCGAAGCATTGAATCATTCCAAACATGCTGGGAGAAAAAATTATGTTTTGTATTTGCTAATTCAATCTCATCATCAACTACTGTATCCTCTAAAAATTTAGTCACGATTACATCTGTAATTTTTAAAATTCTATTGTTAAGTTTAAAGCTATGAAAAATTGGCTCTAATTTTCTAATGTCCAGTTTAAAATCTCCTTTTGATTCTAAAATTTTCTTATGTAATATTCTGAAATAAACTGCCACAAAAAATAACGTTGCATATCTTTTTGTTTTATGTCCTCCTTGCTTTCCATACTTTAGTGATTTTTTTGCAAATTCTTTTACAAGATATGGGTATAGTATTATTCTGTAATCATCTTTAAGATTATCATTAAAAATATGATCATATTTGCTACCTCTTGGAAGAAATTGCGATGGTGAACTATATGCTTCTGTTGGCCTTTGTTCAATTCCAGCTACCAGTGATTGGATTGCATCTTTGGCAACAATGACTTTTTTATGATTGTCTGGAAGATAGTTGTTATACGCTGTATCTCCATTGTATTCTGATTGTTTTGATTTTGATTTTGTATCAAATGAACCGGCTTGAATTTCATAAAAATATCCGCAGTTTTTTAATTGTGATTTAATTGACTTGTGAAAATCCATTAATGACACTAAATCTTTTCCTCTTACTGAATTTTGAGAATTTCTATATTTTGTAATGTTGTTTTGTTCTTGTTCGTCATCTGCTTTGATTATTGTAACTGTCATTGAACCGTCCATGTTTTTTGTTCTTTTTGAATGATCTAAAATTGAGTTTGATGTTTGTGCACCGTTGACAATCTGTGGTGCAAAAAGTTCAATCATGTTTTCTCCTAACTCTGTAAAATCACTAACTACTATTGTAATTCCGTTATTATAAAAAAAGAACTTTCCTGGATTTGTTTGTAATGTTTCTCGTAACCCCTTATTCACTGTAGTTTTAAATTGCATCCATTGCCTGATGTTTGATTCAAAAACATACTCTTTGTTTTTACTTACAAACTCTGTTAATTCTCGTAGTTTTAAAATACCTAGTATGGTGTTTTCATGTCTTAGCATTCTTTCTAATTTAATAGATGATTTTTTTCCCGCAGCTGGTTTTTTAATTCTGTCCCATAAATTTTGGATTATCTTTTCTTCGTCTATGATATCTACTAATTCGTCTTGATAGTCCACTTTTTGATCCGTAACATAACAGCATTTTATTTTTAGATTTTTTTCTTTAATTTTTGTAACTAGTTGAGCTAACTCTGGTCTCATTTTTGTTACATCCTTTGAAAGCAATCTTTTTGCATCTTCTTTGAATTTAGCAATTGCTTCTAGTGAATGCGATGTGCCATATTTTGACTGAAATAATCTAACTGTATTATCTGAAAAATCTACTGGAAGATATGCGTCTATTCCTAGATCGTTTGCTCCATCTACAATTGCATCTGCTGCATCATCTTCTGTAGCCTCAAAAACTCTTGTTAAAATCCATTGAAGGAAATTTTTCCCTTTTTCAACCTCATTTTTTGAATCCTCTGCATACTCGTGAATATTATCTCTGATATTTTCTGCAAACCCTTCTAGTGGCGGGCTCAAATTTTTTTGTATTAGTAACTTTTCTGAACCTGGTATGTATTCTAATAGACCACTTGAATTCTGTGACATTAATTTTTGTAATGCATTATATATTTAGAAGATTAGGTAATTGTGTAATACCTCTTTGATGACTGTGAAATAAATTGATTAAAAAAATAATTACTCTGACAATAATTTTGGGAATATCTGTGTCAATTATTGGTTTAATTTATTATTCTGGTATGGTTTTTGAAATATCAAATCCTGATGAAGCAAATTCTGAAGAATTTAATTTGCAAAATGATTTCCTCATTCCACCTGATGTTGTAATACCCATGAAAGTATCCCGCCCAGGATGTGATATTGAGGACATTTGTTATATTCCATCCAATGTTATTGTTGAAAAAGGAAAATCTGTCACGTGGTTGAATGAAGATTCTTCTTTTCACAGTGTTACTTCTGGATTTTATCCTGAACCTAGTGGACTTTTTGATAGTGGTCATTTAGATCCGTATCAGTCCTACACATTATCTTTTGATGAAATTGGTACATACGATTACTTTTGCACATTACATCCTTGGATGTTCGCTCAGGTAATTGTAGAATAAAAGGTACCCGAGGGAGTCGAACCCCCTTGTATAAGCTTTGCAGGCTCACGCATAACCGTTCTGCCAGAGTACCGTTTTGAAAAACATGAATTGAACAATTAAACTCTTTAGATTGAAATTTCTTAAATCACTTTAAAACGATCCATGTTGGATTGTTTTTCTTTTTGTAACCATGAATTTCTTACATCTTCACCCGTTATGGTTACTCGTTTTGGCTTTGTTTGAGCAACTAAGTCTACTGCACTTTTTGCAATTTCTTCTGCAATTTCTTCTATTGTTCTTCTTAATTCATCTGCTGATTCATCACTAACTCTATTTGCTCCTGCTTTTTTTAAAATTCTATACATTGCAGATAATCCTAATTCTGATGATTTCATAATTTTTAATTTATTTTTTTAGGAAAAAACTTAACGAGTGAAAAAATGTCACTAAGGAATCGATTTATACAGACTATATTCAGAATTAATTAGAAAATGACTTGGCTTTTTGATTCTCACATACATCTCTCTGATTCTGCATACCTTCCTGAAATTAATTTAATTTTAAAACAAATGGAATTTCTTAAAATTAAAGCATGTTGTGTTTCAACGGATGTCAAAAATTCTTTAGAAACCCTCTCTCTATCAAAACAAAGTAAACTTGTTTTACCTTTCATTGGAATTCATCCTGAATTTGCAAATGATGATCTTCAAAAAATTACTGATTTGATAGAATTAAACCAAAATAGTATTTCTGGAATAGGTGAAATTGGATTAGATCCTACATATGTGAAAAATAAAGATGACACTAGAAGACAAGTCCAAGTTTTTGAATCATTACTTTCATCTGCAGAAAAATTACATAAGCCTGTATCTATTCATTCACGAAAAAGTCTCGATGATGTTTTTGAAATTATGACTTCCTATAATGCAAAAAATGCTTTATTACACTGGTTTGATGGCAGTAAAAAACAACTTCAAAAAGCCATGGATATGGATTTTTTTGTATCTTTTGGACCTGTAACGATTTATGCCAATGATAAACAAACTTTGTTATCTAAAACTAATCCCTCAAAACTTCTTGTTGAAACTGATGGACCTGTTAGGTTTTCTAGATGTTTTGAAATGAAATCTGGACAGATTAGTTTTATCCCTAGCGTTATATTTTGTGCTTCCAAAATTCTTGAAAAAACATTTGACGAGATGGCATTTTTGTTAGAATGCAATACAAAACGTTTTCTTGGAATATAGGTATAAAATACCCCTTTCGTTAATTTATTCGTGGATAGGATAAAACGTATTTCTTTTGAAGTATTAGAGGCACATAAATCTAAATTCGGTGAAGATTTTGTTGAAAATAAAAAAGCATTAAATGAAATTGCTATTGTTCGCTCTAAAGGTCTAAAAAATAAGGTCGCTGGTTATATTACAAGATTTCTCAAAAAACAAATTCGTGAAGATAAAATTAAACATGATCGTAGTGGTATGGATTATTCTAATGTTGAAGAACAAGAATCTACATTAGACATTACAGAGTCTGGTGAAATTGATGAATCTGGTGAAGAAATTACTCTAACCAACGAAGAAGTTGAAACAATTACATCTACAACTCCACCTGTAGATGAAAAAACTGAATAATTAATTAAATATTCATTTCTAAATTAGATGTATACTTATGATTGTTATAAAATTTCTTGGTGGCGCAAAAAAGTCTTTTAATTCTGAAAAATTAGAAATTAGTGAATCTGATATTTCTATTCAAGATTTGCTTGACTTATTATTTAAATTAAAACCTAAAGACACTTCTGATTTTGATTTTGAAAATATTTTGATTGCTGTTAATGGTTCTGATTCTTCTGCAATGGAAGGAAAATCTACCACTGTTCATGATGGGGACGTTGTAAGTATTATACCTGTGATTCATGGAGGTTCATCAAAAAAATCTTGTTTTGAAATTGAAAAAAAACAAATTTGTATTTTTGAAATATGCGGCAAAAAAACTGTCGATATTAAATTCATTGACAATTTGAGAAAAACATACCCTAAAATTAAATTTCAGGCTGTATCTACTAATTTTATACTTAGTGCATCACATTTAAAAAAAATTTTATCTCTTTCAATTAACGCTGAAAAAAATAATATTTTACTTTCTAATAAAATTGAAACTGATATTTTAATGCGTTTTGCGTTGACATTGCAAATTTCTAATGCTATATCTTCTGCTGGAATAAAACCTTCTGTTAATTTTATTTTAATTACAATTGGAAATAAAATTTTTCCTGATTCTTTAAGTCATGAATTATCTTTAATTTCTTCAGATTTATTTTCAAAAAATAATTCTACATTTATAAAAAAGCAATTCAATATTTCAAAAAAACATGTTGATAGTGTTTATTCAAAAACTCCATTAGAAGATATCTTAGTTGAAAAAGCTTCTATTTTATTCTGACATACTACGTTTTGTTTTTTCAATACTTAGTATATCTGCCTCTTTTAATATAGAAATTCCTGTCATACCGCCCAACACTTCAATCAAAATTATTTTATCTGGAAAATCTAATGAAACTTTATTTTTTATTTCATGTGCTATTTTTGTAATGATCTCTTTGCTTGATATGTCTGAGTTTCTTTTTTCAATCAAAATTCTATATGTTTCTCCATCTAGAATTTGATTTGAGATGTTGGAAATTGCCCTTTCTATTAATTCTATTTTTGTTTCAATTACTTTTTGAATGGGTATTATTCTAAGGCAATATCTTATGCTCCAAGGTTGATCCAGTAGTATTTCTTTCATTTTTTTAACAACTTCAATTGGTTCTAATTTTGTTTGTGCCGTTAAAATTCCCGACATATCACTTATTGACACTTCTATCTCTGAATCTCCTAATTCATCTAAAATATCTCTTAATTCTTCTTCAGTGTCTTCTTCAAGATGTCTGGCACAAGTAATAATCAGGTTCATCATATCATAATTTCCTCTTTTTTCAATACTCCTTCTCTAATGATTTTAATTTCTTCATTTTCTATTTCAATAATTGTTGATTCTCCTTTACTTGTAATTGTTCCTCCGTTTAGAAAAATATCGTAATTTATAATATTTTTGAGACATTCTTTTGGATCTGTAGATGATGGATTTCCCGAAATATTTGAACTAGTTCCTACTAACAATCCACATTTTTTTAATAATTTTAGAGTACATTTGGAGTCTGGAATTCTTACTGCGATTTTATTATCTAATTTTAGTGATTTCTTCAATTTTTTATCTGTTAATTCTAAAATTAATGTTAATGGGCCCGGCCAATATTTCTTTATAATTTTTTCAGTGAATGTATCGATACGTGCTATTTGTTTTACAGTATCTAATGAGTATGCTAATACTGGTAGTGGTTTTATTTTCTCTCTGGATTTTATCTCATAGATTTTTTCTACTGCATTTACATTATATGGATTACATCCCATTCCGTATACTGTATCTGTTGGAAATATTACAATTCCTCCATTTTCAATTACTTGAAATGTTTTTCCAATGCCTTCATCATTACAATCTACTTTCAATATCATTTGTATTCTATTTTCTTTAATTATTATTTGCTTTAACTATTTTTTTATCTATGTTTTACTTGATCTATATGCTATTTCTTTTACTGTTAATTACTATGATGATCTACTCGAAAATAGTTTTGAAGAATTTGGTAATGTTAAAAATTAAATATTTAAACCAAAATTATCTGCAAACTTTGTAAATGAATTATATGCTTGCAGAAATTCTCTACCTGATTGACTAATTTTGTATCTGTTTGAACCTTGAGAATCTCCGCGTTCTAACAATCCCTGTGATACTAGTGTTTTTAAAATTGTAGAAATTCTTGAATGTGAAATATTTGCTTTTCTAATTAGATATGTGACTGTTGCCCCATCTTCATCTTGAAGATCATCTCGTGTCGTTGATAATATATCCCCGATAATCTTCATTTGTGTTCTATATTCGCCCATTTTCTTACTTTTTTATTCTTAAATGTGTATGATAGGTAATTGCTATTTTGATATGTACTAAAAAGATAAAAGAATTTGACTATTTTTTATTTTTGAGCCTATTTTAGATTTTATCCAAGTCATCATCAAATTTTATTCTCTTTAGTGGAATTTTACTTACTGGTATAAACAATGCGATTAATCCTCCAATTTTGATGACCATTGATATTGTATACAAAATTGATTCTGGAAATACAAAAGAATACCATCCTAAAAATTCTCCAAATGCTAAAAGTGTTAATCCTATCGCTACTGAAATTGCTCCTTTATTTTTATTATCTCTATATGACAACATTGTTTCAATTGCACCGTATACCAACAAGATAAATGATATTGATCTGAAAATATGTTCTAATTGAACAGTTGATACTAGAAAAAGTGGTAAAATTCCTACTGATCTAAAGTAATTAGATTTTGGAAAAAATGATTTTATGCTGTGAGAAAATGCAATGAAAAAATATCCTATAGTTTGAATTACAATACCTACAGTCTGAATCCCTCTTTCAATTGTACCTGATTTTATTACAAAGTCTTCTAGCATGTATCCTGACCATATTACAAAAAATCCTAAACTTATTGAAGAAAATGCAATGGTTAATCTAAATAATGTTGGACTACCTGTATTTCTAAATCCAATATATGCCATTATTCCTATGGCAAGTCCTACCAAAAAACCAACTAGATTAAGTATATTTTCTAATAAAAATTCCAATTATGTTTAGTGATTTGTTGAAGTAATTATTTTAATCTGATGAATTATTTTACTATGTTGTTAATCCCATTCATCCAATGAACCTGCTGTTTGACCTTCTGTACTTCCACCAGATGCGTAATCTCCTAGAATATCTGAATATTTGGGTTGATTATGTGCAATGAATTTCACATATTCTCCGTAACTCATATCCAAATCACATGAACCGCATTTCACCATTGAATAATCTAGAGGCATTTCTGCATTTTTATTACATTTTGGACATTTTATCTTCATACTTTATTTTACTCTTCATGAATTATTATTACTTTACATCAAAAAAAGATAAAAGGAGTTGTTTCTTGTTGTTTTTTATGAGCCTAACATGCACTAAATGTAAAAATTCAATTCCAGATACTGAACAACTAGGACCTGTTAATGTAAAATATCCTACCTGTACCAAATGTTGGGCTGAATGGAAAGAATACCAAATAATGGTAATGAATGAAATGAAACTTGATATGTCTATGGCTGATCATAGAAAATTATTAAAAAAACATGAAAAAATATTTGTAGGTGTGTTATCTGCTGAAGGGGAAATCATTGATTATTCAAATGAAGATAATCGAAAACCTGATGAACCGCAAACTAACTAAATTTTTAAATGATTTTTAGCATTATTTGGTATCATAATTAGAATTTTCTTTCTTTCCTCATCATTAAGATTTTTAATAATTTTTTTAATTGTATTTGAAATGGTCTCTTTTTCATTTTCTTCTAATTGTAAAAATATTTCTAAAATTCCATCTAAATTAAATGCAATTAATTTTTCTGGTGATAGCAATGATTGTGTGATATATGCCAAAAACATTCCTTCTCTATGTTCTTCTGAGATGTTTGCTATGATTTTCAGCCAAGATTTAAAGAGTTTAGAAAAATTGAGAAATGGAATACTGGGACCTGCTTCTAACGCATTGTTTATGATTTCAGTTTTTTCTGATTCTGATTTTGAATCAAATTCAATCATTCTTTTTTTTAAAATTGGTGTTCTCAAAAAATCTGGTAAACTAGCTAAATTGACTATTATATTTCCTGCAAAATTCTCTTCTGACATCGATCTAAACTAATTTTTCCTGAATATAAAATCATACAGTGACACTTTAGCTTAAATAAACCAAATAGATTTTCCAAATATGGCCTGTACTGTTGTTGTTGGAGGGTTCTTTGGTGATGAAGGTAAGGGAAAGATTATTTCATACTTGGCAATTAAAGATAATCCAAAAATTATAGTTCGTGGTGGTGCTGGTCCTAATGCTGGTCATACCATAATGGATGGTGATAAAGTATACAAAGTTAGAATGCTTCCAAGTGGATTTTTAAATAAAAATGCTAAAGTTATGATTGGACCTGGTGTTGTAATTAATCCCAAAGTTCTTGATAAAGAAATTCAAGAGTTTGGTGCATCTGGTCGTGTATTTATTGATAAACACTGTGGGGTAATTGAAGAATCTCATTTGATGAGAGATTCTAAAGGTGAATTAAAAGAAAAAATCGGTAGTACTGGTTCTGGAACTGGTCCTGCTAATGCCGATAGAGCAATGCGTACTCTAAAAATGGCAAAAGATTTTGATTCACTATCTTCTCTAATTACTGATGTTTCTAAGGAAATTAATTCCGCATTAGATTCACATCAAAATGTTCTAGTTGAAGGAACTCAAGGTACGTTTCTTTCTTTATGGCATGGAACTTATCCATTTGTAACTTCAAAGGATGTAACTGCTTCTGGAATTTGTGCTGATGTTGGATTGGGGCCAACAAAAGTTGATGAAGTAATTGTTGTTTTCAAATCTTATGTTACTCGTGTTGGAACTGGTCCTTTAGATAAAGAATTATCCTTAGAGGATGCAGAAAAGAAAAATTGGTCTGAATTTGGTACTGTTACTGGTCGTCAAAGACGTGCTGCTGATTTTGATTTTGATTTGGCAAGACGTGCAATTATGCTTAATGGTGCAACACAAATTTCAATTACAAAATTAGATGTTCTCTTTACTGATTGTGCTGGTAAAACTTCTTACGCTGAATTATCTGAAGATGCAAAATCTTTTATCAAAAATATTGAAAATGAATTACACACGCCTGTAACAATTATTGGAACCGGCCCTGCAATCAATGATGTTGTTGATAGAAGAAACTAGGCTCCAACTTTTTGGATAAGTTTAATTTGATAATCTCTAACAAATCCTTGTGGATAAATTAGAGCCTAATATTGTTGATAAATTACCTCGTTACATACAACTCCACTCTACTTTAGAATTTACAAGATTAGTTTGTGCACTTGAGCGTGCACCTCGTGTATCATTTTCTCATAACTATGATGGAAAAAAAATTCTATCTGTACAAATGGATGTTTTAAAAGAAAAACCAATTGTTTACTATACTCCTTTAGATACTGATGGTGATTATCTTTCCTATGGATTAAAATCTGGAAAAGAAGAATCTAGTATTGTAGATACTACTTCTGATTCTAGTAGACTCTATTCTCCAATTATTCGAATTAAATCTCTTCCAAAAACACTACAACCTGGTAATGGAACTCTTGATAGATATCAGCCCATTGAATTAGAAGATCTATCTAGTCTTGCAAAACTCACATGGGGTTTTGATGAATTTCCTTTTCCTCTATTTTTATTCCCACATAACGATAAGTGGCTTCTTGGTGTTTTTATGAATTTCAATGATGAGGGAACATCCTACTTTTGCCATGTAGTCTTGGACAGTGATCCTGGAAATCCATTTATAAAATTTTCAACAACAAATGGAATAAGCCCTACTTTTGTTCAAAACCCCTCCGAACACGGCTATTCCTATATCAAAATAATAAAATTGAAGGACACTCATCCATTAGTTAACTATGACCACCTTCAAAACTAGACTTTCACAGATCTCTAAAAGCAATGGGAAAGTGATACTTGCAAATGATTATGATTCATCTGTAAAAAATTTACAAAATAAAACTATTCAAAATATTAAAAAATTAAACCCGTATCTCTGTGGAGTTAAACTCAATTTTCATTTACTTCTCCCTCTTAGCGCTAAAGAAATTATTAAAATCAATAAAACTGCTCATGATTATGGATTACAGACTATTGCTGATATCAAACTTAATGATATTGGAAATACCAATCGCGTAACAACTGAACATTTATGGGATTTAGGATTTGATGCAGTAATAGCCAATCCTATCATGGGTTTGGATAGTTTAAAGAATTTAGTAAAATCATCTCATAAAGAACAGAAAGGCGTGATTACTTTGTGTCACATGAGTGCACCTGAGGCTAAATTATCTTATGATATGGAAGTTAAAATGGGTAAAACACAGCAACTATACCAATTATTTCTAAATTGGGCATTAAGAGCAAAAGTTGATGGTATTGTTGTGGGTGCAACATTTCCAAAAATTATTCAATATTGTTCTAAGCAAGCAGGAAAAAATCTAAGTATATTTTCACCTGGTGTTGGTACTCAAGGTGGAAATGCATCAGAAGTAATTTCATCTGGAACTAATTATTTAATTGTAGGTAGAACTATTTTGAATGCTAAAAATTCTGTTGCCGTAGCAAAAGAATTACATTTACAAAGTATTTGAAATTAATTTTTGTGCTTTTGTTAATACTGTTTTTGCATTATCAAATGTAGTTTTTTCCATAGATGTATTGTAATCCATCCATGTGTACCCACTATGTTCATGTGATATTTTAACTTCTTCAGTTTTTGTTTCAGCTAAAAAAAACACTACTTTTTTTTGAACTAATTCTCCTTTGTATTTAAAATTATATTCAATCCACTCTTCAAAATTTTCTACAAATGTAATATCTGTAATGCCTGTTTCCTCTCTTGTTTCTCTGATTGCAGTTTCATGAGTTGTTTCCCCTTTTTCCATTTTACCTTTTACAAAATCCCAATGACCTGATGGATAATGCAATAGTAAAAATAATTTTTTTGTTTCCTCTTTTCTAAATAGTACAATTCCTGCAGACGTTTCTTCTATCATTTTCCTAACCTTCTTTTCCTTTCCTGAAATGTTCTAATTGCTCTCATTAAATCAATCTTCCTAAATTCTGGCCAAAAAATGTCCATAAAAACTAGTTCACTGTAAGCACTTTGCCATATTAGAAATCCACTTAGTCTTTTCTCTCCTGATGTACGTAAAATCATATCTGGTGATGATTGTGGTAGGTGTGAAGTGTATAGATTTGACTCAATTTCCTCTTTTGTAATATCTTCTATCTGTAATTCACCTTCTTTGATTTTTTCGCCTATTTTTTTCACTGCATCTACTAATTCATACTGACCTCCATATGCCAGTGCAATATTTAGAAAATAATTATTATAATTTTTTGTCACATTATCTAATCTTGCTAATACTTCTCTAATTGATTCTGGCAGTAATTCCATTCTTCCAATTCCTTTAACTCTCATTTCACATCTGTGTATTCTAGGATCATTGTATAATTTTTCTAATCTCATTCTAATTAGTTCATACAAGTCTTCTAATTCATTATCTTTTCTATCTAAATTTTCTGCTGAAAGTGCATATAATGTTACAATTTTAATATTAAATTCTTCACACCAGTCAAGTAAATTTTCAACTGTATCTGCCCCTTCCCAATGGCCTTTTTTATTAATTTCTAAATTTAGTTTTGCCCATCGTCTATTTCCATCTAAAATTAATGCAATATGATTTGGAATGTCTCCTGTTTTAATTTCAGTTTCTAGTTTTTTACCATATATTTTGTATAATCCTGATAATTGTAAAATTACGTCTTTAGTTTTGCCCATTTCTATTTTTCTTTGAACCTTGATAGATATATGATGATATCTATATTTTTTATTTTTTTTTAAAATTAAATTGTGTTATTCTGAAATCATTTCTTGATCTTTTTGTTTTCTATATTTTTTGAAAAGAATTGTAGCTGAAACTAATGTTACTGCTAATCCTCCCAATAATGGTGGTATCAATGTAAATGAACTTTCATCAAATATCATTATGTTTGTAAACTGTGCAATTATTGGATATAATGAAATTAAAACAATTATTCTTAGAATATCGCTAATTTGTCTAAGAATGCCTCCTATCCAATTACTTAGTAATATCCCTGCAAATATTGCACCTAAACCAATCCATAATATTGGTAATGATCCTCCAACAAATTGTCCTATTGCTATTTGATTTGACATACTTTCAATAACCCCTCCATTTGTTTCAATTATTTTTGAATCTATCGTACTAATTCCAGCTGGCACTGATGATAGAATTAATAATATTCCTGTAACTGTTGTAAACATTTTGATAAAACCTATCGGTGTAGGTTTAGACCAACTTGACCATGCTCTGTCTATGTCAAATGCTCTGATCAAAAATGCTCCACCTAGAATACTTACAAGTACAGCAAATATTTCTGCGGTATATCCAAAAACAGTTGCTATTCCTCCAATTAATAAAAGAATTCCTGGAACTCCTAAAAAGAATTTTGAATATTTTGTATCATAAGCCATCATTTTTAGATATTTTCCAAAAACTGCATAGGAATACTCTACACTTCTACTTACTTTCATTACCACTCGTTGTACTGATACAACTGGTAGAACATTTTGAATAACCGGAATTACGCTTTCATCATCTTCTCCATCTGAAACAATAACTGCCCCACTTGCTTGAAATTTTTCTAATACCATTTTTGCTTCACGTAGTATTTTTTCATCTGCTTGAACTCCTCTGTCCTTGACTCCTGTTATAATGGATACTTCAACTTGGTAACCTTTACTGATTAAATCTTCATATGTTTTAATTGCTGCAAATATTGAATTAGAATCAGCATCTTCTGGATCTTCTAATGCTAATCTTTGTGCTGCTTCTATACATGCATCTCTTCCTATCACCGGTGTAGTAATTCCTGTTTTCTCCCCTACATCGTCGTCTCTATCTACACAAATTACTACTAATTTATTGACTGCTGATTTACTAACATCCTTTTCTACTCTAGTAGATCTTTGTGACATCGTATTTGATAATACATACTCAGTTTTTAATGATTTCCAACTATTATCATTAGTATAATTATGTCTTGAGACTAGGGTCTTAATTCATTTGATTTCTTGATATGTTCTATAGATTCTAGTTTAATGGCTTCTATTTTGTTAACTGTCTCTAAAATTTTAGCATCTGTACTTTCATTTTCAATTTGATTTGCTAAGACTTTGGTTTCTATAATGTACTCATTAAATTTCTTCATTCCATTCATGTAACTGATGTAACTTTCTTGCCATTTTTCTGAGGGTTTTGATGTTACAAATTCGCTTATCTGTGTAGTTACTTGCGATGATGTTACTTCCGTTATGATTATGTACTCACTTGGTGATATTTTTCCATCTTGAAGATTTCTATATTCTATATCTATTGATTCTTGTAACACTTCGTGGATATTTTTTACTCCGTCTAGATACCCTTCATAATCTGTAACTATGAATGTTGAATCATTTTCTTGCGGAACTATCCATAACAAAAAACTGGCAGCTGTGATTGATGCTAAAATTATACCCGTAATCACAATTCCTTTTTTTGATGCCATTTTCTATTTTTATGATTGACTAGTTTATAATTGGTAATTTTTTTAAAAATTATATTTTATTTCATGAATATTAGGAAAAAACAGTATTATTTTATAATTTTAAAGATTTTTTCAAAAAATATCTTTATTTTATGTAATTTTTAAGTTTTTTTCTTTTTTTGATGCCTAAAAAAAAGTAAATACATCCAGTCTATAGTGAACTATTTTTCACAACTTCTTACTAAATACCACTCAGTTCGATAAATTTCATAATGGTTCAAGCATACTGTGTAAAATGTAGAGCAAAAACGGATATCAAAGATCCTAAAGAGGTCAAACTAAAGAATGGACGTCCAGCCGTAAAAGGTACATGTCCAATCTGTACAACTAACGTATTCCGTATTGGCGCAATGCCAAAAGAATAATCTACAAACTAGTCCAAATTTATTCTTCTTTTTCAAAAACAATATAGGGAATACTCTCCACGTTTTTTTATGACTACAACAGATTATGAGCGTCTGCTTAAACGTATTGAGGATAAACTAGGTAATTCAGATGAAGAATCTGGAAATAGATTTGAGCTTCCAATTGTAGATGTAATGTGGGAAGGCCAAAAAACATTTTTACGTAATTTTTCAGAATTCCCTAAAATTCTTAGACGAGATCCTGATAAAGTGCTTCAATACCTTTCCAAAGAATTTGCTGTACCTGCAGAACGACTTGGTGATAAAGCCATGTTTGTTGGTCGTAGGGCCCCTGATGACTTTACTAGATTGTTTCAAATTTACGTAAAAGATTATCTTGAATGCACTACATGTAAAAGCCCTGATACAAAAGTTCTAAAAGAAAATCGTATTTCATTTTTAGTTTGTGAAGCATGTGGTGCAAAATCTACCTTGAAAGGTAAATATGCGTAATGCAATTTTCAGTACGAACTAGCAATTATGAAAAAAATACAATGGTAAACATGTGTGATGCTGAATTAATTGGAACTGATGTTATTGATGGCAAATTAAAAATTCACATTAGTGAAAACTACTATGGTAAAGAATTAGTTGATAAAGATAAAGCCGTATCTTTGTTACAATCTGCATCTATTATGAATCTCGTAGGTAAGGAAACAATTTCTTTAGCTATTGATCTTGGAATTGGTTCTGAGTCTGGAGTTAAAATAATTTCTAATATTCCATTTTTAATTATTTTCAATACATAAAATAATTTTTAATTTTAATATCTTTTATGTTTTAGTTGAAAAGCAATCTCTTTTATCTAGTATAAAAAATAATAACTGATGGCTGACACTATTAGTAGAAAATTAGAATGGAAATTAGACAATAAATTAAATGCAAAATCTAAACGAAAAACTTTGCCTGATGGATTCAAAAAAGGAAAAGTGGTCAATGAAGTTTTAGACAAACCTACTGTGATGACTCTTTACAAAATGATTACGGATCATATCATTGCATATGTCAATGGTTCTGTAAGTGCTGGAAAAGAATCTGTTGTTTTTTGGGGTGTAGCTGAAGATAATTCTAATGTTGCTTTAAAAATTTATTTGGTTTCTACTTCTAATTTTAAAAAACGTGAACCCTATCTCACAGGTGATCCTAGATTTCGACATGTCAAAAAAGGTACCAAAAATTTGGTATATTTATGGGCAAAAAAAGAACATCGTAATTTGACTCAGTGTTATAATGCCGGTATACCTGTACCTCGACCTCTTTATGTTACAAATAATGTACTTGCGATGGATTTTGTAGGTGTGAATGGTGCTCCTTGTCGTTCTTTACTAACTTCAGATGTTGATCAAAATGATTACGATCAAGCCATATCTATAATTAAAGATCTATATCATAAAGCAAAACTAGTTCATGGTGATTTTTCAGAATATAATATTTTTAAAACTGATGATGGTTTAGTTGTTTTTGATCTAGGATCTGCAGTTGATCTTAGACATCCAAATTCGAAAGAATTTCTTAAAAGAGACATTAATAACATTATACGATTCTTTAAAAAAAGAGGAATGATTGTTGATGATTCTAGTAGTATATTTGAGGATATTGTAAATGAGCTTTGAAAAATTAATTCGTATACCTAGTGATAGAATTGGTGCTTTAATTGGAAAATCTGGTAATGTTAAATCCAAGATTGAGGCAGCATGCTATGTTTCAATTGATATTGACGGTGACACTGGAGAAGTTTTTATAAAATCGATTGGTTCTATTGAAAAAATGCAGCCATTCAAAGCAATGGAAATTGTTAGTGCAATTGGACGCGGTTTTTCTCCTGACAATGCCATGACTTTGTTAGAAGATGAAAACATATTGCATATTATTGATCTTAGGGAGTTTGCTGGAAAATCCAATGCAAATGTTGAAAGGATAAAAGGGAGGATCATTGGAAATGCAGGTAGAGCGAGAATAAATATGGAAAATCTAACCAGTACGCATATTTCAGTTTATGGAAGAACTGTTTCAATTATTGGAAATTCAAATAAATTAAAATTAGCAGTTGATGCAATATGTGCTATTTCTAGTGGGGGAATGCATGGTGCAGTTTATGATAAATTAGAATCTGCAAACAGAAGAACAAAACAAGAAAAAATGCTATTGTGGGAAAATCAAGATGTCCTCTATTAAGGAAAAATTTAATCAAATATCTCCTAGTGAGTTTTTTTATAGTAACCGTGATTTAGCTGGATTCAGTAACCCAACACGATCTCTGTATACTGCTGTTCGTGAATTTGTTGAGAATGCATTAGATGCATGTGATCAAAAAGGAATACTTCCTGATGTTCATCTTACAATTAAAGCAGTCGAGCCTGACAAACCTGATCCTAAACCCTATATTTTGACTGTCAAAGACAATGGCCCTGGAATAGATGCCGAACATATTCCACTTGCTTTTGGAACTGTACTGTATGGTTCTAAATTTGGACTTAAACAGGCTCGAGGGATGTTTGGATTGGGTGCGACAATGGCAATTCTATATGGACAAATTACAACAAATAAGCCTGTACTTGTAAAAAGTTCTTCTGATGGTAAAATTCAAAATCAATTTGAAATATTGTTGGACATTCAAAAAAATAAGCCTGTAATTGTAAAACACACAACCAAGGAAATTTCCAAAACAGGTCTTACTGTGAGTATTTGTTTAGAAGGTGATTATTCTAAAGCAGGAAATAAAATTCGAGACTATGTTTATGAAACTTCTTTGATCACACCATATGCTTCAATAACTTTTGATGATCCTAAAAATCAAAAATTTAGTCATCCTAGATTTGTAAAAGAAATTCCTGCACCGCCGACTATCATTAGACCGCATCCACATGGAATTGATGTTGAACGTATACGTAGAATGATTGTTGAATCTCAATTTGAAATTCCAACAATTGATGATGCAATGATTGAAAAAGTTAGAAAAGACTTGGGATTATCTGTAAAAAAACTTAGTTTTACATCCATAATGGATAAAGCAAAAAAGAAATGGAAAACACTTCCACGGCAAGTTAGAGTTGTAATAGCTTTGATGTCTTTTTTAAAAATGGATTTTGAGAAACTCAATAAAATTAAAATTGAGGATATTGACATGCCAAATAAAAAATTATTTTACTGGGACTTTGGAGATTCACAATCAAAATCTGTTGACATGGACCCTGAAAGTGAATATTATAAACAATTGACAAATACTGTTCAAGGAGAACCACTCACCACATTTTTGACAAAAAGATTTCAACGTATAGGGCCTACAACTGCCGTAAAGTTTGCAGAATTTGCAAAATTTAAGCCTGAAAAAAGAATGGGTACTTTGACTAATCAGGAACTTGTCAATCTTAGTGATGCACTTCAGAAATTTGAAGATTTCATGGCTCCTGACTCTAGTTGTTTGGCTCCTTTAGGTGCTGAACCATTGGAAAAAGGAATTAAGAAATTCTTTAATCCTGACTTTGTTGCTGTGGTTCAACGTCCAGCTTCTGCATATTCTGGATTTCCTTTCATTATTGAAATGGGCATAGCCTACGGTGGTGATATCAAATCTGGTGGTCCCCATGTTTACCGATATGCTAATAGAATTCCATTACTCTATGACGAGGGCAGTGATGTGGTTCTTAAAGTTGTCAATGACACTGATTGGGGTCGATACAAAGTAAAAGGGGAACCTCCATTCATCATTGTTTCTCACATATGCTCAACAAGAATTCCATACAAAACTGCAGGAAAAGAAAATGTTGCTGATAGACAAGAAATAGAACGAGAATTAAGATTGGCATTGCAATTTTTATCTAGAAAATTATCCTCTTTCATGTCTAAACGTGGTCAAGCTGAAATGGCAAAAAAGAGAGCTAATCTTTATGCAAAATATATTCCAATGATTGCTGAATTTTGTACCGAATTATCTGGAAAGAAAAAAGAACCTAATTATAAGAAAATGTTACAAACTGAAATTGAGTCTGAAAATAAAAAGGCAATAAAAGAGGAGAATGAAATTGAAAATAACTAAAAAAGAACAAGAAAAGAAAATTAAGTCTAGAAGTAAAAAAGCGGATGATAAACAAAAACTTATTCTTGAAATATTAAAAACTCATGGTGCAAAAATTTATGATGATTTAGATAATGGCCAATTTCCAAAATTTTCTATTCCTAGTAGGTCTGTTGGTAATATTGTATATGATAAACAACTTCGACAATACATTTTAGGTAATAATGCTGCTTTAAGAAGTTCTAGAAATTCTGCACAATTAAGATCATTTACGCAATTAATGTGGTTAGCATTTTTTGCAAATCGATTAACCACTGAACGGAAATCATCTACTTTGAGAGATGTCTATTATTCTTCACAGGCTTTTGCTGTTGAATTTGAGGATCAATCTGAATCTGATAACATTATTGTGGATTTAGAAGCTGTCACTTCTAGGGCTCGAGAAGATTTTCATATTTTCCCTGAAGAAAGAAGTTCTATTTTTGGTGATTTGAATATTGAATATACTATTCCTGGTTATGAGGGAAAAACTATGAATTTGGCTAATCATCCTGATGGATATTCTATAGGTCCTAGTTTGACCACCGCAGAATTAGTTAGCACAAGTGCTGAAATTGTGATTGCAATTGAGAAGGGTGGTCTTTTTACAAGATTTGTTGAAGAACAAGTTGATAAAAAATTCAAATCAATTATTCTTAATACTGGAGGACAAGCTCCACGTTCTACTAGAACTTTATTGAAAAGACTTCATGATGAAATGAAATTACCTGTCATCTGTCTTACTGATGGTGATGTGTATGGGGAACACATTGCAATGGTAATTAAATCCGGATCAGCTAACGCTGCACACCTTAGAGAATTAACAGTTCCAGATGCAAAATGGGTTGGAGTATGGGCTACTGATATTGAAAAATACAAATTACCTACAATTCCTATGACTGAATCCGATATCAAGCGATGTTATGATTTACAAAAAGATCCTAGATATCAAGATGGAATTTGGAAAAAGGAGCTTGATGTGTTTTTAAAATTAAAGAGAAAAGCTGAACTGGAGGCCTTTTCAAAATACGGTCTTACAAATATTACTGATAAGTATTTGCCTCAAAAATTAGAATTAGCAAAAAGTCTTTAGTTATTTTATTCTTAATGTTAATACGCCGTTTCTATATTTGAAATCCTGTATTTGCATTTCATTTACGCCTTCAATTGGTACCTCTTTTGAAAATCCATTTGTTCCACGAACATATAGTGTACCATCTACCAATCTTACTGAAATTTTATCTTCAGGACCTGGAACTTCTGCTACGAATACATACTCCCCTTCTCCTTTGATTAGATCATAAACCCAATTCTTTGTTTCTTGTTCTTTTGATTGCTCATACGTTACAGGTTTTTGATCGTTTGCCATTTTTTTAATAATTTTAATCCAGTAGATCATTGTAATTGCTGCTCCACCAATTAAAATAAAACTCACATATCCTGAATCTGCTCTTTGAGTCATTGTGTATATTATTCCTAAAAATAAAATAACAATTATTGGTATGACAAAATTTAATGACTGCTCATTTGAATATGTTTTTTTGTAACTTGACAAACAATACAAATTCACGTTTACCAAATATAAAGTATCTTTGATTTTTATTACCATTTTTGAAAATAACCCTGTTGTCTGATACGACAAAATCTAAACTTAACATCCGTGAAATTGCCTTGAGAGGAACTATTATGGCTGTAATTCTAACTGTCCCATCAATTATTGCATTTTTAGTAAGTTGGGTTATTCTTGATAATTTGATGACTGCTGCCATTGTAGGTGGTGTTGTACATTTTATTGCTATGGGATTTGCTTTGAAAATCTCAAAAAAGATTTTGGTTAAAAAATAACTCATTTACTCATATGTTTTATGTAGTTGTTATTTTCTTTAAAAAATAATGGATTCTTCTAAACTTGAAAATGATCTAATTTCTGAAATAAGGTTAACCCCAATTCAAGCTAAAACCTTTTTGTTAGTTACTTGGTATGGAAAAATGTCTGCTATTAAAATTGCAGAAAAATTAAAAATCTCATCTACAACTGCTGAAAAAACTGCTACTGATCTTATGACTCTTGGTGGTTTTATTGATATTTCTGAAACTGAATTTGAGGCAATGCATCCTAGGTTTACTGCAGTCAACATGTATCGAAAAATGTGTGAACGTGAGCATATTGAATTTAAGCGAAATAAAATTGTTGACAGTATCGGCGTAGTTTTAGAACAACCGTATGATGATGCAAGAACTAAATAATGCTAATAATTGGTGAACAACATTGAGCAATTCTGAAACATCTTCAGCAAAACCTCCGAGTGATACTGAAAAAACTCTAGGTAAATCTGATGAAGAGCAACCAAAAACTCCTGAAGTTTACAAATGCTGTAATAATCCTCAGATTACATATTTTGGTGTTATAAACATCAACGTGGATGAAAGAACTATTGGTTCCGTTGATGTATGGCGATGTGCTGTTTGTAAGAAACAATTTTGTGAAGAAAAACAACTTGGTATTGAAGAAATTGCTGAAGTTGTAGGTATGCCTAGAATTGATTCTGATGCAAAATGGGCAGTTTGTGTATGTAAATTACAAAAGACTAGATACAGATGGAAATTAGTGAAATTAAAAGAAAATGGTTCAATTCAACATGAATGTCTTGAAGAAAAAGTAATTTCACTTAACAGTAAAAATTTTAAAATTGAAGATGAACAGCATTGGAGCTTTTTAGTTGAAGACAATGTTAACAAGGCTGTAGAAATTTAATCTATCTAATGGATCTTAAAGTTCACATTAATAATATTCATGGTAGCCAGATGGCTGCAAAAATTAATGGTGTTTGTACTTTGAATGATCATGAATTTCATTTTACTGCGATAGCATTTGGTAGAATTGGTGGACAAAATGTTGGCGCAAAACTTTCTAAAAATACTGAAACTGAATTAGAAAAATTGGGTTATGATGTTGAAGAAGTAATTATGACACTTCAACAAAATCTACTTCAAGGTGATTTGACACTACCTGAAGGGCTCAAAAAAGATTCTTTTGTGGATGATTAAAATTGTGCTTCTTCTAGTGCTTTAGCACATGAACAACTTCTAGTTGCTGGTATTTTATCAATTAATTCTGTTAGTATTTTCTTTGTAATCTCTACATTTTTTGAAAGTGTTTCTAATACTTCTTTTGCTGTAACTGGTTTATCTGCCCAAACATCATAATCTGTAACTGTTGAAATTGATGCATAGCACATTTGTGCTTCTCTTGCTAGTTGACATTCTGGAACTAAAGTCATTCCAATAATGTCTGCTCCTGTTGTCCTATAGAATTTTGATTCTGCTCTTGTTGAAAATCGTGGACCTTCAATACAAACATAGGTACAATCTTTATGAATTCCAATATTTTGTTCATCTGTTACTTTTAGAATTGAAGATTGTAATTCTGGACAAAATGGATCTGCAACTGATATGTGGATGACTTTTCCATTTTCTGAAAATGAACCTTCCCTTGATTTTGTAAAATCTAAAAATTGTGTTGGCAACGCAAAGTGCCCCGGTGCTAATTCTTCTTTTAAACTTCCTACTGCTGACGGTGCTATTATTCTTGTAATTCCTAATTCCTTGAATGCCCAGATATTTGCTCTAAAATTAATCATGTGTGGTGGAATTGTATGTTTTTTTCCATGCCTTGGAAGGAATGCAATTTTTCGTCCTTTGAATGTCCCAACTGTTATTGTATCTGATGTCTTACCATATGGTGTGTCTATTTCTATCTCTTGTGCATTTTCAAGTAATCCTGAATCATAAATTCCAGTCCCTCCAAAAATTCCAATCTCTACATCTTTTTCCATTAATATTTCACCAATGATTTACAATTGTATTTACTAAGTCCTTTAATTCCATTCAATCCTGTTAATTCTATGATGAATGCAAATCCTGTGATTTTTCCACCTACTTTTTCAATTAATTTTGCAGATGCCTTTGCTGTTCCACCTGTTGCAAGTAAATCATCACAAATTACAATTTTTTGACCCTCGTCTATGATATCTTTTTGAATTTCTATTGTATCTTTTCCATATTCAATTGTATATGCTAATTTTGCAGTCTTTCCGGGTAGTTTTCCTGCCTTTCTAATCATAACTATTCCTTTGTTGTATTTTAATGCCAAAATTGTTGCTAGTAGAAATCCCCTTGACTCGATTCCTGCAAACACATCTACGTCTTTTGGATGAAAATGTTTTGAAAATTCATCTGCAATATATGATAACGATGACGGATCTTTTAGGATTGGACTAAAATCTCTAAATAATATACCTTTTTTTGGAAAATTTGGGTATTCTGTAATTTTGTCTTTAAGATTCATTATGAATCCTCTAATTAACTAAGATAAAATTGTTTTATTTCATTATAATTTCAAATGTATCTTCAGTTGAATTAATTGCATCGTATGCTTTGATTTCATATGTTCCTGGAATTGTATCTTTTGGAATAGACCAAAATGTTTCACATTTGAATTCTTTTGTTGTATTGCATGTTAGTTGCTGTACCTCGTTTCCATCCATATCTGATATCATTATTATTATGGATGTTTTATGAGATGTTACAATATCCATCTTAAATAATTCTCCTGTTGCAACTTTTTCAGGTATTTTCATATTCAGTCCTTCTTGATTTTTGGTAAGTACTTCAAACTCTATTGTATTCGTATTGGAACCGCTCTTAATGAAAATTTTCCAAAATCCTGTTTCTCCTTTTTCAGGGATTTTTAATCTTTCTTCAGAAAACATCCTTTCACTATTTGACGCCATTTCTAAAGATTTTATCTTTTTTCCATTAGGATCTATTAAATCTACATACATTAACGAATTGCCATTTGCTGTATTACCCAATAATAATATCCGTTCTCCTTGTTCGTATTCTGTTTGTGTGATGTTAGCCTCAATTGCCCCCGAACCTGCTATTAGTCCTACTGAAAAGTTTTCACTACTTTGTGTACCTCCTTTTTTAATTACTGCTGTATATATTCCTGATAGATAACCCGATAAATCTAACATATGTTCTGCCTTACCGTCTGCTTTTAATTCAATGTTTATAGTTGAACCTACAACATTTCCAGATGGTGTTATGATTATCATTGATATTTTTTCTGATGGTTTACCTGCTAAACTAATTATTGGTTTTTCTATATTTTTATAACTTGATTTATCAAATTTTATGTTCACTGGAATTGTTGGTACTACATCGTATCCTACATAGATAAATTCTTTATTATTTTCTTGAGTTGCAATTAAAGTCCATGTTCCTTCAATATCTTCATTTTCTGTTGTTTGATATTCAAAGTTTATTATTCCCGAATCTGCAACCTGGATGATATCTGAGCTCATTTCATCTCCTAGATTATTTTGTAAAATTAATTCTAATGGACTATTTGGTATGGCTGTTCCGGTAAATATAATTAATTCACCTGGATCAAATTTTATTTTTTCTGGATTAATTGTAATCATTTTATTTGTTTCAACATTCCACTTTTTACTGATCTGATTTTCTTTATTTGAGGATGTATCTGAAATTATTATAGTATTTTCTCCAAATACAGCATCTAATGGTATGTTAATTGGTTCTAATAATTTCCAAATTCCAGTCTCAGCAACTTTTACTATTTTGATACCTGTTAGTATTTCGTTTGAATTAATAATTTTTATCACAACTGAACTTCCTGGAGTGCCTTTTCCCTCCATCTTGATTAACTCTCCTTGATACACTACTTGTGGAATTTCTTTTATTTCAAGTTTAATATTTTCATGTTTTAAAATCCTATTTTCATTTTCTCCTAATTCTGAACTTATTTTTCTCTCTATTCCGTCATACCCTATAATTTTAAAATCAAGTTTTTCCTTCCCTTCCATATCTGGAATCTGCATCGTTGTAACAAAATTACCATTTCCATCCGTTACGAAATCTCCTATTTTCTTAGTATTGATATAAAAATCAAATTTTTGTGATTCAGCAAATTGATCCCCTGTAATCCTGATTGTAGATCCTGGATTTGGCTTATCTGGTATTACTCTGAATGTTGATTCAGAAAATATACTTATTCCATTATTATTATAACGTTGATCTAATTCTATGTTTGAATTTTGATTAACTTTTGATAATTTAGATACTTTAATTATTCCTGTATCTATTATTTTATTTTCTTGATCTAGTGCTTTCCAATTAATTATTGGATTTATTTTATCTGTTTTAAGTCCAAATTTTACTAGTTCATTTAATTTGACTGTTTCAGATGATGTAAAAATAATTACTCCTTGTTGATTTTTTTCACCCGTCCATCCTTTTTCTGTTTTAAATGATTTAAAATTAAATTCATCTCCTAACCATACTCTGAAAGTTTTAATCTCATTATCTGAATTATTTGTTGCTGTAATTATTGCTGTTTCATCTAATCCAATACTTGCAACATTAACCTCATCTGCATAGACTTCCAATGGAATTAGGATTAAAGATGTTGAAAATAATATTATAATTGAAATGGACATTTCTCTATTTATTGATTTATTCATATTCCATCCTCCATTTTATGACTAGAACCGTAAACTCCTGCATTAAAAATATCTGGTTTGACATAATTATTCTTGTTTTCCTCCTTTTTGAAATTTATTTAATTCTGACTTTATAGATGTATTTTGATACTGTCTGATTCTTTCAGCAATTAGTCTGTATAATGTTCTAAATTGATCTTTAGTTTTATCTGATAAGAAATCTGTTTGTTCTAATGCAATTTTTTCACAAATATATCGTGTAATTTCTTCATTGTTGAATTTACCCCAATCATCATCTCTATGTTCTTCCCATATTTTTTTCAATTTTTCTAAAACACCTTTACCTTCTTTCGAATTTATGTTTTCATGTGTAAGATGTGAATACCCTTCTTGCCTTAATTTAATTTCATAAGTTTGATTTACTGCGTGTAAGTAATCCTCAATTACAACATAATCTTCTATGGATTCTATTTTTTTACCTTCCCTTTCAAAAAATATTGTTTGAATTGCTGAAAATTGATTTGATTCTAATTGTGCTGAAATTTGTTTAGATTCTTCCGTGTTATCTAATAAAACAAATGTTTTGTAACCGTGATTTCTATAAAAAATTGCTAAAGGTAATACTGCATTTTTATTATATGCTGCAATTACATTCAGCGGGTTCATTGAAATATTTGGATCTTGTAAAAATTTGTCAAATGCATTTAGATACATTGAGTCTGACATTGTTTCAACGATAATTACTGGTCTGGAGTTTGTACCTATCTCTCTGTCTACAATTGCTTCTACTTGACCTCTGCATAATCCGTATAGAATCGGTGTTAATGTTTTATCATCTGCATTCCAATAATCATAAAATATTCTACTAAGATGTTTTCTCTTATCTAATTCTACAACTAGTAGATTACCTGGTGTGTAATCAAATATCATAAATGGTGAATGTGTTGCATATAGGACTTGATTTGAACCTGCTAAATTTTTCAATAAATCTGAAATTCCCATTTGTTGTGTTGGATGAAGATTTCTTGCAGGCTCATCTAAAAGTAATATTGCTTCTTTTAATTCTGATCTTTGTGTTTCAGCTGCAAAGTTTACAATAAATGAAAATGTCCATTTAAAGCCCTCAGCACGTCGGTTTAACAATCCTGTGTTTGTAATTGTTCCGTCTTTGTGTACATCTGAAATTACTACGCTCATGATGTTCCCTGGATTGTATCTCAAGTCAACATGGATGGGATCTCCCTTCCATGCTGGATTTAATTTTTTGGTTAATCTGTTACTTGCTGTATTTAGTAATTTAATACATTTAGATGGTTGCCCTTTTACTTCATCTAATTCCTTAATATCTAATTCTGCTAAATAAAATAAGTTTCTGACTGTTTCTGCTTTGTCAAATTCTTCTACAAACTCAATCGAATTTTCTCTTTCTTCGTTCTCTTTTCGTAAATACTCATTAAGATTGATGTTGCCGTAGATTTTTTTATAATCTGAAAAATAAACAAATCTTGGATGTAATTCTGCTGAAATAAAATTTTGTAAAGCTACTTTTTGACTTTCACCACTTAGTAAATTTGAAAATTGATTTTCTGATTTATGGTAAATCTTTTCCCATTCTTCAATTACTTTTGGTTCTTGAATTGCTATTACATGAAATTCATTGCTAAATTCTGCCATTCCACTATCAAATGACTCTTGATTTTTAGGAACTGAACCATCAAATAATTTGGTGTTAATCTGTATTCTTATATGATTTGGAAGTGTATCTAAAAATTCAAGAATTTCTTTTGTAAAATTCTCCCATGAATTAAGTCCTTGATCTTTGATTTCACTGATTTCTATATCTTCAAATTCATATTGGACTTTTTGATTTCTATTTGTTCTAAATAATTTAATTTTTTTAATTTTTGGTAATCCTGGAAATTTCTCTTTTAATATCCCTATTTCATGTTCATTCATTTCAAATTCACCTTCAGCCAGCTTGATTTCATCTTTGAGCTCCTCTGACATTTCATCACAAAGATCTAACTCTGAAATCTGCTCATCTCTGTTCAATAATGTTAAAGCCTGTAAGATGGTAGTTTTCCCACTTTCGTTTCTTCCCACAAAAGCTGCTAAATCTCCTACTGTGATTTCACCTGAATCATGAATACAACGGTATGCTCTAACTCTAAATTTTCTAAGTCGCATATAGCGATATTACATGGATACGATTTAACTTATTCGTCACATTCAGTTTTCATGCTAAATTTTTGCTAAATAGATATAAGGGAATTCATTAATTTATAACAAAATGGTATCCACAAGACTATTTGTTGTATTTATTTTACCTATAATTTTCTCTGTAATTGTTGGCTCTATAGTTATGGCTGATACCCTTCAAAAACCTGATAGGGAACTAAACATGTGGCCTATGTCTAACTCTGAAACATCTCATGGTTCATCCATACAGATAATTGGCCTTTCAGCTGAATATTCCCTTTCAGAATCTATAGAAATTAAAGTCAAAGTTAGTGACTCTTCTTTTAATTGCGGGGATCTGTACATCACAATTCACAATTCTGAAAAAAGTAATGTAGTCACTCAGGGTGCATTTTTTGAACAGTGTTTTAGCAGTGAATCTAACCTCCTTCCTATCAACGATAAATTTTCTAAAGTGATTAACACACCTGGCTCATATGACTTAGTCGTAGATATGATCTCAAAAGATTTATCCAATATCTCTACTAGTGGAATATTTACTGTTAAATAGGAATGATTTATTGTATGATAAGTGACAAATTTAATTTAAAAAAAATGGTGATTATATGACAAAAATTGATGAAGCAAATAAAATTAAAAAGGAAATTGAAGAGT
>JAOKTA010000007.1 GCA_028335865.1 Candidatus Nitrosopumilus sp.
AACTCAAACTAGGTGAAAATGAACTTGAAGTTGATTCCAGAGATTTCTATGTTGACAATCAAACATTAGGTGAAATTATAGATAATATTTCTCAATATTTACCAGAAAATCAAGCAAAAATTGTATATGAATTAGATTCTACTTCTAAACCAAATTTAGCTGAAGATGCTTTGGAATGTTTGGATGATGCAGAAACATTTGAACCTGAATTTAATGAACCAAAATATATCAATAATAGCGAAATTGAATCAAAACTAAAAATTTTAGAAACTAGCAAATTTTTTGATTCACCCCGAACTGCTGGTGAAACTGTTCAACAACTTAGAGAATATGGGTGGGCTACAGGCACATTAGATGTTTCAAAAGCTTTAGCTAAAATGAGTTTAAATAAAAAATTTACAAAAAGTTCATCTGAAAATAAAACCTGTTATTCAATTGAACAACTACCGCTATCTAGTTAAAAGAATAATTACATTTCAGACAATTAGAAAAGATTTCTCCGTCCAAATGATCAAAATGTATATTGCATTGTAAACATGTATGATGCATATCAAAATACCCATCTTTTTCTGTGATACCTGTTTTATTTGATTCAAGATTTGTGCTTTTACACTTTATACAATGACAACCACATTCAATTTTCATAATTTTTCTCAGCTAATCTAATTATACTTTCTATATGTATACAAATCATTGGATAAAAAACGTGAAGTACCCATAGAAATTGATGATCATTTCAAACTTTTTGGAAAAGAACCATGGGAAGTAGAATACGGTGAGAAATGCCCTGTATGTGATGTTAGAATAGATGAATATGGTTTTTGTTCATGTGGTTCTGGTGGTGATTAAATTATTTTTTAATTTTTCTGATTATAATTATAACAACTATCGCAACAATAATCAAAACACCTCCAAAAACTAGCCACACAAAATAATCATTAGGAATAGATTCAGATTCCACAGGTAAGATGTCAGCAGAATTATTAATTTTACTTAAATCTTTATTATATTCAGAACCAGTAATTACAATTTCTCCTACTGCTTGTGGTTTCATGCTGAGTGAAACATAATTTTCTTTACTGACAGATTTAGTATACTTTATTTTTTCACCATTTAATGATATACTATATGGACTATCTAACAACTTTTCTTCCATAGTTACTGTTACAAATTTATTTTTTTGATTTACTTGAAGACTAATGCTTTTTGATTCTTGATCTACATTAAATTTATCAATTTTAGAATTTGTTATAATTTCTACTTCAAATTTTTCCTCTCCCCATCCGACCTCTTCTATTACTTTTGGAATTTTATCATAATACTGTATTACTGCATCACCTCCATTATTTGCTGAAATTCCATTTCTATTTCCTAATTGTATTATATTATTATTGAGAAAAAATAAATCTATTTCTTCAGAAAATAAAACAGAAAATGTTTCAGAGTATCCAACTCTCACTGTCCACAAATTCTCATAGAGTGTGGATGCATCTTCTAAATCATATTTAATAATTGTATTTGACTTTGTAGGAAAAATTGTTATAGATGTATTTCCCTGTCCATCATTTGCCAATCCAAATTGCTTTTCATCCCCATTATCATTTGTAACTGTAATACTTTCTGTAATAACTCCATCAAACAAATTTACATTTACTGGTATACTTGAAGTAACAATAACATGTTTTAGATTAACTATTTCTGATTTATTTAAATTCACTTCAATTAATTTCTGATTTGCTTCTGCTCCTAAAGCTAACTGAGCACTAGCTGTAGGAATTACTGTGACTAAAGCTAAAAGTAATACAATTAAGTAAATTTGATTATTCATTTATTCTAAAGTAACTTTTACCATTTGGACTTTATCTAATGGACAATCATTTCCATCTTTTTGAACATTTACAATTTTATCGGCTATGTCCA
Organism: Candidatus Nitrosopumilus sp.; assembly: GCA_028335865.1. Taxonomy (GTDB): domain Archaea; phylum Thermoproteota; class Nitrososphaeria; order Nitrososphaerales; family Nitrosopumilaceae; genus Nitrosopumilus. The sequence goes on from JAOKTA010000007.1 coordinate 1,921, forward strand.
TTCCTTCCTTTACTTGTCCAAACACAGTATACTCCCTATCTAAAAATGCACTATCTGATGTTACTATGAAGAATTGTGAGCCTGCACTGTTAGGATCTTGTGATCTGGCCATAGAAACAATACCTCGTAAGTGTGATCTTGAACTAAATTCAGCTTTAATGCTATATCCTGGACCTCCCATTCCCCAAGAACCTTTGTTATCTGTTTTTGTATTAGGGTCCCCTCCTTGAATCATAAATCCAGGAATCACTCTATGAAATAGTGTACCGTTATAGAATCCATCTCTAACTAATTTTTCAAAATTTCTTACAGTTTCAGGAGCTAGTTCAGGTAAAAGGTTAAATGAAATATTACCATGATTAGTTTCAATATTTACTGTACTCATATTTTTTTGGATATTGGAATATCATAAAAGTCTTCTTGTAAAATTATTTAAATTTTTTTATACTCTATGATTTTTTTAAGTATTTTTAATTTTATTTTTTTATTGAAAACTTATAATTTTTTTTAACTATTTTTTATGTTATTTTTTTAAGTTCTAGAGTTATAGTGTTATATAGAACAATTACAAGTTACATACATTGAGTCGTACAAACCAAAGCACGATAATTAAAGAAGCAATTAATTCCTATCTTGACAATGGAGTAACTGACAAACAAGACATCTATACAAAAGTAGTTGATGAGCTTGGTGTTCCAAGACCTACAGTGAGAAGGGTTGCAAGGGATCTAAGAACTGAATTATTACAAAAGATCCAAATCTTACAATCTGATATGCCTAAAGTCGCTGCTACTCCTGAAGAAGACGAATAAATTCGACTGATTTTTCTTTTTAACTCCTTTTATTTTCTAATTATTGGCATTACTATTATAAAGAATGAATTTTTCAAATTAATTATGGGATATGCATATAATCATTTAGCTACAATTGTAACCGGTGCATTTGCTTTAGTTTTAACTGGTCTTTGGCCAGTAATGGTTGATTTTGCACCAGATCTAAATTTCATCTTTATCATGTCAGTTCCAATTACATGGTTTATGGTTCTGACTTGTTGGTTATCTCAAAAAAGTGCAGATTATGCAACTAATCATTCTCATGCACATGAAGTACACCAAAAAAAAAGCTTGAGTAATACACAAACAGTTCAAGTTGAAGTTCCTAAACAAGTCAATCTTTCAGAAATAAAAGAAATTCAAAATGAGTTATCAGAAGAATTAAACGAACTAAAGTCATCTGTAGAACTAAAAGATAGTGAAATTGAAAGATTAAATCAAGAAATTTTAAATTTAAAAACTCTGGTTCAAATTGAATCCTTAAAATCTGAATTAGCTAATCTGAAAATATTATCCTCTAAAAGAAAATAATTTCAATCTTTACACTCACAAGTAACTGTTCCGTGATTCTTTTTACATCCAGGACAACTTACAGCACCACCGTAATGACATTTGCATGAACACAATTCAGTTGGATCTTTTTTTAAATTCAATATTGTTGGTTTATGGATATACTATTTGACTTTTACAAAACTATCAATAAATTATTTTTATTTTTGTAATTTAGATGCAATTTGTAGAGTTTCATCAACCATTTCTTTTAATCTAGTTTTAGCACTCTCATCTGAAATTTGATTATCTGCAAATATTTCTGTAGTTAGATAAACTGCTTTTGGATTTGTAATTACTCTAAAGTATGATAACAGTTGTGTGATTACTGTTTGAACATCAACAAAGCCAATATTTCCAGCAGCCAAAATAGCCATACCTGCAACTTTACCTTCTGTTTTTTTATAATCAACATATTCAAAGAGATTTTTTAACGCAGAACTAAAAAATGAATTGTAGATAGGCGAACCAATTAACCATACATCTGCTTCCATAATGTCTTTTGCAGCATTTTTAGTTGCTTCATTATACTCTACATCAAATCCTCTATAACATTCAATTTCTCCATCTGAAAGATTAATGAATTTTGTATCTGAATTCTTTGATTTTGTATATTCATTGACATATTTCATAATTATCTGGGTATTTGCAGTTTTTCTAGGACTAGCTGAGATAACAACTATTTTCATAATTTTTTAACTCCTTCTTTGTATTTAATCCCTACAATTTTTAAAATTAAATGGGCTTGGAGGGCTTCGATCCCCCGACCTGAAACTTAGGAAGCTACTGCGCTATCCATGCTACGCGTCAAAATTGACTCTGCGCTACAAGCCCAGCAGAAAAAATATTCTAAATTATTTAAGCCTAATCAAATTTACTTTGAATCATGTTTTGAATTTCTTTCCAATCCAAATTTTCTTTTTCTTCCCATTTTTCATAGTAAACAACATCTTTTAGATTTAATCTTGGTAACCAACCTGCAGTTTCAAGATCTGGTTTATCTGCAAATTCATTAACATAACCTAGGCATAGATATGCAACAGGAACTACATGTTCTGGTAATCCAAGATTTTCTTTTAGAATTTTATTTGAAAGAATACTTACCCAACCAAGTCCTATTCCTTCAGCTCTTGCTGATAACCATAAATTTTGGATTGCACAACATACGCTGTATATTCCTGCTTCTGGAATACTTGATCTACCTATCACAAATGGACCAAATTTTGATGGATCATATGTAACACAAAGATTAACAGGAGATTCCAAAATGCCTTCTAGCTTAAATGATAGATATTTTGATTTTTTTGGTTCTTCGACTATCTGTGATGAACGTTTTTTCTCTTCCTCAAACGATTCTTTAATTTTTTTCTTAGTTTTCTGATCTTTAATTAAAATAAAATTCCAAGGTTGAGAAAAACCTACTGATGGAGCATGATGTGCTGCATGGAGAATTTTAGATAATTTTTCATCTTCAATTGGTTTTGATATAAAATGCGATCTAACATCCCTTCTTGAATAAATTGCCTTGTAGAATCCCTCTTTTTCTACATTCGTAAAATCATCTTCCAATATTTACACTCATTTTCTCTTTTTATTCACTCTTTCTTTTCTTAAACCTTAATAATGTCATGACCTTGCTTTGAACTTCAATGGGCCTGTAGTCTAGCTGGTTAGGATACTGCCTCGACATGGCAGTGATCATGAGTTCGAATCTCATTAGGCCCACTTTTTATTATTTTTCTGTTCTAAATTCAGTTTCAGCAACACTCCATGTACTTTGAGTGATAATTGTACCTTCAGCAATAAAATTAGTTATTTCATTATTTATTACGGATTGATAAATTTCTGAATTTATTTCATCTTTATTTAGAATAAATGTATTTTTTATAGGAACTTCTGCACCTCCAAAAATTTGTGCTCTTCCAGGTAATGCAACATCTTCTGTAGAATATTTTCCAGAACCTAATAACACATCATCACCATAGAGTTGATATTCAATTACTGGAACTACGAATGTTTTTTCACTAGAATTTTTTACAACAAATGTAAGAGTAAATTTTGCTTCATTCTCCCCAGCTTCTCTTAATGCAATATCTGTTAATTCAACTTGAACTTGTTCAAGTGATACATTATCTAAACTAGCATAGTAGACAATACCTGCCATTAAACCCAAACAACCAACTATTGCTGCATAAACTGTAATTTTACTTTGAAGTCCCATCTAGTTTCAATTGTTAATCTACAAGTAAAAACGTTATCAAGATCCAAATACATAATATTTGATATGATATTTAGTATAACATGGCTGCAATAGAACAGGCAATTCTTACTTGGATTCATCTTGTTTCAGCTGCAATATGGGTTGGCGGTTCACTTTTTATTGGAATTGTATTTTCTCCACTTCTAAAAACTATGACGAACTCTCTTCAAGAAAGAATGCAAATAATGATTAGAGTTGGAAAAAGATTCAACAAAATTGCTGTACCTGCATTACTTATTATGATGGCAACTGGCTTGTATAATTCTCATTTGATACTTGGTAAACCAAATATCCTTTTTGAAACAAGTTATGGCCAATTTTTAATTATTAAAATCATACTTGTAATTATATTAGTTATCATATATGCAATACATGTTAGAGTAATTCGTAAAGATGTCGAAGAAAAAATTATGTCAAATCAAATGTCTGAACCTGAAATTCAACAATTGAGAAAAAAAATTATTATTCTTGGAGAAATCACTGTGGTTTTATCTTTAGTAATTCTATTTTTAGCATCTTTACTTGATGCTGGAGTTTGATACTCCTTGAATAATTACTTCGAAACCTTCTGATGTTTTTCCAATTCCATATTTGCAGCCTGTAATTTTTGATGTTACAAATAGATTTGTTTCTAAATGATTTGTAATTTTTTTCACTTGAAATACTGTTTTGTTTATGCCTAAACTTGCAGGTACTACTAACATATCTGCTAAACTTTCATCTACCCCAAGTGAATTGTTGATAAATTTCTCAAAATCTAAATCAAAATTTTGATTTTTATTATTAAATAATCCATCTATTCCAATAATTGAATTTTTATCAATACTGTAAATTAATAATGATGCTCCCGAATCTATTGCTTCCTCTTCTTTAATTTCAATTTCTACATTAAAATTTGCTTTCCTAATTTTTTCTTCAATTTTCTCAATTTTCTCTTTAATCACATCTATTGAAATTTTTGAAAATGTACATTTTAGTTTTAAATTGTTTGTTTCTCTTTTAGAAAGTATTAATGATTTAATTTTTGATGGATATACTTCTAATTTTACTTCGCCACTACCTTTTGGATAATATCCTCGTTTTATTATTTGAATTGAAAATTCTATTCCCATTCTAGAATATGCTTCCTTGAGTACATGTTGAGTGTAATTCATTGATGGACTCCAAAGAACATCTGTACCGCCTTTAATTATTAAACTAAGTTTTTTTTGTGAAATAGATACAACAGGAATTAACACTTGTAAAATTAAAGAAATACTTCCTGCTGTTTTAACATCTTCAATTAATTCTAAATTTTCTATATTGCCTGGAATAAATTTAAGTTCTGTTGAGCCTATTTTAGCTCCAATTACATCTGCTTTTGAAATTTTTTGTAAAATTCGAATTGCAGTAAGATGTTGTGCTTTTAGTCCTTCGTCTTTCCTATTTTTTCTAATATTTTCTAAATGAATTGGTTGTTTTGTAATGCATGATAATGTAATTGCTGAGCGTATAATTTGTCCGCCACCTTCACCGTGTCCTCCATTAATTTTTAAAAAATCCATATTTTTACTAGTTTGGACTCTTTATGATAGTTTTTTAAAAAGAAATTTCCTATATTTTGTATGAATGGTTTATTGATAGGAAGATTTCAACCATTTCATTTAGGCCATCTTGAAGCATTACAATTTGCATTATCCAAAGTAGATAACTTGTGGTTGGGTTTAGGAAGCTCAAACAAATCTATTGAAAAAAGTAATCCATTTTCTGCTGAAGAAAGAAAAAAAATGATTTTATCTTCAATTGACGATTCAATGAAAAACAAAATCACAATTTATTTTATTCCTGATGTGGATAACCATGTAAAATGGATTGAAAAAATCGATACTATTGTTCCAAAATTTGATATTGTTTTTTCAAATGACCCATTAACTGATCATCTATATTCAAAAAGAACAGTTAGAGTAATTTCAATTCCCTTTTTAAAAAGAGATCAACTATCTGGTACTCGAATTAGAGATTTAATTAAAAGCGATCAAAAATGGGATGATCTTGTTCCTTCTGGAACTAATCATCTTTTAGAAAATTTAGATGCAAAAAATAGACTAAAAATTCTTTAATTATAAATAAGCCTGAGTGAAACCAATTTTGAAGATATTTTGGAATACTTAGTAATGTTACCAGGTCCTACAAATGTTCCTGAACGTGTCACTCGTTCAATGATTACTCCATCTATTAATCACAGAAGTGATGATTTTGTAAAACTTTATGAAGAATGTGTAAATAACACAAAGAAAATTTTTGATACTCAGGGGGATGCTGTTTGTCTATCTGCTTCTGGTACTGGTGCTGTAGAATGTTCTGTTGTGAATTTAATTAAAAAAGGTGATAAAGTAATCATACCTGTAAATGGTGAATTTAGTACTCGTTTAGCTCAATCAATAGAGTGGGCTGGAGGAGAAACAATTAGAATCAAAACTGATCCAGGGGTTAATCCTACATTTGATCAAGTCAAAGAAACTTTTGATAATAACAAAGACGTTAAAGCATTCTACTGTGTTTGGAATGAAACTTCTACAGGAACTATGATAAATTATCTTGATAGAATTAAAGATCTAACTTCAAGAAATGATTCTTACTATGTTTTAGATGGAGTTTCTATTGTCGGTGGTGAAGAACTTCACATGGATAAATGGGGAATTGATATTGCAATGACTGGTGCACAAAAAACATTTGCATGTCCGCCAGGCATTTCACCAATTTGTATTAATCCGAGAACTAGAAAATACATGGAAGCCAATCCTCCAAATACTACATACTTCAATTTACCAAGATATTTCCAATACTATGACGAAGCAAAACATACTCCATTTACTCCTGCATTACCTATTCTTTATGCATATAGAGAAGCAATGAGAATTATGTTTGAGGAAGGAATAGAACAAAGAATTCAACGTCATAGAACATGTTCTGAGGCATTGTATTCTGGACTATCTGCACTTGGATTGACACCATTTGCAAAAGAGGATTCACGTTCAACTGTAGTTATTGCATTAAACTATCTAGATGGATTAGAAGATAAAATATTCCGTGAAACATTAGCTAAAAAATTCAAAATTTTAGTTGCAGGCGGATTTGGTAATCTAAAAGGTAAAGTCTTCCGAGTTGGATGTATGGGTGAAATCAATGCATCCCATGTTATGAGATGTATTTCTGGAATTGGATCAACTTTATCCATGATGGGTTATGATACTGATTTACAAGCAGGTCTAAGAATAGCAGACGATAAATTAAAAGCTCTTCCTAATCCTTCTTAATTTTAAGAACGTTTAACTAATATAAGGAAATTCTAAGACAAACCTATTGACTTTTGATAAAGGCTCATTAATTCTAGTTGATTATACTGCAAAAGTAAAAGACAGTGATGAGGTTTTTGATACTACTATTGAAGCAGATGCAAAAACACATTCACTTCATGAAGAAAATGTCAAGTATCATCCAAAATTGGTTTCTATTGGTGAAACATCCTATCCTGTTCTAAAAGGATTTGATGAAGCACTAGCAAAAACATCTGTCGGTGATAAATTGACAGTTGAAGTTACTCCCGACAAAGGTTTTGGTGAAAGAGATTCTACAAAAGTTAGAATGATTCCTATTAGAAAATTAGGTGAAGATGCAGAAAAAGTTTCAGTTGGTGATTCAATTGAAGTCGATAACAAAAGAGGAATTATTCGTTATATTGGCTCTGGTAGAGTACAAATGGATTTTAATCATAGATTTGCAGGAAAAACAATTCTATTTGATGTTAATGTACTAAAATCACTTGATTCTCCTAATGATAAAGTAGATGCAATTTTAAAAGAAAGACTTCCAGTAGAAGATACAAAAATTGCTTTTGATTTAAAAGATAAAGAAGGAAGTATTACAATTCCTGAAGAAATTTTACGTGCTGATGGTTTACAAATCATGAAACATTTTATCCAAATGGATATTTTCAAATTTGTTAAAACTTTAGAAAAAATTAGTTTTGTTGAAACTCATGTCAACAAACAGGCACCTGCAAAGAAACCTGAAGCAACTTCTGAACAAAAAACTGTTTAAACTAAATTACTTTAGTAATTTTTGCAAGATCTAATGCTGTTTTCTTAGTCATTTTAATTTGTTTTAAAATTGTGTATCGTTCTGGTCTTAACCCTTGTGCAATAATTAATGCTTCAATAATTAATTCTGGTTCAAGTCCAATTTCTTTTGCTGTAGTTGGCGCTCCAACATCTTTTAATGTTTTAATAATTTTTTTCCAATCCTGTCCTTGTAATTTTGCCATCATTATAGATCCAAGACCACATTTTTCTCCATGAAGTCCAATACCTGGTGCAATTTTATCAAGTGCATGTGAGAAAAGATGTTCTGCACCTGAACATGGCCTACTACTGCCTGCAATACATGATGCAACTCCTGCACTAATCAATCCCTCTACAATTACACGAGCATCCAGTCCTTTTTTTGCAAATTCAGCAGAATTCTCCATGACAATTTTTGCACTCATCATTGCCAAATCTGCTGCATATCTTCCATAGTATTCTTTCTTTCTTTCATGTCCTAATTGCCAATCTTTTACAGCTATGATATTTGCAATAAGATCTCCGCAACCACTAGCTAACAATTTTGCTGGTGCTTTTTTAATTATATCAATATCTACAAAAACACCCATAGGTGCAGATGCTATGATTGAATGAGGCTTGTCACTTTTTACAGAAACAAATGGACTTGCCATTCCATCATGTGATGCAGCAGTTGGTAAACTTACAAATGGTATGGATAAATTATATGAAATTAGTTTTGCAGTATCTACAGAGCGACCACCCCCAATTCCTACAATTAAATTTGAATTATCTTTTTTAACATCTTTTTCAATTTTATTAATCGATTTAATCTGATTATCTATTGATGTATGCCAAACAAATTGAATTTTATTATTTTTCAATGATTTTTCTATTTTAATTTTTAAGACTTTTTGAACAGTTATTCCAGATATCAATGAAACCTTTTTTGGCTTATTTAGTGAATTTAGAAATTTTCCAAAATCATCTATATTTTTTTCACCAATTTCAATAAGTCTGGGTAATTCCATTGTATGTGACTGCATGCGATCTTCATTTTTTATCATTATTTATCATTTCAAAAGATCAAAAAGTTATTTAAAAGGGTGACATTCCACTTACATTATCTAAAAAGGTGTATTTTGTCAAACAATGTTGAAGAAAAAATTTTGCACGGGACTACCACTGTAGGTATCAAGGCTACGGATGGCGTTGTTTTATGTGCAGATATGAGGGCTAGCGCAGGATATTTTATAGCAAATAACAATACTATGAAAATTCAGCAAATTGACCTACATGCTGGTTTAACTTTGGCTGGAGGCGTTGCAGATGCACAAAATATTGTTGATGTTCTACGATATCATTCTAATTTACACAGGGTCGATAAACAAAATTCAATTTCTATTCATTCTCTTGCAAGACTTTGCTCATTGATATTTCATCAAAATAGAGGATATCCATTCATGGCTGATATCTTACTTGGTGGTTATGATGCAAATGGCCCTGCTTTGTTTAATGTTGATATGTTTGGTTCTGTTGAAGAAAAATCTTATGTTACAACTGGTAGTGGATCACCAGTAGCTTATGGTTTACTTGAAGAAGAATATAGAAACGACCTCACAGTTGAAGAGGCAAAAAAAGTAGCTTTACGAGCTGTTAAAGCTGCAATTGTTAGAAACATTGGTACAGGTGATGGAATTAACATCGCAACAATGGATAAAAATGGATTCCGTCTTTTGACTGATGAACAAAAGAAATCAGTTCTCGAACTTTAGTGATTTAATGCAAAAAAAACAACCTCCCAAAGAATTACCTCCTAGTAGCCAGAATATAATGGCAACCATACTGCAAAGTATGCCCAAAGAAGCAAGTATTACAAAAATAGAATATGAAGGACCAAGAATTGCACTTTATACAAACTCGCCTAGATATCTCTTAGAACATAACGAAACAATTTCAAATCTTGTAAATATAATTAAAAAACGTATTGTAATTAGAACTGATGAATCTATTAGGAAACCAGAAGATGAATGTAGAAAAATCATTACAGAATTTGTCCCAAAAGAAGCAAATCTACAAGGAACTTTATTTGATTCATCCACTGGTGAAGTTTCTATTGAAGCAAAAAGACCTTGGCTACTACAAAGAGATGCAAAAGAATTCAATCATGTCGATCTTACTGAAAAAATAGGTTGGAGACTGCGAATTCGAAAAGCTACTACTATCCCATCTCGTACTATTCAAACAATTAATGCAACTCTAAAACAATCTTCTGCTGAAAGAAGTAAACAAATGAAACAAGTCGGTGATGATATTTTTAGATCTAGAATATCTCAAAGAACTGAAGTAACTCTTCATACTCTTGGTGGTTTTGGTCAAGTAGGTAGATCTTCAATGTTGTTATCTACGCCAGAAAGTAAAATTTTAATTGATTGTGGAATTAATCCTGGTGCTCGTTCTCCAATGGATGCATATCCAAGACTTGATTCATTAGATATTACATTAGATGAACTTGATGCTGTAGTTATTGGACATGCTCATTTGGATCACACTGGATTCTTACCTGCATTATGCAAATATGGCTACAAAGGTCCAATTTATTGCAGTGAGCCAACATTACCCATGATGAATTTAATTCAATTGGATGCAATTAAAGTCGCAGCTGCTCAAGGCAGAACTCCGATTTATGCTGAAAGAGATGTAAAACAGGTAATGAGACAAACAATCACTTTGCCATATGGAACTGTGACTGATATTTCTCCTGATATTAAATTGGTCCTTGCTAATGCAGGACACATTCTTGGCTCTGCATTATGCCATTTTCATATTGGTAATGGTGATCATAATTTTGTTTATTCAGGTGATATTAAATTTGGAAAAAGTATTTTGTTTGAAGCTGCTAGTTGGAATTTCCCAAGAGTAGAAACATTGTTGATTGAAAGTACTTATGGTCTTAACGAAGATATCCAGCCAACTAGACAACAGGTAGAATCTTCTTTTATCAATGCCGTAAACAACACTTTAGCAGACGGAGGAAAAGTTTTGATACCTATTCCAGCAGTTGGACGTGCACAAGAAATTATGATGGTAATTGATCATTACATGAAATCTGGTGAAATGGTTGAAGCACCAGTTTTTACTGAAGGAATGATTTCTGAAGCATCAGCTATTCATGAATCTTATCCTGAATATCTTGCAAGAGAATTAAAACAGAAAATCTTAGAAACTGATGATAATCCATTTGATTCTGAATACTTTACAAATATTGAGCATTCTGATGCTAGAGAAGAACCAATGAGAGAAAATTCACCATGTATTATTTTAGCAACGTCTGGAATGTTAGAAGGCGGTCCTGTTTTAGAATACTTCAAAAATATTGCCCCAGACAAAAAAAATAAAGTATTGTTTGTTTCTTATCAAGTAAATGGAACTATGGGAAGAAGAGTTCTTGATGGTTCTAAACAAGTTTCTATGTTGGGAAAAGAAGGTAAGGTTGAAGTTGTTGCTGTTAACTGTAGTGTTGAAAAACTAGATGGATTTAGTGGACATAGTGATTATAACCAATTAATGTCATTTGTAAAAAGATTAAGACCAAAACTTCGTCGTGTTTTAGTTAACCACGGAGAACGTTCAAAATCTGAAAATCTTGCTATGAATATTAGAAGAACATACAAACTTGCAGCTCATTATCCTCAAGTTCAAGAAGCAATAAAATTATTTTAAATCGTATTCTGGTTTCCAGATCTTTATACTAGATGGAGTAACAATGATTCTTTCTTCACCCAATCTTGCAATATCTGCATCTGCTGTTTTAGCAATTGAATATAATTCTTCAACTACTTTACGCAATTGATCCACATCCTTTTGTGCCAATGGGGTAACTCTAAGAATTAAAATTATTCCTTTTTTAATATCCTCTTTAATAGAATGAACATCACTAGCATCTCTAATTGTAATTGCTTTTAGATATGTAGTATTTTCTTGCTTTTGCATTATGATTGAAAAAGATCTACTCCCTCAAAAACTCTTCTTTAATTTTTTAAATTTTTCACGCCTACATTCTAAATTTAAGATAAGATTCCTCTTCTGCACATTCTACACTAATTTCATCTGTTGAATCCCCATTTTTAATAGAAATAATATTTTTTTCAGTTTTTGGTGCATCTGAATATCTTAGAGTTACAGCTGATCCAAAGTCTACATGCAACTTTGCATTCTTACCCCGTAAAATTGAAATTGGTCCTACGTAATCTTTAGCTTCAAGTAAAATATCTCCTGGTAATGCTAATGCTTTAATCATTTCATTTTCATCTTTGTTTCTTCCTATGACAAATTTTGTTTCTTCATCTAATCTAAAGTGCCTTCCAATTTTTAACAAATCAATTTCATTAATTGTTGGAGTTTCTATATGATCAAACAAATCTTTAGCTTTAACTCCAAATTGTGGTTCCGTTAACAAACAACCGCCACCTGCATTTGGTGGATTTTCAATACCATATTCTTTAGCCATTTGCATTTGAATTTTTCTTTGTCTTCCTTTAATCATTCCAAGATTTTCTCTTTTAATTAAACCACTTTTTTCAGCATCTGTTGGTGGTAACAATCCTGCAGATAATGGTCTAACAATTTTTCCAGTCAAATTTGATTCTTTTTCAATAATGTTTAACGATGGTGCATGTTGACTCATTGGACGTTGACCCAATACTTCGCCTGAAATAATAAATTCTGCACCAATTTCTTCCATGTGTTTTTTTGCAGCATCAAACATCATTGTTCTACAATCCACACATGGATTAAATCCTGCACCAATCCCGTGCTTTGGATGTTTTAACATCTCAATGTATTCATCACCAAGATAAACTGTTTTTAAATTTACATTAAGATCATCTGCTCTTTCTCTAATTTCAAAACCACATCCTCTACCACAATCAAAATCACAAAATGGAGTTTTAATTGCAACAGCTGAAACTTCGAATCCTTGTTTTTGCATCATTTTTACTGCAAGTTGACTGTCTAAACCACCAGAAAGCAATGCAACTACTTTCTTCTTTTCTTCTGACACGCTAGAATTTTTTAAATTCCTTATACAAACTTTACATCATACATAAATTAAGAATATACAATATTTTGATATGAAGCAACGAAGAAAAAATCTTCTAAAGCATGCTCAAAAGATTGATTGTGACACATTAGTTACATTTGAGCCTGAGAATTTATTTTACATGACTGGTTTTTGGGGTGAGGCCATTGGATTACTTGAAAAAAATGGAAAAACTACCATTATTGCTCCAGAACTGGAGGTTGGAAGAGCAATAAGTGAATCAGAAGATTGTGATGTAATTACTGCTGAACGTGGATCAGGATTAATCTCTACACTAGTACAGAAAATTAAGAAAAATCATGTTTGTACTGATTGCCAAAATTATTCAACTATGTTAAGCCTAAAAAAATCAATTCCACACATTAAATCATCTGTAGAGCCATTTTATAATGCCCGTATTATAAAAGATGAAAAAGAAATTCAAATCTTAAAAAAAGCTTCAAAAATTATTGATGAAATGTTTACAATTTGTTCAAAAAAAATTAAAGTTGGACAAAAAGAATCTGAATTACAAACAATTTTGATGACATATGCAATGGAACAAGGAATGTTTGATACTGGCTATGCATCTACACTCAATCCTTTAATTATTGCTGGAGGTCCAAACGGTGCACTTCCACACGCACAAGTAAGCCAAAGAAAATTCAAAAAAGGTGATCTTATTGTAACTGATCTCACATTAAGATACAAAGGATATGTTTCTGATTCAACCCGAACATTTGCACTTGGAAAAATTTCTTCTCAAGCAAATGAAGCATATGAAATTGTTAAAGAATCCCAAAGACTTGGTCTTAAGTCTGTTAAACCTGATGTAGATTGTAGTGATGTTGATGCTGCATGTAGAAAATACATTGAAGAAAAAAATTACGGTCAATATTTCATTCATTCAACTGGACATGGAATTGGATTAGAAGTACATGAATTTCCAACGATTTCTTATCGAAGTAATACTAAATTAAAAGAAAATATGGCAATTACAGTTGAACCTGGAGTATATCTAGCAAATAAATTTGGAATCAGAATCGAAGATTCACTTATTGTAAAAGATAGACCGATTATAATGCATAAGTTTACTAAAGATTTACTAAGAATCTAGGGAATTAACTTTAAGAATATCTTTCTGCTAATCTATATCTCATGTATTTGTCATCTGGTGAAAATTTAGCTGGATGTACAGATTTTGTTTCCTCACTACACTTTGGACATTTGTCTTTTAATGTATAATGACTACACTTTGAACATTTTCTTAATAGAAATCTCATTTTAATTTTCTCGTGTTTTCTTTGAATCTTCTCTTGTAAATTTGAATAAACCTTTTTTCTTTTCTATGTCTGTTTTAATTTCTTCAATTATTGGTTTTAATGATTTTTCAGCAGCTTTAAAATTTTCAGAAGTAATTGATATTCTATATTTTGGTGCTCCTAGATATGTAATATCCATTGTTGAATCTTTTTTTATTATGTCTAATAGTGTTTTTTTAATTATTTCAACTCCATTTGATTTGTTATTTGTAATTTCCATGATTCCTCTAATTTCTACTGATGGAAGTTTAATTTTTGAACAAATTTCTTCAAGTGCAGTTGTAATTTTTTTTGTTAATTTAAGATCTGCAATTATACTAATTCCATTTCTTGCAATTTCCATGAATCCATCATAAACTGAATCAAACTGTGTATACATTTTATCTTCTATTTTTTCAATTTCTTCATCTGTTAATTTTGTTTTTTCTTGAAGATTTTCTAACAATGTTTTACCTTTTTCATATTTTTTAACCTCTTTTAGTTTCTGCTTTTTTTGATCTTTTGAAACTTGTTTTAATGATAAATCTATATCATTTGATTTTACTTTTTTTACAAGTAAAACTTTCTTCTCACCATCTTTGACAAATCTACTTACTGATCTAATCCAACCTGGTGCTATTTCTGAAATGTGTAAAAATCCTTGAATATCATCATATTCATCTAATGTAACGTATGCTCCATGATCCATTACTTTAGTTACCGTGGCTAGAATAATTTCACCTTGTTCAGGCATTTCTTGAATTTCAGTAGACAATTCTTCTAAAACTTCCCAATGTGTAAATTAATGTTGCTCGTTAGAAATCAATTCCTTCTTTTGCTTTAATACCACGTTGAAATGGATGTTTAATTTCTCTCATTTCTGTTACTAAATCTGCAGCTTCAATTACCTCATCTTTTGCATAATTACCTGTTAATATCAAATCCATTTTTTGGGGTTTTGATTTAATCAATTCTAAGACGTCATCAAGTGAAATTAAATTAAGATTTACTGCATAATTTATTTCATCTAAAATTACTATATCGTATTTACCTGATTGAATTTTTTCATTACTAATTCTAATTGCTTCTTTAGCAACTTCTTGATGATCTATTTTTGGACTTTTATCATCTATAATTCCAACAAATCCTTTACCTATTGCAACCATTTCAAATTCTGGTTCTAGTCTCTTTGATGAATCCATTTCACCATAATGCCATGAGCCTTTGATAAACTGAATCATGCATATTTTCTTTTTATACCCTGTAGCTCTTAATGCGATTCCTAGCGCTGCTGTTGTTTTTCCTTTACCTTTTCCTGTATAAACAATAGTTAAACCATCTTTTTCCATAATTAGCCATTAATTTTTATCAGTAAAAACATTCGTTATTCTTCTAATGTATTAATTTAAATAAAAAAAAAATTCTAAACATACATTGAAAATACCTCGAATTGTTTTAGCAGGTGCAACTAGTGGTGTTGGTAAAACATCGATCACATGTTCAATTATCTATGCCTTACAAAAAAGAGGTTTTTCTGTACAACCTTTCAAAGTGGGTCCTGATTACATTGATCCTAGCTATCTTTCATCTATTTCAAAAAATGAAACATACAATCTTGATGTATGGTTAATGGGCCAAAAACAAGTTTTGGATAGTTTTGTTTCTCATTCAAATTCTGATGTTTCAATAATTGAGGGAGTGATGGGGTATTATGATGGATTTGAGGGATCTTCTAATCATGCTAGTACTCACCATGTTGCATCCATTACAAAATCCCCTGTAATTTTAGTATTAGATGCAAGTAAGACTGCTCGTTCTATCGGTGCAACTGCTTTAGGTTTCAAAAAATTCCATAGAACATCAAGAATTATTGGAATTATTTTAAATAAAATTGGAAGTAAAAAACATGAAACTCTCTGTAGAGATGCTTTAGAAAAAACAAAACTACCTATTATTGGTGTGATTCCAAAAAATCCCATTCTAAATTTAGAATCAAGACATCTTGGATTGATATCTACATATGATAATAAAATTTTAAAAAATAAACTTGAAAAAACTTCAAAAATCATTTCAGAATCATTAGATGTTGATCAAATTATCAAAATTATCAAAAATCCTATTCCTTTGCGTAAAAATATCAAAAGTAATTATAAAAAAACTAAAGTAAAAATTGCAGTTGCTTTAGATAATTCATTTAATTTCTATTATGATGATAATTTGAATGCACTACGACGTGAAGGTGCATCATTAACTTTTTTCAGTCCAATAAAAGATAAAAAATTTCCAAAATGTGACGGATTATACATTGGAGGTGGATTTCCTGAAATTTTAGGAAATGATCTTGCAAAGAATCAAATTATGAAAAAATCTATTAAAAAATTATCTGAAGATAATTTTCCTATTTATGCTGAATGTGGAGGCTTGATGTATCTAACCAAATCTATTACTAATGATAAGAAAAAATTCAAAATGGTTGGTTTATTTGATGCAGAAACAACAATGACAAAAAAAATGAGATTAAATTACACAAAAGGAAAGTTATCTTCTAAAAATATTTTATCTGATAGTTTACATACATTTCGTGGTCATGAATTTCATTATTCTCAATTAGAATCTGTATCATCTGATTCTAAATTTGCTTTTAATTTAGATATTGGAGAAGGAATAGCAAATCATCAAGATGGTCTAATTCAAAATAATACACTTGCATCATACGGTCATCTTTATTTTGATAGTTCTAATTATGCTGAAATTTTTGTAAAGAATTGTCTAAATGAATCACGTAGATAATTTAATTTCTGTTTATTATTTTAGCAATTACACAATATACAATTACAATTGGAGGAAAGACATAGACACTTGTACCCCCAAACCAACTAAGAATGTCAAACATTCCGTTAGGGTTTAGGTAATCTTCAATCATTGGAATGTCATATGTGCTATTGACATAATCCATGCCAATAGCAAATCCTGAGGCTATAATTCCAAGAACAACACAATTCCTACCTAGTTTATCATATTGACGACCTTGTTTTCTTAAGATAATCATGGCAACTAGTCCACCAATTATGCTTCCAAATGCTGGAAGTAAATAATACAAATTACTTTTTGATTTTATATTGGACACAATTACTACCCACTACCGTTTATTTTATAGGTCACTATGCATGTAGTTTTTTACGTTTGATTCCAAAATCGCGTTAGTTGAAAAATTACTAACAAAACGTATAACTGAAGAACGGAACTCTCCATTCTTCATGAGATTGGTTGAGCCTTTCAAGCTCTCCAATCTCGCCTTTGATTCTTTTAACAAATAGTTTAGATTTTTTTAAGATATTCGAGTTTATCACTTAGAGCAATAATCTTACGTAGATGATTCTGCTCTAATCAATTTAAAAATTGCATTAATTATTGCTGAAGCTGAAGAGCTTCCACCTTTTCTTCCTAAATTAGTAATGAACGGAGTTCCTTCCAACTTTGATAACGCCTCTTTTGATTCTGGGGCACAGATAAAACCAACTGGAATTCCTATGATTAATGCTGGTTTTACTATTCCTTCATTTACCATTTCAATTACCTCCATTAATGCAGTTGGTGCATTTCCTATAGCTACTATGCCTCCATCAATATCCTTTTTTGCAATTCTCATTGAAACTTGAGAACGTGTTTTACCTTCATCTTTTGCTTGTTGCATAATTTCTGGTTTTGATATATTGCAAACTATGTCATTACCAAAATCTTTTGGATTTTGTTTATTGAGCCCGCCTATTACTCCATTAACATCTACTACAATGCTGCATCCATTTTTTAAAGCATCCATACCACTTTCTATTGCATCTTTTTGAAAAATGAGCCTATTTTTATCAGCAAAATCAAAATCTGCAGTAGAATGAATTATTCTTCTTACAATGGGCCATTCCTTTTCATTATAATTATGTGATCCAATTTCATCTTCAATCATTTTCATACTTGCATCTTCAATTGATTGGCCTTTCTTAGTTTGCATTCTCTACCTCCTCTGCTCTTTCTAATATTAAATCTATCATTTTTTGATCTGTTCCAATATGTTTTGTAATATAGCTTTTTTTAATCGTAGATTTTTCTAATGCAGGTATCAAATCATTATTGATATCTGTTTTTACATGCGCTCCTTCATGAAGAAAATAAAATACATTTACTAAAACATTAGGATTATTTTTTTCACAACTTTTAATCCCTTCAAAAATATCTGGTTGTTCTATTTCTAACCATACTCTATTTACATTTCTATAATCATTTTTTAATCCATCTACAACATAATTTAATGATCTTTGTGCATTAGGATCCACACTTCCATGACCAATGACCATTACGTCTACGTCTTTATTTTCAAGAGTAATTTGATTTTCCTTTAATGCTGAGTCTATTCTATTCTTAACTATTTCTACCAAAGTTTTATGCATCATCATTGGTTTAGTGACAAGAAATTTAATTTTAGTATCTTTTTGAAATTTCATTACATCTGTAACTGCATTTTTTACTTTTTTCCCTGGATATAGAAAATATGGAACTATTGTAAGTGAATCAATATCTTGTTTTAGACATTTCTCAATTCCATCTTCGATATATGGTGGTTCAACTTCTAAAAAACAAAAATCAACAAAATTATAATCTCCTTTAGCCTTAATTCCCTCACATATCACCTCTAATTCTTCGGATGCCTCTCTTTGTCGACTTCCTCTGTCTATTAGTAATAATCCTCGTTTCATTCTATCTTCCTCGCAATTGCTATTGTTAAATTTGGTGGGAATTTTTGCTTCTCTACAATCAATTTTCCATTTGATACTTTAATTGCAGCAGCTTCAGAAACACTTGCTGTTCCTTCAAATGCTTTAACTGTACTAGATGGATTTGGAGTTATTATTTCAGCAAGTTCTTCTCTATCTACATACTCCACAGGTATTTTCATTTCTTTTCCAAGATCAATTAACCCTTGAACATCTTCAGGTTTTTTTATTGAAACCAATTTTGCAATACATTTTGAACTTAGATTAAATTTTTTTAAACAATCTTCTATTCCATTTTTGATTGTATCTTTTGTTGTATCCCAATGTAACCCGATACCGATAACTAAATTTTGAGGACGATATATTACAGATTCTTGAGCTAATTCATTATCAATAATTTCCTCAGAAATTATAAGATGAGCTTTAGAATTTGATTTTTTTAATTCTTCTAAACTATCATAGATTGTAACATTTTTTGGTAATTGTTTATACCATTTTGTATTACCTGTTTGCTGAAAAACACCAATTGGTTCTGAATTTACCATGTGTGCACTAATCTTAGTTACAGTTGTTTCATCATCAATTTTCCAGCCAAATTCCCTACCTACCAAATCCACTACAATTGTTTTGTTTACATCTGCCGCAGTTGTTATCACGGGTAATGCATTCAATTTTTCAGCAATTTCTTGAGTTAATTCATTTGCTCCACCAATGTGTCCTGATAATACACTAATTACAAAAGTCATTTTATCATCAATAACAATCACTGCAGGATCTGTTTTCTTATCTTTCAAATGAGGTGCAATTAATCTAATTACTGCACCTAAAGAAAATAAGCAAATTAATGCATTGGAATTTTTAAAAAGTTCAATAATTTTATCTGATGTAGGCTCAGAATACCATGTAATACTCTTATTTTCATTTGATAATTTACTTGGTGCAAAAATATTCCAATTAGGGAATAATTCTTTTAATTTCCCTCCAATATTGACTCCATTTTTAGTAATTGCAAGAACTGATACATTTTCCATACTCAAAACTTTCTCACTTTAATAAAATACCTTACTCTTGTGATTTTCTAGCAAGAATTTCTCCTTCAAAATCAAACAATATTACATCTATTGGAACTTTTTCTTCAGAATGTTTTCTCATATGTTTGTAAGTTTCACTACAAATTAGTTCAAAAAATCCAGTTATACTATTTTCTTTAATAATTTCTGAAACATGTCTAGCTGTGTTTGCTTTTTTAATACTTTCAATAACTTTTTCATCCGCATTTGCTTTTTTTGCTAATTCTGATAAAAAATTCATATCTACTTTTGATCCTTTAACATGAGTTTGTTTAACACCTGCAGCCATTTTTGCTAGTTTCCCAATAAATCCAACCACGTATGCTTTTTTGATATTTTTTCTACCACATTGTTGTATTGTGTATCCTGAAAAGTCTCCCATTTGTACAAAACAATGCACTGGCAAGTCAACTATTTTTTTTGCACATTCTTCACTTCTTCCACCAGTTGTTAATACTACAGTTTCATTTCCTGCTGCAATTGCAACATCTAAGTTTTGTCTAATTGATGCTGCATATGATGCTGTAGAAAATGGAATTACAATTCCACTAGTTCCTAAAATTGAAATTCCATCTTTGATACCTAGTCTAGGATTATCAGTTTTTGGTGCTAATTCTTTTCCTTTTGGAACTGAAATCACAACTTTAATTCCTTTTTTCTCAAGAATTTCTTTCCCAACATCTCTTAAATTCTCATTAATCATTTTTTTAGGTACGGGATTAATTGCAGGTTTTCCTATCTCTAAACCCAAACCTTGTTTTGTAACTATCCCGACACCTTCAGCTCCATCAATATCAATTTCATTTATTTTTTCTGTAAATGATAATTCAACAATAATCTCCGCACCATGAGTTACATCTGGGTCATCTCCACCATTTTTTATAACAGAACATTTTGCTTTATCATTTTTAAATTCACAAGAGTGTATTGGAATTTGAATAAAAGATCTTCTAGGTAAAATAATACTAACATTTTGAATTTTTTCTTGATTAATAATTGATAATAGTGCAGTTTTTGCAGCCGCAGTTGCACAACTTCCAGTAGTATACCCTGTTTTTAATTTAATTTTTTCTTCTACCATGATTATTTAATTCATTTTCTAGTATTAACTCTTATTTCATTATTTTTAAAATTCTCTGAATAGATTTAAAATTAAAAGTAAATTAAGATAATTGTGGTTAAACGTATCAAAGTTGTTGTTACTGGGGCAAATGGATTTGTTGCAAAAAATCTTAGGAAGTATTTATCTAAAAATAATGTTGATTTAATTTCAATTTCACGAAGTGATTTTAAAGAATATGATAATGAACTTAAGATAATTTCAAAAAATTATGATGAAAAAATTATTCTTAATAAAATTAAAAATTCTGATGCATTAATTCATCTTGTAGGACTTGGAAAGCAGTCTGTCAATATTGATTATGAAATGATAAATGTTGAATTTACAAAACATATTGTAAATTTAGCTAAAAAAGCAAAAATTAAAAAAATTATCTATAATAGTGGCCTCGGAGTTTCTAGTAAAACTTCAGTAGGCTACTTCATTTCTAAATATAAAGCAGAAAAAATTATTATGAATTCCGGTTTAAACTACACTATTTTTAGACCGTCATATATTGTTGGAAAAGATGATTTATTTACAAAATTTTTAAAAAAACAGATTAAACTCAAAATAATTGAAATTCCAGGATCTGGAAATTATTCTATCCAACCAATTTCTATTAATGATGTGGTAAAAGTTTTCCTTCAATCTCTTGATCAAATTAAATTTAAAAATAAAATCATTGATCTTGTTGGTCCTGACTATCTTACATTTGAACAATATGTGAAACTTTTTTCTAAAGACACTAAGACAAAAATAAAAAAAATTAATTTAGAAAATGCATATTATGATGCTATAACTAATTCAAAATCTAATTTTGGAGTGGATGATTTGAATATTTTAATTGGTGATTTCAAAGGAAATTATAATAAATTACAAAAAATAACTCAAATTAAATTTGAATCTGTTATAGAATTATTGAAGTCCGGCGGATTGCTTTAATATTTCTGCTTTATCTGTTTTTTCCCAAGTGAATTCTGGTTCATTTCTTCCAAAATGACCGTATGCTGCTGTTTTTTTATAAATTGGTCTTTTCAAATCTAATTGTGAAATAATACCTGATGGTTTCATATCAAAATTCTTTCTAACTAATTCTTCTATTTGATTTTCTGGAATTTTATTTGTTCCAAAAGTATTAACATAAAGTGATACTGGTTCAGCTACACCTATTGCATATGCAACTTGAACTTCACATCTATCAGCAAATTTAGCTGCAACAAGGTTCTTTGCAATATATCTACACATGTAACATGCTGATCTATCTACTTTGGATGGATCTTTTCCTGAAAAAGCTCCGCCTCCATGTCTTCCAAATCCGCCATAAGTATCCACAATTATTTTTCTTCCAGTTAAACCTGCATCGCCGTGAGGTCCTCCAATCACAAATATTCCTGTAGGGTTAATGTGAATTTTAATTTCATCATTCCAAAGATTTCCTAAAACTGGTTTGATTACCTTATCAATAATTTGATTTGAAATTTCTTCTTGAGAAATTTCAGGTGCATGCTGTGTTGATATTACAACTGTTTCAATTTTTGTTGGTTTATCGTTTTCATATTTTACTGAAACTTGTGATTTGCCATCTGGTCTTACCCATGCTAATGTTTTATTTCGTCTAACTTCAGATAGTTTTTGAATTAGTTTATGAGCCAACAAGATTGGCATAGGCATTAATTCTTCAGTCTCATTTGTTGCATAGCCAAACATTAATCCTTGATCTCCTGCACCCTGTTCTTTTCCTTCAGTTGCTGTTACTCCTTGACTGATGTCTGGACTTTGTGAATGTAATCTTAAGTCAACTTTACAAGTATCGCCATCAAACATCAATTCTTTGTCATTATATCCGATATCCCTAATGGTTTTTCTAACTAATTCTTCTTGGGCTTTTTTATCAAAAATTGCTTTGGATGTAACTTCACCAGATACCACAACAAAATCTGTTGTCACCATTGTTTCTACTGCTACTCTTGAATCTGGATCTTGCTTTAGATATTCGTCTAAAAATGCATCTGAAATATTATCACATATTTTATCTGGATGACCTTCTGTTACTGATTCCGACGTAAATAGAAAGTTATTAGTCATAAAAGCACTTTTAATTTAATTAAAGTTCATTTTCTAATTTAATAAATAATACATTATTTCCTCTGACAATTACTCTACCATAATGTGCAATGGTTTTACCGCCATGGATTTCTTCTGCATCTGTCATTATCAAATTCATATAAGAATCAACATTGTCCATTTTACCCTTGTATTCAACCTCGTTTTTTAATCTAACCAGGACTTTTTTCTTTGTACTTTTTTGAAGTACTGCTAATGGTCTTTTTGCGCTGTTTGTTTGGGACACTAATTATTCACTTATTTTCAAAAATTCTTCTCTAGCATAAAAGCCTTGTCACACTTGCTAAAATTATAATTCTTTAAATTTTTTCTCGTATTTGTATAAATTGTATACATGATTAAAACTGGTTTAATAAAAATAGATAATTTTTTATCTGGAGGGATTCCTAATGGTCTAATTATAGATATTTTTGGTGGAAGTGGAACTGGAAAAACTCAGTTACTATTACAATTATCAATTAATTCAATTAAAAATGGTGGAAATGTTTTGTATTTGGATACCACCGGTGGATTTAGACCTGAAAGAATATTAGAAATTCAAAAAAAATCTAACATCAATTTTAATTTACTTGATAAGATTACGGTATCACGAGTTACAAATACATCTGAACAAATTAATTCAATTAAAAATCTCCATGCAAATAATTTTTCTTTAATTGTAATTGATAATATTACTGATTTATTTTCTTATGAATATAAAAATAATGAATCTGTATTCAAAAAAAATTCTTTATTTATGAAATATATGCATGAATTATCATTTTACGCTATTGCTAACAAAATTCCTATTGTAATTACTAATATGATTAGAAATATGGGTGACAAGGAAGTTGAAAATATGGCAACTTCAATTGATCTTTTTACGCATGTTAAAATTCATCTTTTCAAAAATTCATCAATATTTAATGGCCAAATTTATTCACCTTTCAATAAAGAATCTTTTTCTTATACCATTACAGAATTGGGCCTATCTGATAAAATTTTTTAATTTTTCTTTTTAATTTTTGAATGTGCTGTTAGGAATAATTCTATTCTACCCTCTCCAAAATTATTTGATTTTGCATTTAATCCTGTAATTGAAATAATTTCTCCTAATTCACATTTATCAATTAATTTTGCTTGAATTCTCCACCCTTTTACCCAAATTTGCCCTGTATCATCTTCAACAAACATTTCTGAAAGTGCAATTGATTCACCTGATTTAGTTTGTACCTCACGTCTTTCAGGAACTTTCAATACTATAGATTCAATACAATATGTTCCATCAACTTTTACATCACTAATTTTTGTTCGAATTTTAGCCAATGATGGAATATTCTCATCATTATCTAATTTTCTTACAAATGAATTTTCATCTAATGTAATTGAATTACCGTAAACTTTTGATGGCATGCATTCAATTACATCTCCTTCAACACAGTCACTAGTTGAATTTGAAAAATCACTAATATTGTAAATATTTTTTTTAGTATCTGCTGCTATAATCATATTTTTTCCAGCTTCAGTTACTACAATTGATAAAATTCTAGCAATAATTGGTTCTGCTTCTTTTCCACCTTCAATTTCAATCATTGTTGATTCATTACCATGAATTTCTAATTCTTGATTTCCTTGATTGCTTGATTTGACTCTGATACCTAATAGTTTCACATTAGCTGATTGTGAAATCATATTTGGAATTAATGATTCATCTTTGCCCCAAAGAACTACTCTCATTGCAGTGTTGTCTTTCCCTTTCAGTTTCATTCTAAGTGCTGTTCCAGGCTGACCCCTTGAATTTGTAAATTGCATTCCACTAATTATTCCATCAATCATTCCTGATACTACGAGATCTTTTTGTCCTTCTTGTAATTCACTGATATCTTTTGTAATTTTATCAATAAGTGGAATCTGACTCTCGGTATCTATTGTTTCAATATTTGAACCAGAACCAATGTTGATAGTTGCTGAACCATCTAAATCTGATTTTACATAAGCTTGTATAATTTTTATTAAATCACCTGGTTTGAGATTTTCAATACCTGGTAGATTTGCTTTTTCATCCCATAACTTTACACTTGCTGTAGAATCAGAATCATATACTGTCATTGTTCTTAGATTAAATGTAGAACCATCTTTTCTTGAAAATTGCTTTGTAGGTGAAACGTTTAACACTCTAGTTTCTAATGAAATATCTTTTGCTCCTGCATATAGATCCTTTAAGTTAATTTCAGTTTTTGATGATTCTGTTAAAGTAACTCCATAATCTGATGCAATTAGAAATAACGCGCCTTGATCGGTTAGGTATCCTGCACCAATTTTTTCCTTTTTTTCTGCAATTTTTTGTTCAATAATTTCTCTAGTTAATTCTGTTTTTTGTTCAAGTAATTTATCAATAAGATTTTGTGACTCCGACATTTAGTTTTCATAAACATATTGTGTTAATAAAAATTTCATTAATTTTAATAACAATGTCTGACTATTTTCATGATAAAATTTTAAAAATGATCTTTTTCAAATTTTCTTGACTATTTTTCAGAAATAAATCTAAATGATTAATTAATTATGACATTTTATCTCATTACCTAAATTAATAGGAAGATCGCAGTTTGATTATGTCCTGTATTGATGTTAATCATTTATCAAAATCATATGGTTCGGTAAATGCTGTAAATGATCTTATTTTATCTGTTAAAAGAGGACAAGTTTTTGGATTTTTAGGACCTAATGGTGCTGGAAAATCAACCACAATCAAACTTCTTACTACTCTAATTAGACCTTCATCAGGCTCACTTTCTATCTTGGGAATAGATGCCATTTTACATCCATTAAAAATTCGTGATAAAATTGGTGTTGTATTACAGCAACCCAGTTATGAGCCTACACTGTCGGTAGAAAAATCTCTTGATAAATATGGGATGATGTGGGATATTCCAAAAACTGAACGTAATAAAAGGATGGAACAACTTTTGACAGATTTTGATTTAGTTGAAATTCGTAAGAAAAGAAATGAGGATCTTTCTATAGGTCAACGAAGACGAGTACAAGTTGCACGTGAATTTATGCATGATATGGAACTATTGTTTTTAGATGAACCGACTGTGGGATTAGATCCGGAAGCTCGAAGAAAATTATTAGATTATTTAAAAAATAAAGTTAAAAGTGGATTAACAATTTTTTATACAACTCATATTTTATCTGAAGCTGAATATCTTTGTGATGAAATAGCTATTATTAATAAAGGAAAAATTCTTACTGTCGATTCACCTGATGCTTTAAAAAATAGATTTGGGAAAGAAAAAACAATTAAAATCCATTTATTAAAAAAACAATCTGATGTTTCTTCTTTATTAGTTGATATTCCAGATTACAAAATTGATTTCAATACTGGTACTACAATCATAATTCATTCCGAGCAATCGGAATTAGTATTGCTTAGAGTATTGAAAATACTTAATGAAAATAATATTGAAATTGAAGATTTATCTGCAGTACCGACTAATCTTGAAGAAATATTTTTAAAAATGATGAAGGAAAATGCATCCAATAATTAGACTCGTTAATAGAAATCTCACGATTTCACTTAATCCTGGATTTTTAATCTGGCAAATTATTTTTCCTCTAATCTATATTTTTGTAGCAGGTTTTGCATATGGTCCATTAATTAATCAAGTTCCATTTGCTGGTAAGGAACTAGATTATCCTGCATTCTTAGCATCTGGTATGATTGGATTCAATATTATGAATAGTACCTTGATTTCTGGTATTTTAATTTGGAATGATAGAAGACATGGAATGTTTGAACAAATTATGTCTGGACCATTTACCAGAAGTCATTACATTCTTAGTAATATTTGCACTATAGCCATAATTGGACTTGTTAGTGCTTCCTTGATTGCTATTGTTGGATATCCTGTAATTTTTCAGTCAGCAGAATTTTCATTAGTCACAATTCCAATCATTATTTTTGGCGCAATCACGGGGTCTGTGCTATTTGGTTCACTAGCTTCAATCATTTCTACCAGATTACGATCAAGTGAAGGGTTTAATGTAATAATTAACACTGTTTTCCTTTTCTTTGCTTTTGTCAGTTCTGCATTTTATCCAGCTGATACTGCACCTGAACCACTGCGTACGGCATTTTATCTTAATCCTTTAACGTATCTGGTTGATATAATTCGAGCAGGTATTTTTGGAACTGTTACAGAATTTGTAATTCTTGAAATGGTTATTCTTGCAGTTCTTGCAACTACTCTTTTTATTATTGCATCAAAATTATTGACACGATTAGATTTTTAAAAATTAGAATTATTTTTTAAATTTTTCATACATTTCATTAATTTTTTTAATAATATCTAAATTTTCATACTCTACTAAATCTAAATTTGGTATTACGCAATGCCCTCCAATAATACCTGGAAACATTTTTGGTCTATTTCCTAAATTTTCATGAATTTCGTCTGCAAATTTCCACATTTCCTCAAAATCAACATTTTCTTTTTCACAAATCATTTTGGTAATTTGTGCATAGTTAATTAGCCATCCATAGTATGTCGTATCTACTAATATTTTTGCAAGTTCTGCTGTTTTTGTTGTTGACATCCAATCTATTTTTTCAAATCTATTTTCTAAATCTCTTTTTATTTTTGAATCTATTTCTGTACCGTCAAACGAAATAAATTTTGTATATTTTTTAATATCATTTAGAAATCTTTTATGTACTCCACGAACCGGTGAGAATAAAATTGGTATTGATAATTTTTCTTGTATTATTTTTGTGGTTCCTGGTTTTACTGTTGAATGGATTACGACTACTTGTATTTTTTTAATTTTATTAATCCAGTTAAGTACAATATCTGTAAACCCTGTTAATTCTCCTGGTAGACATACGTGAAGATATTCTGGATTTTTAATATCTTCATTTTCAGAATATTTTTTACATTTTGAATTATCTAGATCAATTCCAATACAATCAAATTTTCTATCTACGAGTAAATCAAACAATGTTTGGCCCACTTCACCCATTCCTAAGATTACATCTGTCATTATGGCTAGTCTGAGTTATCTTGAGTATATTATCTTCATGACCCAGTCATGATTATTTTTTAAATAAAGTAGCCCGGCCCAGACTCGAACTGGGGTCAAAGGCTTCAAAGGCCTCTATGCTTGACCGCTACACTACCGGGCTGCTAAATCGAAAATTGCTATTCCCTTAATGAACTTTTTAATTTAATTTAACTCTTAAAATTAAATTAGAATTAATTTTTAATAATTTGAATTAGTTTATCTATCGGATCTTCCATTTGATTAACAATTTTTTCTGCTCTTTTTTGGCTTTGATTGTCATTTAATTGAAAAATTTTCTTAATATGGTTTGAAATTTTTGATGGATTTGTTTCTCTTTTTACCAAATATTTTTTTACTAAGAATTTTTCTACTATATTTGGAACTGCATTATATGATATTGTAGGAACTCCCATTAAAGCAGATTCAGCTGTCATAGTTCCACCAGATCCTATAAAAATATCTGTATTCTTTAATAGATATTTTCCATCAAATGACATTTTAATAATTTTTACTTTATTACCAGCTGCTTTTTGTAAATTTAAAATTTGTTTTGTATATCTTCCTAGTACTATGATATTTTCATCTTTGTAATCATTTGCAATTTTTTGAATTATCGGAATAATTTTACTTGATTTTGATGTATATGCAGCTTCTTCTTCTTCTACTCTGATTAAAATATTTTTTTTATTATTATTTTTAAATGGGGATGCAATTTTTTCATTAATTTCTCTTTTCATTGTAACTACTGCATCAATTGCTTTGTATTGTACAATATTTTTTTCACTAATTCCATATTTAGAAAATTCTTTTTTTGGTATAATATGTGGAATTAGTACTT
This sequence comes from Candidatus Nitrosopumilus sp., assembly GCA_028335865.1. Taxonomy (GTDB): domain Archaea; phylum Thermoproteota; class Nitrososphaeria; order Nitrososphaerales; family Nitrosopumilaceae; genus Nitrosopumilus. The sequence goes on from JAOKTA010000007.1 coordinate 30,969, forward strand.
TTTGAATTAATGGTAATGTTAATCGCATTACTGCATTAGCATGAGGGGAATCACAAAACATTATGTGCTTAATTCCTAATCCAAATGATATTCTTGCTGCCTCTGGTGATCCAAAACTAATTACTACATCTGGTTTAAATTTTTCAATTTTTTTTGATAGTTTGTTAATTCTTTCAATACTGGCATCAAGTTTAGTTTTTTTATCACCACCTCCATGTTTTCCAACAAACATGAGGTCAAAATGACGTATTTTTGATAATTTTGAAACTTCTTCATATTCTCTTGAAGTGCACAAAAGATCATGTTTCACCCTTAATCTTTTAACTATTGGTTCAGAAAACAATAATTGTTTTGGTGTTAGAATATCAATCCATATTTTCAAGTATTTTTGATAATCACTGTACTTCAATAAGTTTTTCTTAGTCCATTATCCTCTCTAATTGGATGGCGGGAGCAAAAGTTGTTGTTTATGGGCTTAGTACTGAAGGATATGCTCTTGCATCTCAAATGGCGATTAAAGGTGCTGATGTTTACATAATAGATGAATCCACTCCATCTGCTATATCGCTTAAAGCTGAAATTGCTAAAACTTATCCAAATGTTTCTTCATTAAAAGAGGATGAACCACTATTAGCTATGGAACCAATTGATGTAGCAGTATCTAAAGCTCAATATCTTTTCTTTACTCCCAGAATTAGAAAAACAGGTCAAGATGTTAAAACAGAAATTCATTCTAAATTCAAAGATGCAATTACGTCATTAAAAAAAAATAGCTCTGTAATTTTTACACTTCCAACTGGATTTGGAGGTAATAATGAAAATATTTCGTTATTGGAACATGTAACTGGACTTCAAACTGGTAAAAATATATCCTATTTTTATTATCCGCTAGAAGATCTAAATCAACAACCAAAAATTATCGGTTCATTTAATGGTAAAGAAGATTTAGTTCTTTCTGATTTACTTACTACAAATAAAAAAGAAAAAAAATTTGTAGGTATTTCTTCATCCGAACATTTCCATGCTATTGATATTTTATCTAGATTTTCTGGTCTGTGTAGTATTTTGGAAGTTTGTAAGTATGCACAAGATGAAATCACAAAAAATGATCTTTCTTCAAGTAATTTTCAAGAAATATTTTTAGATAATATGATTAATGGATTATTTGATTTAAAATCTTTAGGTTCATCATTTGAGGGTTCAAATTCATTAATGTATTTGATTAATGGAAGTGTAAAAGGTATTGATGGTTATATGAAAAGATTAATTGATGAAATTCGTGGAACATTAAAGAAAAATGATTTAAAAGCAAGCAGAACAAAAATTGCATTATCTTGGACCATTGATCAACATGCAATGCGTGGAGATAAAATTGAAATGATTCAAAATTTAACTACACGATTACGTGATTATATTGGAGATGTAGAAGCTTATCAAAATCCAGATTTTAATTTGTTTCATAATGATAAAACTACCATTGTTGTAGCATGTTCACAATCTGATTTTGACAGTATTGAAAAAACTAAACATGATTCTAATCTAATAATTGTAAAAGCTAACCCCATATGCGAAACTCTTCAATAATACT
>JAOKTA010000008.1 GCA_028335865.1 Candidatus Nitrosopumilus sp.
AAATTGAATATTCTTTTTTGGATTCAATTAGATCTAACAACAAAGTCTTTGGAAATGGATTAAACAAAGATTGATCAACGATACTTTTCAAATCATATCGCAATGCCCAAGAATATAACAATGTAGAAATCTCAGACTGTGAAATTAAATCATTATCAAATCCATCAATTAAAGAAAAATAATGAGATTTTTCAGATGAAGACAATTTAGAACTGATGGGAGTAAAAATATAATTGAATGTATCTATAATTGAACTTTTTTCAGGTATGGATGATAAAATTGAATAAGCAATATTCTTGTATTGATTTGCAATTATTTTAAAATCATCATTACTTTTTAGAATTGATCCAAGTTTAGCAGTTAGTTCTTCATCATGGCATAAAAATAGTAACATGTTTTTTGAATGAAATTGAGTTAATTTTTTAATGTCTATAGATTCCAATGACTCTCTAAGGTGAGCTAAAACAAATATTCTTGTTAGAAATGTTTCCCTTATGGAAATATTATTCAATCTCTTTTCATCTTCCTTTACAAGATTAGGGAATTCTTTCAATACACCTTCAGAAAACATTCCAGATGTCTTACCGTAACCGACATCCGTGCCTAGTTTGTGATACAATCTAACATCTGTAATTCCACAGGTAGGGGAATCCCGTTTAAAGATAAAGCCATCAAGGACAGCATTATCTGTTACAAATTTTTTAGTAAAATCATGCATGTCATCAGTTAGATTTTTTTTAGAAGATGGTTGGTAGAGATTCTTTTCACCACCAATGGTAACTAACCTAATTGGTTTTCTTGGAGAACCAAGACCAATTCCAACTTCAGGGCAGACAGTGATAAAATCCACATGTTGTTTCATGTTTCTAACAAAATTATTATTAATTCTACTTCCATCATATCTGCACATGTCAAACTCTAAGCATTTACTGACACCGATAGCAGGTCTGGCAAAATTTGACATACTTTATTTTAAAGAACATTGAATATAACTAGAAATAAAAAATTATGATAGTGCTAAGATAAATTAAAAAAACAATAAACAATTTTGAACTAAAATCATTTGATTGTCATTAGTTTACTTCGGTATTCAAATAAAATTTAACCAATAATTGCAAGAATCACTATATCCATAGTGCCAAATTCAAGATCATGAATTGCATAATTCAATTACATAAGAAAGGAAAGATTACGAAATAACTAATTTTAATATCTATTTTTTGCAGATTCAGATTTTTTTCTAGAAATACTATTTCGCGGATGTGTTCTCAACATGTACCCACAACAAGGACACCAAAGTCCCTCCCATTTGATGAATATCTCACATGTCTGACATCGTTTTTGATTATCTGAATACCTGCCCCTTCCATTAGTTTGTGCCTTATGAGAAAGGCAAATTTCCTTACAAGCCATGACATGCATCACATATACCACGAGCATGAGTTTGTGTATCCACTACATTTTTACAGCAATTGCAAATTGAAGTAATACTCAAACGGCATGTCGTACACAAATCAAGTTCCCGTACCTCACAACCACAAATTCGACAAAGTTTGTTATTCATTTTAGCAGAAAAATAAAAAAAGCCTATTTGTTAGATAGGACAGATAGGATAGGCATTGCATCCCATTCGTACATAGAATATTCTAAAATTCCAGAACAAATTTTATCATATTTTTTGAAAAAACTATCAGCATCATTTTTTGTAGCCTCAAAAACAGCCATCCCGGTAAGATTGTCACTAAATGGTCCTGACCACATAATGTTACCGGTACTTTGCCAGTCATCCACAATACCTTGTATTTGAGGACCTATTCTTTCAATATCCTGAGGGTTTGTATTTTCTTTAAACACAGTGATGATAACCCAAGGTTTTGTTTCTATAGCGCTCATGAAGTTATTACTTTTTTTATCTTTTTAAAAGTAGAGAAGAATCTAGGATCATATTATATTTTTTTGAAACAAGTTTTTAAAATTTAAATTAAATTTATTTTAAAAAATTTAAAATCTTTTTGTGAATGACTTTAGTGGAAAAATCTGAAAGAGTGAATAAGATAGTTTCCATGCCAAATAATTTTGCGGCGTCTAAATTTTCCTGCTTGTCATCAATAAATAAAATATTCTTTGAAGGAATTTTGCTACATACGTGTTGATATATCTCGGCATGAGGTTTTGACATCTTTAAAGAATTTGAATAAAATAGATAATCAAAGTCATCTAACAAAGAGTGCGGAATACATGTAGAAGTATCAGGTGTTAAATTAGATAAAATACCAATATGATTTTCATCAGTCTTTAATGATTTAGCAAAATTTAGAAAATCATAGTTTATGCTAGACATTTTTAAAAATGTTTTACTGATTATTTTATGATCAATTTTAATATCATGTTCAAGAACCAGATTCCAAAATTCTTTTTCGTTAATTTTAGATTCAAAAAGACTGCAAAGATTAGCATTGAATTTAGATTCTATTTTTTCAAATGGCATTTCTAATTGTTTGGATATTTCTTGAAATAGCCACTCATCTTTCCAATTAATCAAAACGCCCCCGATATCAAATAAAACAACTTTAGCCATAATGAAAATATGAAGAACGTGCACAATTAAACAATTATTTAAAATAAATTATTTAGCACTAGAAACTAACTGGATTTATGACTTAGTTTTTCTAAAATCTTGTCAATTTCATGTATGGCAAGTTTATCCCTACCTATAACATCAAATTTTTGAAGTATCGATTCAAACAAGTCCTCTTCTTCAATTTGTTCATGGACAAACCACTCTAAGAAAAAGTTAGTTCTATGATCATTTTCTTTTTGTGCGGTATTGATTATTTTATCAATTGCTTGACTAACTTTTCTTTCATTGTCTAGTGAAATCTTACATGCTTGCTCAAGTGACTTCATTTTCTGAGATGGTTTTTGAATTTGAGGTATTACGCTGTCGATTTTTAGATCGTTCAGATATTGAATTATTTTTAACATGTGTGCTCTTTCTTCCGTAGAATGATTTTGGAAGAATGATGATGCACCATCATATCCGTTTACCTTACACCAGGATGAGACATACAGGTAATAATTTGAGGCGTTTGCTTCAATGCCGATTTGTTCATGCAATAATTGCAATATGTTTTTTGAAATTTTCATACTACTACTAAGCATTAATCAGATTTAACCCATTCTATAGAAATACATCAAATGAAGCATTATCAAATATTTATTCTAGAATCATATTCTATAATTATAAAATTACAAGTCATCAAGGCAAATTAGAAAGCTTAAAAAATAATTATCTAAAAAATATGAAAAAAATAAACAGTTAAAGAATTATTTAAAATAAATTATTTAGCACTAGAAACTAACTGGATTTATGACTTAGTTTTTCTAAAATCTTATCAATTTCATACATAGTAATTTTATTCCAACACAAAAAATAAAATATTACTGATTCATAGTCACGGCATAAATAATAATTCCCAACGCAGTTATCATTCCAAGTATGAGAGATTTTGACACTATGCTATTTAATTAAATTTAAAATAATTAAGTGTGATCAAAAATAAAAGTTCTGATTTGTTAAAATTAGACACTAGGAATAATATCAAAAAGAAGTAAAATACTAGCAAAATATTCATTTTAGTTGTACAATAAAATGGATAATGCAAAAATTGCTATGGTTGGTGGATTTAGTGTGGTCGTAGTATTATCAGCAATCTTAGTGTTAATAGGATAATTTTACAAATTTGATACTTTCAGTACATTTGTTAACTAGAGATAACGGGGATAATTATGACAAAGTCATTAGGAGATTATAATATTGAAAAGTCTTCATCATCAGATGTAAACAATATCAGTTGGTCACAAAAAAAACAAAATGATGACAATAAACCAAGAAAAAAGAAAATTGTAAAGGAAGGTCAAATGCCTTCAGGAATCAATATTATTTATAAAAAAGATGATGATGAAGAAAAAACAATTGTTAAGAAAGTGTTCGTAATAGAGGATGAACAAAAATCTGAAAAAGCTAAAGAAGAAGTAGGCAGAAGATTTGAAAATACATCGGCGATACTAGGTACAGTTAAAGAAAGAGCCTACAAGAGACCTGCAAGATAAAATAACAGTAAAAACATAAAACAATTCATGTATTTTTACAACAGTAATTTTGTTTAGTAAACTATGCAGAAGCTATACGGCCTTTAGAATCAAGCAAACTACCGCAAAGTTGACATTCCCAATTTAGATTAGAATTTTCTTCAGTTGTACTCTTGGTAGCATTGCAAACTTTACAACGGATTGACATCACTTAGATAAATGCAATCTTCATAGTATAAACCCAAGTAATAGAAAATCAAAAAATATCCAAGTAGGGTGTCTTGATATGATTTGATTTAGGACTATTGTTAGAATAAACAGTTTTTATTTAATGTAAAATTTAAGATAATTAGGTTACAAAATGTCTAGAATTAAAGAAAAATTTGATGAATTAAAAAGAAAAAATGAAAAAGCGCTGATATCATACATCATGCTAGGATTTCCAAATGAAAAAGCTACAATTTCAACAGTAAGAGGTTTGGTAAAAGGAGGAACAGATATCATTGAATTGGGATTTCCATTTTCAGATCCTCTAGCAGATGGACCAGTTATTCAAAATGCCAGTACAGTCTCACTTGAAAAAGGAACCAACATATCTAAATTTTTTAACATTGTAAAAAAAATTAGAAAAGAAACGCAGATTCCATTAGTATTGATGACATATACAAATATCATATATCACAGAGGGTATGAAAAATTTATTTCGGATGCAAAAAAAGCAGGTATAGACGGGTTTATTCTTCCAGACATGTCAATTGGAGAATCAAAAGAATATCTTCAAGCTGCAAAAAATAATATGGATACAATATTTTTGATATCCCCAAATACAAGTACATCTAGAATAGAAAAAATATCTAAAATGTCAACAGGGTTTTTGTATCTTGTTGCAGTGTTTGGAACAACAGGGATAAAAACAGAGATCAAAAATTATACGTTGAAAGCAATTAAAAATGTTAAAAAACAGACAAAAGGAAAAATTCCAATAGGGATAGGGTTTGGAGTATCCACACCAGATGATGTAAAAAAATACATCCATGCAGGAGCTGACGCTGTAATCGTAGGAAGTGCATACTTAAAATTAATTGAAAAAACAAAGCCGGCACAATTAGAATCAAAAATTACATCATTTACAAAAAGTCTAAAAAAAGAAACATGTCAACAGTAATTATCATACTCAAAATAGACAAAACATACAAAAACTAGATGTTTAATTCATTAATGTGCAGACTAAATTTATTTTTGTTACAGGCGGTGTAATGTCCGGCCTTGGAAAAGGAGTCACATCATCATCAATTGCAAAACTGCTACAATTATCAGATCAAAAAGTATCGTGTATCAAAATAGACCCATATCTAAATTATGATGCTGGAACTATGAATCCAATTGCCCATGGGGAAGTTTTCGTCACAGAAGATGGCGGGGAATGTGATATGGACATTGGGAATTATGAGAGATTTCTTAATCAAGATATTCTAAAAAGTCACAACATTACAACAGCCCAAGTATACTCCTCAGTAATAGATGCTGAACGAAAAGGAGAGTATCTTGGAGCATGTGTACAGATAATCCCTCATGTTACAGATGAAATAAAAAATAGAATCAGAAAAGTGGCTAAAGATGAAGAATTAGATTTCTTAATAGTAGAATGTGGAGGAACCGTAGGAGATATCGAATCACTTCCATTTTTGGAAGCATTAAGGGAGATGAAGGTAGAGGAAGGCCCGCAAGGAGTAATTTTTGTACATGTTACCTTAGCACCGTCGCTAGATGTGGTAGGAGAACAAAAGACTAAACCAACACAACATAGCGTTCAAGAATTAAGAAGAATAGGAATTCAAGCAGACTTTTTAGCAGTTAGATGTTCAAAGCCATTGGAAGAAAAAACTAAGAAAAAAATTGCGATGTTTACCAATGTGACAACAAAAGATGTACTATCTTGTCATGATGCTAAATCAATTTTCGAAGTTCCTCAAATGTTGTATGATCAAGGAATAATGGATTCAATATTTACAAAATTTGGAAAAGTTGGAATGGTAAATGCATCAGCTAATTGGGATAAATGGAATAAAATTGCAGAAACCATGGTCAATCATGAAGATCAAAAAATAAAAATTGCAATGGTTGGAAAATACGTTACACTTGCAGATAGTTATGTTAGTGTAAATCATGCATTAAAACATGCAGGAGCAGAAATTGGAAAATCTATAGACATTGATTGGATAGATTCAGAATTAATAACAAACTATGATGAATTATCAAACTATGACGGAATTTTAATTCCAGGAGGATTTGGAACTAGAGGTTCAGAAGGAATTATTAAAACGGCAAATTATGCAAGAGAGAAAAACATACCATATCTTGGAATATGTTTTGGATTTCAATTAGCAGCAATTGCATTTGGAAGAAGTGTTTTAAATTTAGAAGATGCAAATTCCACAGAAATTAAATCAGATACAAAAAATCCCATCGTAGATTTACTTCCAGAACAAAAAGACGTTTCAGATATGGGAGGCTCCCTCAGATTAGGTGCAAATGAAGTAATAATTCAATCACAAACAAATGCTGAAAAGATATACAATTCAACAAAAATCAACAAGCGTCACAGACACAGATATGAAATAAACAAAGAGTATATTCCAGAATTTGAAAAAAATGGATTAATATTTTCAGCTAATAGTGACGATGGAAAAAGAATGGAAATGTTAGAAATTCCGTCACATAAATTCTACATAGGCGTACAATTTCATCCAGAATTCAACAGTAGGCCAGGATTTCCAGAACAAGTATTTTCAGCATTCATTAACGCATCTTCAGAAAAATAATTTTAGACATATAGAATTTTAGGGGTTATTCAATTTTAGAAATTTTGTAAATTTTTTGCCTAGCATCACGAATAGAAACTTTCTTTTTTACATATCCTTTTTTCAATAAATGACTTAAGGCTAAACGAACAGTTCTATCAGGAAGTAGTGTTTTATTTGCTAAATCTTTTTGAGTCAATTCCCCCTCATACTCCAAAGTTTTCAATAATAATTTGGAGCTAGGAGGCATGCTGAGTAAATCTTCAGCAAGATGGACTTTTTTTGCCAATGCAGAAATTCCCGTAGTATCTTTTTTAAGACGAATAATTTTTGCAGGTGGAATAAACTTTGAACATTCAACAGTTTTTTTAACCTTATACCTATCCAATCCATCCAAAATAACCTCACAATGTAATCTTGCAGAAATATCATCAATTTCAATAAAGCTAGAATTAGAAACAATAATCGGCCGTCTAGTAACATCAAGAGAATTTACAGAAATGATTTCAAAGACTGCAGAATCTTGAAACAATACAGGTCCTCCAACGGACATGGAATATGCAGAAGAGCCAATAGGAGTAGATATAATTATTCCATCACTATTATCGTGCCAAACTTCATCGCCGTTAACGCGTAACGTGTGTTCCATCAACATTGCACTTTTTGACGCAAAAACAGCTACGTCATTTAAAATAGGATATACATTTTTTCCATCAATTTTAACACCGAGTCTAGGAACTTCCTCAACAGTGAAATTTTGTTTTTTCAACACATTAACAAAAGAAGAAAATTCTCGAAGTTCAATTTGAGCCAAGAATCCACTTGCTTCACCTTCATTGATACCCAATACAGGGGAAGTGGAATCAAAAGTTCTGTGGAAATAATTTCTGACACCTTTATCTCCACCTAAAACAATTATGCAGTCAGCATGCTTGTTTTTAGATTTTGTAATGTTAAATGACTCAATATCAGAATCATCTAATATTTTTTTAATAGTTTTTGAAGCAGTGTCATGTGTTGTAGAACCATAAATTCCTATTTGCATTAAGATCTAATTTCCAAACGGGGAATAAAAGAATGTACTAAATCGTATCAATTTTGTTAATTATGTATAGATTGTAGGCACGATTAATTACAAAATTCTTATGTAAATCAAAATACATGGATGTAGTATGGCAAATCCCGTGTGGCTAAGATCTATTTTTCACATCATTAGATCTTATACAAAAGGTATTTCTTCAAGAAGAGATTATGTGGGTTATGACGATTAAGTAACATGGCTTTTACTAGATGTGTCAAGTGTGGAGAATTAAGATTTGATAAACATGTTAATCGTTGTGGAAGTTGCGGAAGTTCCGGATATCAAGGTTAGACTAGAAAGTGATTGGGAATGGCATCCTGATGAATACCGCCTCGACATATTCCTCGTTTGCCTTACTTGTTGAATGCACTAATTTTGCAAATTTGTTTATCTTTTTGATTGTATCTTTAATGATTGTAGAATATGTCAGAATCAGGTTGTTACTATCTGCAGTTTCTCTATTCCACATTAAGTTTTGAGTGATTACAACTATTGAATCAAATTCTTTAATCCACTTTTCTAATTCCTTAGATGGTTTTGGTTGTTCATCTTTTTTTCTAGTTTTTAAAAATAGTTTTTTCTTGTCTAATTTTTGCCAGTTATCACTTATTGATTTGAATTTCTTTGCAAGTAGCGGTTTGAGTTCTTCTTCAAAATAATCATAATTTTCGGTATTTGTTTGATAAAATTGAGGTTGCTCATTTTGATGTTGTTTCTTAAAAAAATGTCCTAGTTCACAATAATATTGTAGATCTAGGAACACTTTGTTTCTATTTCTGCCACCTTCAATTCTATTTTTTTGAAATAGTTTGTATATTGCATTGAATTTAATTCCAGTTTCTACTTTAGCACTACCATCTTTTTGCAATCCAGTTGTTAATTTAGGAATGGCCTTAAGATAATGCTCTAATGGAATATGATTCATAGCAGAGCGTAATATCGAAGTTGATTTAAACTTTAAAAAAATAAAGTGTATCAAATTTGATACTGTTTATGTCAACCATGTTTGTTTAAAAATTATAAAATTGTTTGTAAATATTTATTATTTTAAAATTAAATATATCATAATTAAACTCGTCATAAGACAGGTAACAAAAATTGAAATTATCATGGAGTAAAATTTTATTTCAAGTTTTGTTATCCATCTGATGTTTTCAACATGCAATTATTTTATAAGATATTAAAATTAGGTGTAAAGCATAATGAAAATTTGTTCATTATTTTTTTAAATCATCAACAAAGTAAAAATCAAGCCAACCAATTACATCCTCTACGTAATGTAGCAGGTAGGCTTACACCAGTAATACGATGTGAATGCATGACAATGAATACCGTGTTGGCTTGCAATTATCTTATGTGATCATAAAATAAAAGATTGATCTTAACATTTGTTAAAATTTGTAACTATTACTATGCACATTTTGGATATTTAGAAAACTGTTCTAAATCACAATAATCAAATGTCATTATTGTTTTTTCGTGATAAATACGCGTAGGATCAAAATTTGGATCAATAAATGAAAATATTGCTTCTAGATGATATTGATTTGAAACTGTAGGTTTAGAGTAGATTTCATTACTGAAATTTGCATCAGGATTATACTCCCAATTATACACAGGGTGATCAGATAGGTCATATTCTTCTGCAAAAACACTACTGGTGGCGGTAATAATCAAGGAAAATAATGCAAATGTAATTATGATTACCAAGAAAACTATTGAAATCTACCCCCCAGTCATCGAATCAAATAATACACATTCACACGAATCTCTTTGATCACAATAATTACATTTACAACTACAATTCTCAAATAATGAATTACAAAATATGCAATTGGTAAATTTTAGATCAGTATCCAAAAAAATCACCTTTGGGGAATGTGTTTCTTACAGTAACATTTCAAGTCAGAACATTCCTTCATTCCATCAATGTATTCGCTAAGAATCACTTTCTCCAATTCACAGAAACAAACATCTGCAGGGTCGTAACATTCCACACAATAGCTCATATCATACCATAGCAACAATCAATCATAAAGGATATTATTTTATTTCTTAATATTTAATTAATTTTAATATAAAAAATTAAACATATGAATAGTTTTTAGAAATTATAATGAATAATTCTTGTGTTTTAGATCATCCTTGTCCGTCTATTCCCATCAACGTCAAGGTTGAGCGTATTTTTGCAATTTTCCTGATCTTCCAGGTGATGGTTTCACGCAATGCCTCGACCTGACCGGATTCAACCTTTGCCAAAATGTCATATGCGCCAAATGTTCCATGGACCTCGACGACTCCTTCGATGGATTTCAGTTCCAAGATTACAAATTCCTCAGAGCCAAGCTCGCAATTTATCAGAACGTATGCCGTGGCCAGTTAGATTCGAACTCCCGTCATGTCTAAAATATCACTTTAAAATATTTAACTTATTGTAATTTTTTACTAAATAATTACAACAATTCTTGGTATGAGCATAACATGTATTCCAATTAATCTAATATTTTTAAATATTTGTTCAACGTAATACTTTATGATTATGGACGATAAAGATATTGAAATTCTAAAACATCTTTCAGTGGATGGCAGGCAATCTGCACGTCAACTGTCTCATAGATTGGGAGTATCCACTGTAACAGTTCTATCTAGAATAAAGAAACTAGAAAAGGAAAACATCATTCAAGGGTATTCAGTTCGTCTTAATCACGAATTACTTGGATTTGACATCACAGCAATAATTGAAATTAAAACCAGTAAAGGTAAAATGTTAGAAATCGAAGATGAGATTGCAAAATACGATAACACCATTGCAGTTTATGATGTGACAGGTGATGCAGACATGGTAGTCATTGCAAAGTTCAAAACGCGTGGATTTTTGAGTGATTTTGTAAAAAAAATATCAGCCATACCCAATGTTGAAAACACGCTAACCCACATTGTACTAAATACCATAAAGGAAGACGCCAGATTAGTTGAATAAACTCAAATAATCTAGTGGACCCATACATAAAAAAAATAACTAAAAATTAAGACATGGCAGAAAATACCATGACTTGGCAATACGCGTAACTATTAGATTACAAGTCTCGAAAATCTACCAGATTATAAAAATATGAAGCGTTATTTTCTACCATTCCTTTTTTAGGAATTTTTTGCAATCCCACATTATTAGATTCAAGTGCAGCCTGAGCAGAACCTGCAGCAAAACACAGTGCCCATAGAAAGTCTTTTTCCTTTAACATTGTACAAGTGAATGCAGAACAAAAAATATCTCCAATGCCAGTGGTATCGTGGACAGTTTTATTTGGTAATTTAAGAGAATAGACACGATTTTTTACCAACAAAGAAACATCCACTTTGTTAGTTAGTAGCACATACTCAATCCCTTTTTTTTGTAGGGCCAACATCATCTCATCATGCGAGCCACTAACGATATTTTGACCCTCTTCAGGATTAATTTTAATTGCATTTACATCAGACAGGTCAAGATCAGTTTTTTTTAAAATTATATTGCCGTTAGAATCCTTTTGTCGTAAAAAGCCCTGAGGATCAACAAATAAAAAATTAGAATCAGATTTAATTTTTTTAAAAACATCATCAGAAATTTCATGGAAAATTGGACTGACAATATGACCATCAGCATCAAGATTAGAATACTCAATTGGATCACATTCATTTTCAAGTTTTAAAGTTCTATCAGAACCCGAAATAGATATAGAAAATTTAGTAGTATTTTTTTCAGATTCAGAATTTATTAAATTTATTTTATGTTCAGTGAGGTACTGTTTTGGAAAATCAGAACCAAATTTTGTAAAAAGATTTACATCAAATTTGAACTCACGTGCCATAAGTCCACAATAAGAGGCAGCCCCTCCAATTTGCTCATAAGAATTGCCTTCAATGGAAATGGTGTCAAGGGCACAATGTGAAAAAATAGATAATTTCATAGTTTAATTTTTAAATTTAGTAAATTTAGTTTTTTCCATCATCTTGATTAAAACAGTCAGAACAGAGGATTTTACCTTTTGAAATAACTAATTCTATACCGGACCTAAAGCAACCATGACATAATCCTTTCAACCTTATCAAAATTATTTGCTTAAACTAGCATTAAAGGATAAACCATTTTTCCCACAATTTTAGGCATAAAATTATCAATTTTTTTAAATTAACCGCAAGAATATAAGGAGGCAAAATGGGTGAATTTTATGCCACTTAAACGTGCAAGTAGAGGTCGTACAAAAGGAGGAAAAGGATCTTCAGGTACAGTACAATGTACAAACTGTGGACAAACAGTTCCAAAAGATAAGGCCAAAAAAGTTACATCAAGATTAAATTTAGTAGAACATACATTAGCTAAAGAATTACGAGCACAAGGCGCATACATTGCATCACCAACTGTTTTGAAACATTATTGTATTTCATGTGCAGTTCATTTCAAGATTATCAAAGTAAGATCAGAAGAGAGTAGAAGAAAACGCGGTAAACTTCGCGGTTAATTTTTGTTCTTAACTATTTGAGCAGTTTTAATTAATTACCACATAAACTTAGCAACAAAATTTTTTAATTAATTCGGTAATTTATGGTTCAACTATGTTGCTTAGCAACATTCCAACAGTAAACAAGATCCCAAATATGATAAACGGAATTATGATTCCTTTTCCTCTCCACTTCGTCACAATCACATCAAGTGAAAAATCATAATTAAAGGTGATCACAACTATTTGAATAATTTTGGTTAATTATCATTGCATCTGTCTAATTTTAAAAAATAATTTTTCTAATTCCAACAATCACAATAGCTGGAACTGCAAGATACATTCCCAAATTCAATGCAATTACAGACAGTCCAATACCCAAAACTTCTGATTCAGAATTTGCATTCTCCATTAGTGACAATGAACTGAGCATTGGAGTAATTGCAAGTTTTACTGCCTCCTTGAATAGCGGGTTTTCACGCTCATAATCTGCAATTACTGGTGAGAATGAATAGTAAATGTCATTGAATGTTGTGATAAATGCAGTTCCTGATTCTGTTTGTAACAATTGATTATCTCGTAATTCTCGTAACTGTTGAACCTCAGTTGCCATTTCAGAACCGTATGTTGCTGTTGCAATGAGGCAACCGCCTTCAGATGTTCGGAGTTCTTGAGGATTTTCTGAGGGTAAGACAACAAATGAAAGATACATTCCATCATCATTCTCGTCAAACATTCTGTTATTTTCTTGATCATATTGGATTAGTCCATTCATCTCATTTCCAATTTTTTCTAGTACTAGGTATTCTTGTGTCCGTGTTGAAATTTCGGGAGTAAATTGAAACATTTTTTGTTGACCTGTTTTAATCTGAATTGTTTCAATCGAAACACCCGCCTTTCCAACTTCACCATCAGATTGTAGTTCATTAGGAACATATCTGGATATCCATAAGTCCAAATCATAGTATCCATTTCCTCGTGCAGGATAACAGGGATCAAATATCTCAACTGTGAACGTTACCGTTTCTCCAGATTCATAGACATGCTTGTCTGGAATAACGTGAGTCTCATTATGACATTGTTCTCTAGAAAAAGGATCATATTTTTCGGGTACAGAAGTTTCAGCAAAAACGCCTGGAACCGTAACTCCAATCATGACAACTGCCACCATTGCAATAATAAATACAGATTTCAATAATATCATCAATTTGGTCTGCTATTTAGGGAATTATTTTATTTCTAGAAATGACGTTGATTCATAACATAACTGCTTTCTGTCACAACATACCAAAAGTGATCAATTATTCTTGGATATTTTTTGTAGTAAAAATCATTCTTTGAATTAATGTAATTCCTGCAATTATGATCACGATAATTACAGCATAATCCATGAAACCAATAATACCAACTATTGCAATTACCAAAAGTCTTTCAGCCCTTTCACCAATTCCAATGCCCTGAAGTTTTATGTTGATTAAATCAGATTTTGCTCGAGCATAACTAACTAACAATGATAAAGTTATTGCAAGCAATACAACATATGGTTCGGCATACCCGCCGACTAAAATTCCTAAAAATATCGCAACCTCAGAAATTTTATCAAACATCGAATCAAGGTATTCACCTTTTTTAGAGGTCTTTCCAGTAACTCTTGCAACTTGACCATCAACCATATCAAAAAAGCCAGAAACAAGTAACAAAATACCACCAATAATTAATCCAAATTCAACACCCATTCCATAAACAACAGCAGAAGATAATGCGATGACAAGGCCAACCACAGTCCAAAAGTTAGGAGAGAGTCCAGTTGCAGCAAATCCTTTGCCTATTTTTTCCAATGCGGGACGAAGAGTATCTCTTAAATTATTTAACACAAAATATACCCAAAATACCAGCTAATAAAGAAAATGGTGTAGCCACATACCATCTAACGACCAAATTAAGCAGTAAGTTTTAGAAATTATTTTTCTGATTAGTCTCTATTACTCGTCAATCATTGTTTATTCTTTCCTAGTTTATCAAAACCATCTTTGTCGAATCCTTCTTCATCAAAACCATCTTTGCCGAATCCATCTTTGTCGAATCCGGCAGTATTAAACAAAGTATGAGTAACTATGTGAGTGCCACTTTTATCAAAACTATTTTTATCATATCCATATTTACTGAATCCATATTCATCATATCCTAGTTTATCAAAACCATCTTTGCCGAATCCCTCTTCGTTGAATGTTGTTCCAGTTGCCCCATAATTTCCTTCTTTATTTAATCCGGCACCATTAAGCAAAGTACCAGTTGCTATGTGGATACCGTTTTTATCATATCCATTTTTGTCATATCCATTTTTGTTGAAACCATCTTGGTAATACCCTAGTTTATCAAAACCATCTTTGTCAAATCCTTCTTCGTTGAATGTGGTTCCAGTTGCTTTGTGATATCCCTCTTCGTTGAATGTGGTTCCAGTTGCCCCATAATTTCCTTCTTTATTTAATCCGGCACCATTAAGCAAAGTACCAGTTGCTATGTGGATACCGTTTTTATCATATCCATTTTTGTCATATCCATATTTGCTTAATCCATCTTTATCGTATCCTAGTTTATCAAAACCATCTTTGCCGAATCCCTCTTCGTTGAATTTTATTCCAGTTGCTTTGTGATATCCATCTTTGTTGAAACCATCTTTGTTGAAACCATCTTTGCCCATAACAGAATGTCATGAATTGGATTTAGTTAAGGTACCGAATTACAAAATAATGTGAGAATGCTTAAGATCTAGGCGTGTTTATTGTTAAAAATAACAGGATTTACGCAAAGAAAAGTAAAGTTAGACAGCATATAGAAATTCCATCTCATTAAGAAAAGGGTTTAGCCACATACATTAGAAAATACTAGATTTTCATTATTTTTGAGATAAATTCATTGCAATCATAGTAGAGATAATTTTGGCAGCCAAAGACGCAGTTGCCCCATTGTCATGATATGGGTTTAGTTCCACGATATCAACACCAGTTACTTTTGTTTCCTTTAGAGAATGAATCATATCAAATAACTCTCTAGAAGTTATCCCCACAGCTTCAGGGTTACCAACACCAGGAGCATATGCAGGATCCAACACATCAAGATCAAAGCTAGAATAGATAGTATCAAAAGTAGAAACATAGTCTTTGAGCAATTGAGGTCCTTTGCCATCCCTAATCTCCCTGTCAGAAATTGTTTTAATCTTATTTTCTGTAAGAAACTCTAATTCTTCTTTAACAAATGCTCGCGCACCGACATGTAAAATATTTTCTGCGCCTCGTTCTTCAACAATTCGTCTCAAGTAAGATGCATGGCTTAGTTTAATGTCTGCAAACTCATCACGCAAATCATAATGTGCATCAAAAACAACATACCCAGTTTCTTTTGGAAAACTAGTGTACGTGCCATATGTAATTGAATGCTCACCGCCTAAAATGAAAAGTTGACGTTGTTTAGCAACAAGTTCAGGGGTAATTTTTTTCAGCATGTCAATCATTTCAGATGCAACAACGGTATGACGAGTATTTCCCAAATCTTCAATGTTCACAGTTTCTAAATCAATTCCAAGTTCAGGATGAAAAATTTCAATGTTGTTGAAGGAGTCCCTAATTGCATCAGCGCCAAACCTGCAACCAGGTTTGTATGAATGAGTGGAATCAAAAGGTACGCCAAAAATAGTGGCTACAGGCTCACCGTCCTCCTCAGATCCGGTGATTAGCGGGTTGTTGTTCATGTATAAATCAAGAAAACTCATAATAGAATTACACCATTAGATTTGGACGTTTTGAGATGTGCTTTGGAAAATTCAAGCCAGTGAACGGTTTATCTTTTGTTTGTTCTTTAATCTCATTTAAGAAATCATCAAAGGACAATTCTCTAACATCACCTGTTTGCCTGTCACGGATACTAAGGTTTTCAGAATTTGCTTCCTTCTCACCAATCACAAGGATATATCGAATCCATTCTTTTTCCGCTTCGCGAATTCGTTTTCCAATACTTTCATTTCTATCATCGATGTCAACACGAATAGAGTTAGTAGAAATTTTATCAGATAATTGTTCACAGAAATTATTGAATTCGTCCTTTAATGGAATAATTCTAACTTGTGTAGGAGATAGCCATAGAGGAAGTTGAGGTTTGCGTCCTTCATGTGAATCAGTTGCAGCTTTTTCCAATAACGCATAGATGATCCTCTCAATAGCACCACTAGGAGAATTATGTAAAATTATCGGATGCTTTTTCTCATTATTTTCATCGATAAACTCAATTCCATATCTATCCCCGTTTTCAACATCAATTTGATCAGTTGAAAGTGCAGACGCCTTTCCAAGATTATCAATGAAATTAAATTCCCACTTTAAAACAAAATAAAAGAATTTTTCAGTCCACATTTCAACTAAGACAGGTTTTCCATTCTTTTTTACTAATTCTTCAATTGAAGATTTATTTTGATTGTAGAAATCTTCAGTAAATCTAATTGCCATCTCATAATCAGATTTGTTAATTCCAAGATTACTTAGAACACTTTGAGACAAATCAAATCTTATTTTTATTTCATCAATTGCCTGGGTCATGTTGGCACAAAATGCATGACAATCAGGCATAGTGAATGCTCGAAGTCTTCTCAATCCCACAAGTTCGCCAGATTGTTCTCGTCTAAAGCTGTATCTCGTAAGTTCATAGAGTTTGTAAGGTAAGTTCTTGAAAGACATTTGAAAGTGATTGGCCATTAGGAATTGTCCAAAACATGCAGCGAATCTTAAAAATAATTTTTTTCCATCAGAGTCGATATTGTATTGTCTTGCAGGGAAACGATTGAAATAACTAACCATGCTCGGGTGTTCAGAATCATACATGATTGGAGTTTCAACCTCATAGCCGCCATATTCTTTGACCCTGTCAGTGACGTATCTCTCAATTAGAGATTTGATCAAACGACCGTTGGGGAAAAACCTCATGTTGCCTGAATCAGAAGCAGGTTCATAATCAGCAATGCCCATTTTTTTCATTAGTGCGACATGTGGCGGGGGTTTATCGACCTGACGTTGTTTTGCAGCTTCATACTTTGCTAAAATTTCTAATTTTGGATATTTTGAAAAATTGAAATCGGCAATATTGGAAAGGGTTCCATCGGGGGACATGATTTTCCAAATTGAGCGAATTTTAGATTCACCTTCCAATGCATCAGATGTTAATTCAGAATCAGGAGTAGTTTTTTTGGTATCTTTTGTTACAACTTTTGAACTTTCAGCTAATGGGTGTCCTTTAACTTGTAATTTGTAAGATTTTGTCCAACCAAATGGAGAATGTGAAACTTCTAATTCAGATGCACTGGATTCCATTTCTTTTAACAATGAAATAGCAACAGAAGGTTTTGCTAAATTGGAACTAAGATGAGCATAAGGATATAGCAATAATTTTTTACAACCGATTTTTTCCATGGAATTTTTTATTTGAGAGATGGCATCCTGAGCTACACTGGAATCATCACCGTCCTCCATTGCGACAAAAACAACCACTAATTCTTCTAATTTTTGAGTTTGAGGTTTATCAATATCTTCTGCACTTTTAATCTCTTTTTTTGTAGGAGTGTATTCTATGCTATCACAGTGAAGTTGTAGAATTCTCATGACTAAAATCCAACAGTGTTAGTTTAAAATCCTTAGTATTGACTAAGGATTCAACCGAACATATGCCTAAATCAAACAAATTGAAAATTCTTTACTCCTCGCCAAACATACCATGTTCCCATTGTCCTATACGGAATCCAATTATTTGTAATTTTGAGTATTTCCTCAGTAGAAGGGTTTTCTAAATTATATAATTTTTTTATACCGTTTATCAAACCCAAATCACCTAAAGGAAATACATCCATTCTACCCAATGCAAATATCAAATACATTTCTGCAGTCCACCTACCTATTCCACGAACTTTTGTTAACTCAGAAATAACATTTTCATTAGACATTTTTTTAAAAATTTGGAAATCTAATTTTTTATCTACAATCATTTTAGATAGATCAAAAATATATTCTGCTTTCATTCTAGATAGCCCTATGGATTTTATTTCGTCTTTAGATAATTTGATAACATCAGAAGGCAGAGGATATTTTTTTCCAAATAAATTTTTGAATTTTAAGGATATTGCCTTTCCAGCAGCATCAGATATTTGTTGAGTGATAATTGCTTCAACTAAGGCTTCAAAAGGATTAGAGATAATTCGAATATTATAATCACCAACAGATGAAATAATTTTTTTTAATTTTTTGTCTTTGTTTAATACAAGTAACGCCGGATTATTCACAAATTAAGTAAGCACTGATCATATTTGAGGCATTATCAAAACTAGATTAATTAGAAATTTTTTGACGAAGAGAGATTACAGATCTAAGAATTAATGCAGATATGCCCAAATTACCAATTAGAAAGGATGAAGCTCTTGAAAGAGATTCTGTACCACGAAATCCTTCATCATAAATCATTTCAACTGAACCTTTGTCAGTTTCAACAAAGGAAGTGATTAAGGAATAAACACCAAGTTTTTCATCTGTTTGTTCATTGTACAGACGTAATTCTACTTTAGATATAGTAAATTCATCTTGAATGAATGCGCCAGCAGATAATAAAATATTCACAGAATCAGGGAGTTTCTTGATTCGGTCAGGATTATGCATATCAATAATATCCATATTAAGACACAGAGTTTTTCCTAGATAAGTAATATTTGATTAAAACTAATTGAACGTGTCAAAAATAATAATTACACAAGTATTATTTACAGTTAAAAAAACAAAGTAAAAATGGATCCACATCAATTTCATGGCAAAGATATACCGCACATAAAATTAGATCCAAAAATGACCATAGAAGATTTGGTGGATGTATTTGCAAGTACAGGGTTTAACGGAAGACAACTCGGAGAAGCTGCAAAATTATATGCTAAAATGATTGAGGAAGATGCAACAATTTGTCTTACTGTGTCAGGTGCCATGACGCCAGTTGGATTTGGGGGAATTATCAAGACATTGATTGAGAGAGGATTTGTAGATTGGATTGTAACGACAGGTGCAAATGTGTATCATGAAGATCATTTTGCATCAGGATTACCAGTAAAGCAAGGCAGTTTTGATGTAGATGACATGAAATTATTTGAAAAGGAAATTGTAAGAATTAGAGACGTGTACATAAAATTTGAAGAAACATTAGAAGCAGAGGATCAAATAATTCAAAAAATGTTTGCAAATGATTTTCAAGATAAATCATTTACAACTGCAGAATTTTGTAATTTGCTAGGTAAAAGAAGTAAGGCAACTGCCAAACATCCAGAAAAAAGTTTTGTGGTGTCAGCATATGAGTATGACGTTCCAATATACATTTCTACAATAAAAGATTCGTCATTGGCATTGAATCTAGCGGTTCACAGATTAGAAAATAAAAAATATGATTTAGATTTTGTTAGAGAAATAATAGAGCAAGCTGCAATTGTATATGATTCAAAAAAATCAGCAATTTTAGAATTAGGCGGAGGTGTTCCAAAAAACACAGCTCAGCAAACAGGTCCGTTGTTGGATCAAATTTTAAGAAGAAATGATGGAGGTCAAAATTACATTATACAGATTACGGATGCACGTCCAGATACAGGAGGATTATCCGGTGCAACATTACAAGAGGGAAAAAGTTGGGGCAAAATTCAAGATTCACATGAAGGAATAGTTACAGTTTATGCAGATGCAACAATCGTATTTCCAATTTTAGCACTCTATGTTCTAAGTAATCAAAAATCAAGAAAACCAAAAAGACTTTACAAAAGAATAGATGAAATGTATGGCAAATTAAGTGATGATTATTTTAAAAATCCAACTAAAGTAAAATAAGAATTAAAACTTAGAAAATCTAGCACGCTCTAGATCTCTATCATCCTTAGATTCTTTTTTCCACTCTTTATAGTGCTCTTTACAAAGAATTGTTTTCTTGCCTTTAGAATTAACTCGTAAACCTGCATTTTCTACCTTAGCAGTGTTAAGTGAACGTGCACCATCCTGATCACATCCATCGACATTACATTGTGCACCCTTTGAAACAACACCCATGGCATACAATAATCAAGATGTTATTTATACTTGAAAGACAGTAAATCATTTTAAAGTATTCTAAAAAAGAATTAAAAAAAGTAAGGATAATTCATCATTAAAATGATAAAAAAGTAGTTAACATTAACCCAAAGTTGGTAGATTAATCGTTTATAATAGGAATATTTTTTTCTAGTTTTATGGCTGGAGCAAATAAATCTACTAATACAAATAAACAAAATCCAGCTAGAGATTCAAAAAAAGGTAAAAAAGATAAAGGCGAAAGTACCGGTGTAAGAAAAGCCGAAATTACAGTTATGCTTAATGAACAACAAGCAATGAAAGTAATTCAAAATTCTAAAGTCGTTACAGTTCAAGATCTTGCAAGACAAACAGGAGTCAAAATATCTGCTGCAAATGCATTTTTAAAACAAGCAACAACTAAAGGTACAGTAAAGAAAGTTGGCGGTTATTCAGGACATTATTTGTATCAAGTTATTTCTTCATAAAGAGACAAAACATCTCCAGATTTTACATTCTTTAATTCATCGACATCACCATGAAATTTTCCAATTAGAGCCATAGTTTTTGCAGATTGTACATTGCCAACAAAAAAACAAATGCTTCCAGTAGAAGGTAAAAATGCAATGTCGCCAGTTTTAAATTCAGATCTTGCTTTTTCAATTCCAGCATCAACATCAGTTTCAAAATAAACAATACTTTTTCCCAATAAGTGAGAATTACCTTCCAAAGGTAAAGATCTCATAATAACACCAACAGTCCTTGGAGATAAGTGTCGTTTTAGATCACAGTTTAATTTTACTTTTCCACCAATGTCTAAGATTAGTTGTTTTCGTGAAACTGAATTTATACTCAAGTTTAGTTTAAAAATGATTAGATTATATAACGTTTTAAGCGAATTTCGGTACTTGTCTAATCCTGAAGATCAAAAAATTACACCAGAAGTAGCAAATAAACCAGAAGAAGCAGAATTAGCCACACCAGTAGCTGAAGTAATAGAAACAGACGTAGATCCAAATTTGGGATTAAACAAAGCATTAGATACCTATCGTAAATTAATTGAAAAAAATATGGATAATGCATTAGAGCCTTTAACAGAAAAAGAACAAGCAAAACTTGAAAGTAGAATTACAGAAATACAAGAAAGAAAAATTATTGAAAAAATAGATGATCATGAAATTGTTGAAATTCCATGTGAAAAAGGTAAAATTACAATTGGCCCACCCACATTAACAAGATTTGAAAAAGCAAGAATTATGGGAGCAAGAGCATTACAATTATCACTAGGGGCACCACCATTTATTGAAATTCCAAAAAGCGCAAGAATTTCTCTAGATATTTCAATGGAAGAATTAGAAAAAAGAGTAATTCCAATTACAATTAGAAGAGTATTACCAAATGGGGATTATCAAAATATTCCAATAGACTATTTTGAATAAAGAACCAATCGTCGATAAAACTTAAAAGAACAAAAAATTGTTTAATGTTATACAATGCTCATGGAAGAGATTAATGAACAGGCAAATCAAATGAAAGATATCATAAATATCGGTTATGAACCAGTAATGCTCACTGCAACAGAAGTGTTAGCAAAACTGATGATTAAAAATGAAATAATTTTAAAAGCAAGAGGTCAATCAATACCTAACGCAGTAGCAGTCGCAAACATAATTACAGGAACAATGGCTACAGGCGTTTACAAAATTGAAAAAATCAAATTAGATACTGTTGCAGAAGCAGGTATTGGAAATATGACATCAACAGTTGAAATAATTATAAATAAAAATTAGTAAACGCTACCAGGACCTTTTAGAAGCATGTTTTCACATTCTTTGCAAACTTGTTCATCAATGTTAGATTCCAGATTATGATGTATCTCACAAATTAACAAACTGGATTTAATGTAATTGCACAGTCCAATAAATTTAGAAAGACTAGAAGGAGTATAAGCTAAATCAGAGGACAGATGATCACATAGTTCGTTGATTAATTGTGAAACTTGTTTTTCTTGTAAAAGTTTTGCAATTAAAGATGGATCACCACGGGTTCCACGAATATAATTGCTAATTGCAGCCTGTGTCACTCCAAGCATTTTTGAAATTTCATCTTCACGAATATCATGTTCTTGTGCCAATTTTTTAGCCAAAATTGCCCTCAATGCAGGAATTAATGTTTTAGATTCAATTTCAGCAGGAAGTAACATGATTTCTCAAGGGTGCAGATATGAATTTAAAGTTTGCAATAAGTGAATAAAAAATCAAATTCGTCATTAGGCATAGCTATTTTAATTTCAAAATTAATAGATGGCATTGGAAGATATTTCTAAAAAAATATATGAAGTTTTAGAAGAATCATGCAATTCCTGTGAATCTAATTTAATTTCACTATCAGGGGGATTAGATAGTTCAATCATAGCATATTTTCTTAAGGAAAAAAATCCAAAGAGCGTCGCAATTATTTCTGAAGACTTTGTTTCAACAGATCTAACATATTGCCAAATGATTTCAAAAGAAATGAAAATTCCATTATCAATATACAATGTACCTACATCGATTATGCTAGACGCGATTGACAATACAATTAAAATTTTAAAAAATTTTAACGATATTGAAATTCGCAATAACGTCGTGATGTATCTATCAATGAAATGGGCAAAAGAAAATAATGAAAAATCAATAATTACAGGTGATGGGGCAGATGAACTATTTGCAGGCTATAACTTTCTAATAAACAAACCAGAAAATGAATTGGAAAAAGAGATTAAAAGACTGTGTTCGATAATGCATTTTCCAACTCAAAAAATCGGAAAAGCGTTAGGAATTAAAATAGAGTCGCCGTTTCTAAATCAAAACACAATAGAATTGGCTAATCAAATTCCAACTAATGTAAAAGTAAAAGAAGAGAATGGAAAAAGATACGGGAAATGGATTTTACGTAAAACATTTGAAAAATACATACCTCAGCAAATTGCATGGAGGGAAAAATCTCCAATGCAAGAAGGAGCTGGAACAGCAGGATTAACAAATTTGTTTGAATCCATAATTAGTGAAGAATCATATGTTGAAAGAAAACTAACAGTTGAAAAAGAAGATGGCGTGGTAATTAGAAGTAGAGAATCAATGTACTACTATGAAATTTTTAAGAAAGCATATGGCTCACCAGTAGATAGTAATTCTCAAGAAACATGCCCGTATTGTAAACATGAAGTTAAAAATTCAAAATTCTGCAGAATGTGCGGAGCTTTTCCAATCTAAGAATTATTTTTATATTTGCCGGGTTTTTTAATGAAAATTTTACGACAGCCATTACAACAAAAATAAAATGTTTTCCCACCATGATCATGAATTATTCCTAATTCTGCATCAAATTCAAGTCCACAAACAGGATCAACTGGCACAAAAATTTTTATCCTTAAATTCTATTTATACATTAAGGAACAGCAACAAACCCACATCATTAATTGGTCATACCAGTAAATCTAATTTTAGCATCAACAGATAGCATTGAATTGTAAATTAAGATGTAATCGTAAATCTTAGAGAACATATTCTACGTGTCAAAAAAACTATGAGATGACTTTGTGTAAAATATTACGAATTAAAATTAAGATGTCAGTTTTTTTACCAAAGATAAAAAATCATCAGGGGTAATTGGCAAAATATTCATAATTTCAAGATTTTCTAAAACATGTTCAGATGTTTTTTGGCCTACTAGCGGAGCAAGAACACCAGGGGATGAGCGAATAAACTGTAAAGCACGTAATGAAGGTTTCAGGTCATTAAATTCAGGCATCGTGCCAGGGGACAGTAATCTTCCTTGCATAAATGGAACACTAGTGAATACACCGATGCCTAATGTGACAGCAGATTCTAAGATAGATACAGGTTTGTTTTGAACAGTTTGGTTTTTTGCAAGTAAAGCTTGATCATAATTCATGTTAAAGGGTAGTTGTATGAATTTAAATCCATGATTGTCGCCACCGATTTTTTTTGCCATCTCAACAACATCTTCAAGTGAAAGATACTGAGAGTTGTCTTTTGTTACTCTAAAACATTCCCAAGTTGCCATACCATAAAATTTAATTTTTCCTTCAGCGCGTTTTTGTTCATATAATTCAAAAACAGATTTTAGTTTTTCTAAAAATTCTTCTTTTGAAATATCCTTAATCTGTGCCTCAATACCATTGTGAAGGTACATCAAATCAATACATTCTAAATTCAAATTTTTTAAACTTCTATCTAATTGATCAGATAGATATGCAGGAGTCATACAATGGTAACCAGAATTGATATCACCTTCCTTGATAATTCCAGGTTTTCCAAGTTCACGTATCACATACTGCATTAAATCCTCTTGGATATCACCGTCATTTGTCACATAACCATTTTTACTGCTAATGAATATTTGATCACGAGTAATTTTTTTTTCGTCGATTAATTCAGATATTGCCTTACCAACAGACCGTTCAGCTTTTTGTGAACGATAGTTAATTGCAGTGTCAATGACATTAACGCCAGATAAAATAGATTGTTTTACTGCACTTGTTACTAATTCATCAGTTTTATTATCAGGATCACCAAGATATGTTCCGATTCCGACATTAGAAAGGAGGAGACTCTCAAATTTATTAAAATTAAGTGAATTTATGCCTGAATTTTGAAGAAATTTTTGAGTACCGTCAGCGGTTGCAGATCCTGAAATCATGATATACCTAGAACAGAGGTAAATTTATGTCTGCGTAAAGAGAAAATAAAAAACTCAAAGCAAAAAGAACACCTGTAACTCTGCTAAATTTTAAAGTGGAAGACATGTATGGAACTAATTCATCAATAGCATCAAAGTTTTTTTGCAAACCCAATCCCGATTTTATTATTAATGGAAAGCTAAGTAAAGTGATTAAAGATAAAACAGGAAACAAACTTACAGAAACACCAATTGCAATTACAACGTATGAGATTAGTGGAAAAATCCAGAATAGTTTTATTGCTTTTTTCTTTCCGACTACAATGACCAAAGTTTTTCTGCCTTTGGATTTATCGGCATCGTGATCAGGAAAAGACGCAATAAATAAAACCAACGAGGATAATGTACCAATTACAATCCCTGCAAGAATGGATTCAATGTTTACTTCTCCAGATTGAATAAAAAATGTACCAATTACAATCATCGAACCTTTTACAGCTACAAAGAATTCACCTAAACCAGAATCAACAATTTTAGTGGAATAAAAATAAATGGATAATATGGCAAATCCCAAAATTATTGCAATTAAAATTCCATGCGTCATAACAAAATAACTTCCAATCAGAGAACCGATTATTAAAAATGCAACACCAGCACGATAAACGGAAGAGGGTTTGAGTAATCCCTCAGGTAAAACACCAGTCCCACCACTCATTTTTGTTCGAGTTGT
The DNA here is from genome assembly GCA_028335865.1 of Candidatus Nitrosopumilus sp. GTDB lineage: Archaea > Thermoproteota > Nitrososphaeria > Nitrososphaerales > Nitrosopumilaceae > Nitrosopumilus. Next base: position 25,971 of record JAOKTA010000008.1, read on the forward strand.
TTTAGTATCAATGCCTCGTTTAAAGTCCCAATAATCATTTAGTAGATCAACGCTAGCGTGAAGTGCCATCACTCCAGCAAAAGTCAAAATTAGATCAAGGTAGTCAATAGAACCATTTTGAGACCAATGCAAAGCCAAGCCTACAGAGACCGCGATAATAGATGCTAGAAGGAATCGAACTCGAATAACACGCAGCCATACTGAAATCATCTTAGATAACTGTATTTTTTTAATATAATATTCATAAGTTTGTATTTTATACAATATTTTATATGAAAATAAATTAAATTATATTTATGATATTTGGTAAAATTGAAAAAAATGAAAAAATAATAAAATTTAATGTTGAAATGCAATGCGTTAATTGTAAAAAACAAGTTCCAGGAGGAATGAAGTCCAGTGAAAATTATTTCAATACATATGAATTTAATAAAGAATTAAAAAAATTTCAAAAAACATATCTTTGTGGTATTTGTAGAGATAAAAAAAGAGTTAATAATTAAATTAAAGATTCATCGTCAACTTCAATGGGCTTTCTTCCCATAAAACCAGAATCTTTTTCATGCCAAAATTTAATTTCGGTTTCTCCATGTTTCCAACAAAGACAGACCTCATCATTAAATCTCTTAGATGGAAAATCAAGTAAACATTGCTCAATGCTTTTAATCATCACACCGGTACTTTCCAAGATTTCTATAGCTTGATAAAATTTTGTTATTGCAGAATTTAATTGCTTTTTTAATACAACATACTCTTCAAAAGAATTAGTTGTAGACATGGAAAGTTGTAATTCTTTTTCTATTTTTTTGACATCATTTTTTGTAGCTAAGATATATTCAAATTTTTTAATTACATCAGGTAATGCATCATTTGCCTGATTTGCAGTAAAAAATACAGACATGTGCTTTTTTTTAAAAATACCAGATTAAAAATCTTGGGTGCAAATTTATTAAGAATGATTTTTACAATTAGATATGAGTGAAGATCCATTAGAGACAATAATTATGCAAACAATTAACGGGGCAATAGCTACAATTCCAGGGTATTTAGAAGAAATTAAAGAAAATAAAGATACACTGAAAGTTGAAAACGCTCAAGAATTTGTCTATGGGATAGTAATGGGAATGGCATTAGGAATGAGTGGCGCAATACTAAGTGCACAAGATAAACCGCCAACTGTAGAAGACCAAATGAGAGTCAGAGACATCATTTACAAACACATTCCAGAAATTAGAGAAAGAATTTTCAGTTAAAAATAAGTCAATTACGGTTAATTATGAAATTGTCATATTCAGTATTAATCAGGATACAAAAGGTTTTAAAATTTATAAAATAATTATTCACTAAGTATTTGTAATTTGTGGAATAATTTCAAATTTCTTGTATTGAATAAGTTTTAAAATTTTTGTAATTGAAAGGTGTTGTCCAATCAAAACATTTTGATTTTTGGAATTACTTTTGACAGCTTGGCCTCCAAGAATAATAGGGATATTGTATTTATCATTGATTTTTTGAACCATCCTATTAGCAGATAGCATATTCTCATCAAGCGTAACAGAAATGAAAACACAATCAGGTTTATTCAATTCGATAGATTCAAGGATTGATGAAGCGGGTGTAAAAGGTGCAAGATTATAAACTATATTTCCTTTGGATACAAGTTGTGATTCAAGTACCTTAGTACCCAATGTATGTTGCTCACCATAAGGGACGCAAATTAGAATTTTTTTCTTTTTTAATTCAACATCATTATTTTCTAAAATTAAATTCATTAAATCTTGAATTGTGTTATAACAGGTTGTTTGTGTTCCCAAGTCAATGTTTTTGGAAATTCCTAATGACTCTATTTGTTGAATTAGAGGGGTTAAAACATTTGTAAGAAATGATTCAAATCCATAAATGTTCTCATAAGATTGAAGTGCAGAGTTTGCCTGAACGTGATTGCCATTTTGGAATAAAAGGAGTAGATCTTTTTGAAGTTTTTCAGTTATCTCATTTTGAACTGTAGGTTGAAAATATTTTTGATTAGTAAAATAATCAGTTACTTTTTTAGAATTTTGGTAATTTTCAGGAACATCATGAATGGATACGTTAGATTCTATGCCCAGGTATTTGATAATATTCTGTTTAGATGTCTTTTTTTTGGAATCCCATTGACTTTCTACTAGGTATAGGTATTTTTGCCCACGAATAGATTTTGTTCTCATGTATGCCAATGAATAGTATAGTGTTTTGGTATTTAATCCAATTACGCACCTTGGTGAGTATCTAGATATTTCATAAAAATAGTATCTTGAAATGGCAATACTGGTTCATATGTGAAATGGAAAAAAATTGTGGCACCATGTGGATCAATAAAAATGCCTTAATAATAGCAATTAATGAAAAAATACATCGATATGAGCTACACAGAAATCAGCAATGAGCATTTAGAAACTTTAGAAGATACACATATCTTACTATTTCACGAAGAACAAGAAAAAGCCGAAGAAATAGAATTTAAATTCATTAAAACAGGTTTAGAAAAAAAACAAACTTGTTTCTACACAACAAATAATCCTGAAGCGCTAAAAGAAAGAATGGGTAATTTTGGGATTGAACTTGATAACAATATTCAAAATAACTTACTGAATATCGTTCCAATTCCAAAGGAATTTGAAGAATATGAAAAAATGATCATGGGCAAAGTGAAATCATTACCGCAGGATGTAAAGATCAGAGTGGTATCTACACATTATTTTGATTTTAATACAGATAAAAAAACAGAGTCAATGGAAGAAATCGAACAGTGTGTAGATGACAGGTTCCACAAGATTCCAGGAAATTTTATCTGTTCATTTCACGTACCAAGTGTAGATAAAAAATTAGCACCGCAGTTTATGAAGAATTTACTAGATTCACATCACGAAATATTGTTTCTTACAAAAGATGAGAAAATTGAAAAATACAGTTTTGCCTAAGTTAATCTTTGAGTTATTTCATTTATCAAATTATTGACATTAGAATAATCTTTATGAAATTTAGACCCTAATTCAGTAGTGTCTATTTTGTTTTCCATTTTAATGAGACCTTTGTCACTCATTTCATCAAGGTATTTCAATAATTTGTCATACGACGTATTGGATTTATGCTGAAGTCTTGTTTTAGAAATTTCTTCATTGTCTTGTTTTTCTATCAATATTGCAGAAAAAACATCAAAATAAATTTGTAATTTACTTCGTTTATCTCTCATAGTGCTTCATTTTTAGAAAATAAATGCTCATTAAAAAATTCTTATAATTTCTGGGATCAAAATACAAAGATATGGGGCTAAAAATAGGACAAATTGAAGTTTAAAATTAATTATTAGTCAGATATCAATATTTTTGTAAATTGGGTGGTTCATAAAAGTACAATTTGCACGCCATGCGAATCGGTTATTGCATATTAGTGACTTTGATGGCTAAACAAAATATTCCCAGGCGGTAACTTCGGTTACTAGTGACATTATTTTAAGAATAATAGAAATTTCAATTAAAACAGATTACTGTTTTAGATCAATTATTTCTTCATGTTGTTCTATCACAGTAGAATCATAATTAGATTTTAATAAAATTTAAAAAGAAATAATTTGAATGTTAGGGGTCATAATCTCACAATGTCAAAATTGTCACAACGTTTGCACGTGCAATTTGATTAAAAATATGAAACTGTGTATTCAATGTAAGAAGCAATATTCAAGTTATTAGTACTTAAAAATAATTATTTTATCTTATATCGCAAAATAGCCAATACGGAGTCATCAATTTCTAATTTCTTAATTATTTTTGTAGAAGTAGCAAACTCAATTTTGCAAGATGTTTTTTTAGCAAGTTCCAACATCTTTAGTATATTTTTAAATTGAGAATTGGTATGATAGTTTGTAGAAACAATCAAGGTTTCAACAGCGCTCATTTTCAAAGCACGGTAAATAACGCTATTTCTTTTTGCAGTTAGTCCATCCTTTACTAAATTCTCATATTTTTGAATTAATTCTCCCATGTGTTTTTTTCTATATTCATACAAGTGATGAATAATTATTTCATGAACATCCTTAGTTGAAGTTGTGAAAGATAGACCATCAA
>JAOKTA010000009.1 GCA_028335865.1 Candidatus Nitrosopumilus sp.
TGTCATTTCAATACAGTGATGATAAATCTGATACAATGTTTAAAACTGCAACACACACTTGGCGAATTGCAGAGTTAAATTTTAATGCAGAAGAATATGAAATGGCAGACGAAGCAACAGTCACAATTAAAGATTTAGACGGTTTACGTTATCCCTTTGATAAGAGAACTGGATATCAGATGCATATTTGGTCTGATACGGATGAAGGTGGAGTAGAAGTTAACGCATATTGGAAACCAAACTACAGAGGAACACCTCAAATGCATGGGGATTATCCTGTAAAAATTACATTCATAGACCCTGATAGAAGAGAATCAACTGTCAGAGAATTATATTACAAGAGTGGTGGCTCTTCAGTTGAACTCAAAGTATCCCCTGGCGATAATATTTATGCTCAATACTATGATCGTACACTGCCTGCATTCGGACCTAACGGTGAAAAATATTCTACTGAAGATAAATTATTGATCAAAACTATTGCTAAAATTGTTGAAGTAAATGATGATCCGTTAGAAGGAAAAATTGTTGACATAAAAAATGATGATCATGCTAAACAATTTGCATTTACCAAGTACACCAGTAATGGCGAATACTTAGTTTCTGTTTGGTGGAATCAATGGGATTGGTGGGCAAATCAACCTTCATTACAACCCGACAATTCATTAAACATTTCAATTGTTGAAGGTTTAACTGAAAAACCTGTTAGTGATGTATCTTATACGCTAAATGTATCGTCAAACGGCAATTCTATGATTGATCAAGAAAGTATCTATGATGGTACTGATAAATTTAACCTATCTCTTACTGGTGCAGATTTGATTGAAGTAGTTTTTTCAGACATGGGTGAAGTAGATGAGTCATTAAAATTTAAATTTAAAATAGATTCTGATTCTCATGCACAATAGTTTAATTTTAATCTAAATTACTTTTTACAAAATTTGATTTTCTTTTCTAGTTTGATTTTTTCAATAGCTCCCAGTGAAGATAAAACCTGTAATCTTTTTGATGCAATACTCTTTGAAATATTACAAACTGATGAAATTTCTTCTAAAGTCATATTTTTACTTAAATTTTTATAAATACTGCTGAGATTATAATTACTTTGAATACACGTTTTAATTTTAATTTTATCGCTAATCCCTACAGGAAAATAATGAATCTTAAACAACTTTTCTGAATGAATTTTATTTTCTTTAATTAATTGAAGTAGGTGGTATTTTACTGTGGATTGGGGGATGTCTAATCTGTAAGTAATTTGTGACTGTGTATGTCCTGGCGTTTTTTTAATGTGTTCTAATATTTTCCCCTGATTATCCAATACTGTCAAATTATCTTTTTTTATAAAATATGCGTTGGTACATATCATAAATGAACCAGATTCCTTAATATTCAAATTGAGTTTATTCTATCATGAATAAGGCAATAGTCATGGTAGCTATCGCAGTTGTTGCTGCAGTAGGAATCTCATCTTTTGTCTTAATGTCTAATAATACTGGTGAAATCTCACCTGTTGCAGAAAAATCTGATGTTTTAGAAGAAAAAATTTCAGTTTTAGATGCTGCTAATCCATTTTCGGCACCTCTTACAATTGCTCAAAGTATGAAAGCAGCACAACCCGCACCAAATGTGACAATCGGCGATGATGGTAAAATCTATGTTCTATACCAAGATACAGTTAACGAGCAGACTAACATTTTCTTAAAAACTTCAACTGATAACGGAAAATCATTTTCAGAACCAGTTAGAGTTAATTTACTTGATGGCAATGTGGCCTTAGACGGCCGTGTGGCACCTACAATTCAACTTGGCGATGATGGTGAAGTCTATGTAACATGGGCCAACTCGCGATATGAGCCAAACATGTTCATGGGAAGTTACAGACAATTAGTTTTCACGCAATCACTTGATGATGGAAAAAGTTTTGAGCCTTCAATTATAATCGGAGCTGAAGAATTACATTCTGGCAAATACTTCCAACACATGTCAGTTGATGCATTTGGCGGTATTCACATGGCATGGTTGGACGGTCCAGCTAAAATGAATGCAACAGGTTACATGGAAAAAGACAAGTCTCGTGATAGGGGTGTAAAATATACTCAATCATTAGATGGCGGTGTAACATTTGACACTACTAAATTAATTGACGCCGATGCATGTCCTTGCTGTAATGTGCAAACTGCAGCAGACGGCGAAGGCAATGTTTACGTCTCTTGGCGCAAAGTCTTTGGATCTGGTGATACTCAAATTAGAGATATGGTAGTTGCATCATCAACTGATGGTGGTAAAACTTTCTCTGGTCCAGTAAAAATTCATGACGATGGATTCCAGTTTAAGGGATGTGTCCATGTTGGTGCACCAATGGCAATAGATTCTGAAGGAACTTTGCATGTTGCATGGTATACTGGTGCAACTGAACGTCAAGGAATGTATTATGCTACTTCAACTGATAACGGACAAAGTTTCAGCGAACCAATTCCAATCTTAACTGCTGACTGGGTTCCTCCACAAAGAATCTTCATTGCAATTGACAATGATGATAAAGTTTGGTTAACATGGGAAGATGCAACTGGACTCTCTACTAATGAGAAAGCTTGGAGATACGGCGACACGCAAGCATTGATTTTCACTGCACAAGTCATCGATGGTGAACTAATAAAATCTGATAATCCAATTAATCTAAGTGATGCTAAATCACTCACTAACATAGACTCTGATAACGGATTAGTCTCAATTGTTTGGACAGAAACTGATAACTCTGTTAAAATCTCAACAGCTGAAAATTAATTCTGATTTGATATGAAAGTATCAAAAAAAATATCCAGCACACTAATTTTGTTTTCAGGAATTTTCTTATTTGCATTTTCATTTTCTAGTATTCAATTAATCCCTGTTGATGCACAAGAATTCCGACAAGCACCAGATTACAATGCCATTTCATTGGATGGGACTCCTGCATCTATTAGTGATTATCAAGGTAAAGTAATTCTTGTAAATTTATGGGCTACGTGGTGTGAACCCTGTAGGGAAGAAATGCCTGCATTGGGAGAACTGCACAGCATGTTTCCTCGTTCAGACTTTGAAATAATTGGCGTAAGTATTGATGAACCTGGTTTTGAGCAAGTAATAGTTCAAACAATGGCTGAGGATAATCTCACTTATCCTGTATGGTTGGATCCTGAAAATAGGTTTCAATTTGCATTTAGGACAATTGGTGTTCCTGAATCTTTTCTAATTGATGCAGATGGACAAATAATTCATCAATGGAGAGGGGCATTTGATCCTGTTTCTGAAGACACAATCAATTTGGTGGAATCCTCAATTCAAGGAACAGTTTACCGATCTTCTGAAACGACAATTCTAACTGATGGGCTTGTAGCAGGATTTGTAATTGCGTTTAGTGCAGGCGTTTTGAGTTTTCTTTCTCCGTGTGTTTTGCCCTTAATTCCAGTTTATGCATCATTGATTACTGGAATGAGTGCAAAAGAATTGTCTCAAGAGACTTCTCAATCTACTAGAAGTAAATTAAGATTAACTGCAACTGTTAAGGGAATAATGTTTGTTATTGGATTTTCAATAATTTTTATGCTTTTAGGTACGACTGTATCTTTTATGGGCAATCTATTTTTTGATTCAATTCAATGGATTGAAAGAATTGGTGGTGTAGTTCTAATTGCATTGGGATTACATATGATTGGACTTTTCAAAATCCCAAGATTGGAAAAACAAATTAGATTTGATATGGCAAAGAGAAATTCTGGAAAATTTGGCCCTCTTGTTGTGGGAATGGCATTTGGCGCAGGTTGGACTCCTTGCATTGGGCCAATTCTAGCAGGTATTTTGACAATTGCAGCATCCAGCTCATCTGTAGTTACAGGAGCTAGTTTACTTGGAGTTTATTCATTAGGATTAGCAATTCCATTTTTAGTTTCAGCCATTGCAATTGATCGATTCCTTGTTTTCTTTACAAAGATCAAATCAAAAATGTTATGGATTGAAAAGATTTCGGGAATATTGTTTGTAATATTTGGTATTGTGTTGCTAACTGGTTCACTGGTATATCTGAATAATTTTTTTAAAATGCCCTTCTAACTAGAACGAGAACAGCCGCACTTCACATACACCACTTTGAATTCTCCGCCTGTTTTGATGTTGTGAGACATTGGTCTGTTGCAATACTGACAATCTACCGCGCCATGATATTCTTCTACTTGAACCAATTCATACTCCCATGACTTTTTCTTCCTATCCCAATATACAGAATTAATTTCAGTTGGCGTGTCCATACTTTGAATTTACCATAAATTTGACTAATTAATTTTTAGAACCTGCTATTTTCTAAACCCATATGCCTAAAACCATCTAATTAGCAGTAAATAGGGCTATTTTAAAAACAAATTATGAAAGATATTTCAATTTCTGCAGTTTTAGATTCTATGAACGGCGATACTGCCTACATGACTGACATGTGGGAAAAATGTGTTGATAAAAAAAACAAAAGATACACCCGGAGTAAATTTTCTGACGCTCTTGATATTTTGGAGAATTTGGGATATTTGAAAAAATATGGATACAAAACTGAATCATCATATACAAAACTAAAATTTATTGACACAGCAGACCAGATTGGTTTTATCAACAATGTTATTTTTACAAATGAAAGTAAAATAAACAAAGCGCTAGTAAAACTTGACAGCAGGAAAATCTTTATTGTTATTTCTAAAGATCTTAATACCCATAAATTAAACAAACACGCCATTAAGGACTATGAATTATTTTTAGACGGTACACAAAGTATGCTTGGACTATCTTCATCTATTTTATTCACAATTGAAAATAGTTCTGATTCTGAATTAAAAAAAGAATTAAAATCTTGTCTTAAACAAATTAAAAATTACTTGGACGAATCAAATGAAACATTGATGAAATTTAGAGGTTCCAATGAACGAATAGTACTACAGCGTATCATAAATAATAAAACACCTGAACCTGGATTTTTAAAAATTTAAATTATTTTTTTTATTTTGATAAAAATTAAATTTTTTATTGCATAGAATAATGTACATCACAAAATAAAACAATTGCATTGCTCAACGTTTTAGCTGTTATGCTGTGACCGTCTGCCAATCCCTTTCCGCAAATGTAACACTCTACCTTGGAAACCGATGATTGAATTTCATGACGCAGTTCTGTATCTTGCATCATTGTTGTGCTGTTCATTTTCATCATGATTATACAGCGATCAACTATTGTATAAAGGTACCGTACTATACCGTAATTATTATGTGCCTACAATTACACAATCTCTTCTTATTTTTAGTCAATTATCTCAATATTTAATGCCTATTTTTCCAAAGAGACTTTAAATATTAAACAGTGAAAATTTTGTTTATGGGTGGACACCTTTGGAAATACACAAGCAAAAATAATACCTCTAGATTTATCTGAAAATCAGTTTCAAATTTATAATAAAATATCTCGAAATTATTCTCACTCTTTTCTCTTTGAATCGTTATCTGGGCCTGAAGTTTTAGCTGAAACATCTGTAATGGGGTTTGATCCTAAAATAATTTTTAAAGGATATTCTGACAGAGTTGAAATTATTGAAAACAACAATACAAGAATAATTAAAACCGATGACCCGTTTATTGAATTAAAAAAATTACTTGGAAAGTCAGATGATCAAAAATATAGGTATCTTGGCGGGGCCGTTGGAGTTGTAAATTACGATTCAATCAGATTAGTTGAGAATATTTCGGAAGAAGACAATTTGACTCAACCAATAATGGAATTTGGAATTTATGATGACGGCTTATTGTACGACAATGTCGACAAAAAATTATTTTACTTTTATCATGATGTAAATAGATTTAATGACTTTATTGTAAGTGATGATTCTTTTGACGAATTTCATTCTAGTGAAGTTATCCCTAACATGGATAAAGAAAAATTTTCAAACATAGTGAACAAAGCAAAACAGTACATCCACGACGGTGATATTTTTCAAGTAGTCTTATCTCGCAAATTTGCATTTGAAACCAGTGGTGATAATTTAACACTGTACAAAACATTGAGAAAATTGAACCCTTCACCGTACATGTATCACTTAAAACAAGATTCAAAAACAATTATTGGCGCATCCCCTGAAATGCTAGTTAGAATTACAGATGACAAAGTAGAAACTTTTCCAATTGCTGGAACTAGAAAAATTACAGACAATGAAGAAAAAAACAAAGCACTGTCTGAGGAATTAATTCATGATGAAAAAGAACTAGCTGAGCACACAATGCTTGTTGATTTGGGACGCAATGATATTGGCAGAGTTTGTAAATATGGTACAGTTCACCCTGAATCTTTAATGCAAATTAAGCGATTTAGCCATGTCCAGCATATTGTTAGTCACGTTGTGGGCAATTTGGATTCAAAAAATGACATGTTTGATGCGTTTCAGGCAGTATTCCCTGCTGGAACTGTTTCAGGTGCCCCAAAAGTGAGAGCAATGCAAATAATTGATGAATTGGAGACTGAAGAAAGGGGTCCATATGCAGGGGCAGTTGGCTATTTTTCATACAACGGATGCTGTGATTTTGCAATTGCGATTAGAAGTATATTCATTGAAAATAACAAAGGATTTGTCCAATCTGGTGCTGGCATTGTTTCAGACTCTGTTGCAGAAAATGAATTTAAAGAAACAGAACACAAAGCAGGCGCAATGCTTCAAGCATTAAAGGAGGCATCTGATTGAAATTTCTAATCATAGATAATTATGATTCGTTTGTTTACAACATAGCTCAATATCTTGGTGAGCTTGGAGTAGAATGTGATGTGATTAGAAATGACAAAATTACAATTTCACAAATTAAAGATAACAGCTATGATGGAATAATAATTTCTCCGGGTCCTGGAACTCCTGAAGATAAAAAATATTTTGGAATTTGTAGCGATGTGATTAAAGATCTTGGTCCTACAACTCCTATTTTGGGAGTGTGTCTTGGACATCAGGGTATAATTGCTGCATTTGGTGGTAAGGTAACTAATGCAGGATGTGTTAGACATGGAAAAACAAGTCCAGTTCAACATTCTGATTCAGAATTATTCAAAGATGTAAAAAATCCTTTCAGAGCTACTCGGTACCATAGCTTAGTTGGAGACAAAACAATAATCCCAGATGTTTTGGAAGTTATAGCTACTGCAAATGATGATGGCGAAATTATGGCAATTAGACATAAGGAATTTTTAATTCAGGGGGTACAATTTCATCCCGAATCAATAATGACTGAAGACGGGAAAAAAATTCTAGGTAATTTTATCAGACAGGTTAAGGAAAAATGATTTCAGAATACATTTCAAAATTAGAGCAAAAAATTGATCTAACTTATGATCAGATGAATGAAATCATGTCTGAGATGTTATCTGGTAAAACGAACGATGATCAAAATGTGAGCATTTTATCTAATTTATCTAAAAAAGGTGAAACTGACGATGAATTACTAGGGATGCTTGATAAAATGCAAGAATTATCTCTAAAAATTACGCCTAAAAACCAAGGAACCATTATTGATATGTGTGGTACTGGTGGGGACAAGCTTCAAACTTTCAATATCTCTACTACTGCATCATTTGTAGTTGCAGCTGCTGGAGGGATTGTCGCAAAACATGGGAATAGATCAAGCTCTGGAATTTCAGGAAGTGCAGATATTTTTGAATATTTTGGCTATGATCTAAATGCCGAACCTTCTGCTATTGCTGATATCTTGGAAAGCCATAGAATTTGTTTTATGTTTGCCCAAAAATTTCATCCTGCAATGAAAAATGTTTCTTTAGCAAGAAAACAATTGGCAAGCAGAACTGCATTTAATTTACTTGGGCCCTTATCCAACCCTGCAAATGTAAAAAATCAACTTGTTGGCGTTTTTTCAAATGAGTTTCTTACTAGACTGCCTCAAATTCTTAAAAGAAAAGGAGTAGAAAATATAATGGCTGTTAGGTCTAATGATGGAATGGATGAATTTTCTACTAGTTCGACAAACAGCGTATGCATTTTAAAAAATAATGTTATATCTGTTAATTCAATTGATCCTGAATTTCTTGGCTTGCATAAATCGTCCTTAAAAGATATTCAAATCGAAACTAAACAAAATGCAATTGAATCTTTTGTCGGGGTGCTAAATAATACGGCCAATCAATCCATGGTTGAAACTACTGCATTAAATGCAGCTGGCGGATTACTAGTTGGAAATGTTGTGGATAGTTTTGAAGATGGTGTAGAACTTGCACTAAACACAATTAATGATGGAAAGGCGATGAATTTATTGGAGACATTTGTGGCTAATACTGGAGATATTGAAAAATTAAGGGAGATAACTGATGGCTGAAAATATTTTAAAAAAACTAGTAAATAATTCTCAAATTGCAATTGACGATGGAGTTTATGACGTTGATGTAAACCTAAAAAAATCTGACCAAGATTTTAAACAAATCATTACATCCAATCCGCATGCAACATTGCTTACCGAAGTAAAATTTTCATCTCCGTCATTGGGTAAAATCAGAACAATTGGCGACCCTGCTGTTATTGCAAAACAGATGATTGCTGGCGGTTCAAAGGCATTGTCCATCTTGACCCAACCACATCTGTTTAACGGTTCTCCGGAATATTTTATCAAAGTGAGACAGGCAGTAGACGTGCCATTACTGATGAAGGATATCATGATTGATAAAATTCAGATTGACGCTGCAAAAAAAATCGGCGCTGATTACATGCTGGTGATTCAATCTCTCTTTGATCAAAAATTCCTTACTGATATTGACGAGTTCATCGGTTACGGGCATAAACAAGGTTTGAATATTTTACTTGAAGTTCATACTAAAGAAGAATTTCAAAATGCACTAAATACTGAAGCTGATATTATTGGAGTTAATAACAGAAATTTAGATACTTTGGAAATTGATCTTAAAACTACTGAATCCGTCTTATCTGGGTATGATGATTCAAGACTCATTTTATCTGAAAGTGGAATTAACACCTCTGAGGATATTCAATATCTGAAAAAGTCCGGTGCTAACGCATTTTTGATAGGTTCAAGTATAATGAAAAGCGATAACATTGAAGAGCAAGTAAGAAAATTGGTGAACTCCATATGAAATGTTGACCAAAGTTAGTGTTTCTAAAAATTACGTTATTAACAATCTAGTAAAGTATTCATAAAATTAATTTCTGTTTTAAAAAACATCTTTTCTAATTCTAGCAATTACTACATCGCAATTTCATTTGTTTGATGTGGGGTACATAATCTCCACTTGATCCAGTATTACCTGCTCCCGTAACCCTATTGTTGTAGAATACTTTTTCAAGACTTACAACTTCCACATAACCGCTGAGTTTATCCTTCTCAAGCCAAGTACCAATTCCATTTACATCTAGAAGCATAATTTCATCACAATTGGAAGTGGTAAGAAAATAATTTGACTCATCAACACAAAGACCCACCAAATGTTGATTACGATTGTCCTTCAAATATTGCCCTTTTTCACCATCAACAATAGTTCCATCAGATAATTTGATGAAATCACGTTGAAGGTTTACAACTTCACCTTCTACAAAAATAATTTTTTCCGAATAACTATCAATATTTCTCAACAAACTCTTGTAATCATGTTCCGCTGAGATTAAGGATAATTCGGAGTAACTCATATTTTCATGATTATTGGTTTTGAATTTATCTGCACTTCTTAATTCTAATTCACCGTTTTGACCATCAGACACTATGAATATAATTGAAAATAACACTATGATTGGAATTATACAAAGAACTATCTTTCTCCAATCCATAATCCATAAGTTGATTCTTGTAACTTAACAGTTTACTAGTCATTAAAAGAAGAATTATTTTTGAAACATGATATTCAATTTTTTTATTATATGTGCATCTGATTTTTTCTTGTATCTTCTAGACTTTCAGGTACCATCTTGAGGGATTTATCAAACACATTAAACAAATTTAATATTTCTCAAGATAACTGTTGTAATCAATTTAATATTTAATTGGAATAGAAATGGTGAGAAAGTACGGGTGAAATAAGTCCCGTTCTTCTCACCATAACTAATTGACAATTAACGTTACAACGAATTTGCATAATAGTGATGTGATGAATTTTTAACCAGAGATTAAAACCCTAGAATAAAAAATGAACATGCTATTTTGATTTATTCCAAATATTGTTTTTTTAAAAATTTAATTATATTTGCTAACTTATTTCTAATATCCATTTCTGGAAATATGAAATGGGCCTTTGTAATCCATCTTTGTAATCTAGACTTACAATCATCTAGTCAAATAAATATAATATTCATTAAACCGTATTATGGCTGGTCCACACGCACATGACGACGATGGTCAACATGATGTTACACCAACTGATGCACCAACAGCAGGAATCGGACTTTATTTTGGCACACAAACTGGTAAAACAGAACAAGTGTGTGGATACATTAAAGCAGAATTCGGCGATGCAATAACAGATGCTATCGATGTTGCTGAAGGGGATCTAGAACATTTTCCAAATCTTAATGGCCTGATATGCGGTATTCCTACTTGGAATACAGGGGCTTTAGAACTACGATCTGGAACTGTTTGGGACGACCTTTTAGAAAAAATTGGTGAATTAGACCTCAAGGGTAAACCTGTTGCATTATTTGGTCTAGGTGATTCTGTAGGTTATGGCGAAGATTTCGTCGATGCTATGGAAGAACTACATAGATTCTTTGAAAAAGCAGGAGCAAAAATGATTGGGTATGTACCCCTTGAAGGATACAATTTTGTCTCCTCAAGATGTTTAATTCCACATCTTAACGAAATTACAGAACCTGAAAACGGTGAAAAATTTTGTGGTCTTCCAGTAGATGAAGACAGTGAAAATGAACTTACTGAAGAAAGAGTCAAAAATTGGTGTACTCAAGTTAAATCAGAAATGGGTTTATAGGTTAACTCCATTTTAAAAATTAACTTTGTTTTTTTATTTTATAAAAAATTCTGCCACAGGTACATCATAATCTACAAGAGCAACACATGAACCTAGGTCCATTTTTTTAAATTACTTTCATAAAGTGTATTTTTTCTGACAGGTCTAATTCCCATTTCAGATTTATAATTCACCAAACACGTTGAACAAATTTCATGGTTATCAACACAGCTGTTGCAATGAATTTTTTGTGTTTTATTTACTTCATTGCAAAAATCACATTGATCATTCATAATTACAATATAAAAAAATCATTTAAAAAATATCAGGAGATTATAGAATCTTATTACAAAAATCTAAAAAGAGCACTGGAAAATATTTTGGAATGAAATACCAATAGTAATAATTCCTTGGTCGGTTAATGAAATTACCATCATAGATTCCAAAATTTCCAGTACTCCAGGATCCTATCTAGTTTACTCACGTCTATGGCAGACCAAGCACACAAGATCTATTTTGATACAGCAATCAAAGTATTATACATATATGAAATTTTACGATTATATTCTAAGATATTATTTTGATTTTAAAAAATAGATTCTAGTTTACATTACGAAAGGTTAGGACGGTGTGTCTTTTTTTTACAATAGTACATGACTCAAAAGCCTCATCTCATTGAAATCATGTCACTATCTAGTCGTTAATTGACACTTTTCATGTCAAAACGTTAAAGGAATTTAGTAAAAATGTCCCAAGATTAGAATTTCTAATTTGAGATGGTGTGAGAATCAGCAACCATTAGCCAAGTACGAATCATTGCGATTCCGTATCTCTTTCAACAATGAATTTTTCATCTGTATCAAAAGTTATTGCACAGCACTCATGATACGAATGATCATTTCTAATTTGAGGATCTGATTCAATTTCTGTTTTGCATAGAGCACAAATCATGACTACAGTACCGCTCGATAGTACTTATGCCCGTTCTTTTATTTTGTTCTTTCAAGTGTAATTCTTTATATCTATAATTCAACTAGTAAGGCGTATGGCAGAAAAACCCAAAGATATTGAGAAATATTTTGAAAAGTTAAAATGTACAATATGCGGGGTTGTAGTCTCTCCACACCATCAGGGAAATACTGCACTTCCAAAAGAAGAACATTTGGCTAAAGATCATAGTGATTTAGAATAGTATTTCTTATTCACACCCATTAGAACAGTTATCATATTCTTTTATTTTGTTCTTTCAAGTGTAATATTTCTTGCAGTTGTGAGTATATCCTTAGTTTTTGTTATATTTTCTATCTAACATGGCAATAACAATCCCAAAACCTATGAGGGCAACAGCTCCAATCCTAACCCCATCAAATCTTGCTTCATCCATCACAATTCCAACAATCGCAAACCATGCTCCAAATATAAAAAAGATTACCGTTGCAGCTTTTCCTAATACGCTCATTTCTAATTTGAGATGGTGAAAGCATCATCAGTTTCACCGTTATCGTATGTCATGGCACAGGATTGGTGATACGTATGACCATTTCTAATTTGAACTCCTAGTTTCATTTCAATTTCTTGTTTGCACAGGGTACAATTCATGACAATAGTACCTCTCAATACTACTTATGCCCATTCTTTTATTTTTTAATTTAGTAAAAATGTCCCAAGATTATAATTTCTAATTTGAGATGGTGAAAGTGTAATCAGGAATACAACTTGCAGTATGGCATTGGTTCTGGTAACCATCGTCAGTTTCGCCTTCATCATAAGTTATTGCGCAGCACTCATGATACACATGATCATTTCTAATTGTGGCTTCTTGATTCAATTCAATTTCCTGCTTGCACAGGGTACAATTCATGAACACAATACCTCTCGATAGTACTTATGCCATTTCTTTTATTTTGTTTTTATTTTTTAATTTTAAAAAGAGCTTTTCCCAGTAGACGCGGTAATTCATGGCATAGTGTCTTTTTTATTTTAAAACTTCTTTGATAAAGTAATAACATGAGATTATTGTTTGCAGTATTGGCATTGGTCCTTATCTGTAGTGCTACTACAACTGTTTACTTTACTTACTATACTGCTACTTTCTATACTACCGATGTTTTCCAATTAGAAAATAAAGTTGCAAGTTTAGAGTCTGAAATTTCAAGTTTAAAAAGTTCAACCGCATCTGATTTGAAAAATGCTTATGACGATGGATATTCCGCAGGAATTGCAGAACAATCCTCTTCAAGTAATACGTCTTCTAGTAAAATATCCTCAAGTAACACTGATGCCGTTTCAACTATTACTAGAACCATTGGCACGGTAGAAAAATCCGGATATTCAACGGACTGTGCAGTCCCAATGGGGGGAGATGGATGTTACACACCAGTTAATCTTTCAGCAAATGTTGGTGACAAAATTATAATGGCCAATACTGATTCAACAGGAATTCACTCATTTACATCAGGAACTGTTGACGGATTTGCTCCATCCCCTGACGGTACATTTGATACAGGTATACTGATGTCTGGAGATTCATTTGAATGGACTCCAACTGTTTCTGGTGAATATCCATACTATTGCATGCTACATGCTTGGCAGGTTGGAACTATTACTGTGAATTAATTTATTTCTGATTTTAAAAAAGGCATTCTAGTTTACGTTACGAACTGTATAATGCAGTGATTTTTTTAGAATTTAAGAATTATTCTAATACGTTTTTCATTTCTACAATCTCTTCATTAACTAAAAATTGAATTGCATGATTTAGTTGATCTTCTGAAATTTTCTTTTCTTCATGCCACCTGAATATGTCCTTAATCCAAGTGGGTCCTGAAATTGATTCTGACATATTTGATTTGTCCTCAGTATCAGTCATTTCCAATTCTGTAATGTTGAGTTCAACTGGAATGGAATGAATTGTATTTGTAATTTTATCTTTAACTTGAATTTCTATTTCCATATTATCAAACTTTAATGGATCCACTGTAATTGTAAATTCTTCAAATGCTGAATCAAATTCTCCATCTTTTGATTCAATTCCCACATTTGGGATTGAAGTTACTTCTATGATTTTATTTATTGTTGTATCTTTGCAACCCCAATCATTTTGCCAAGATGCTGAACTTTGAGGCCATTTGCATTTCACTGGTTCCAGCATAATCGTACCTTCAATAATTACTGATGAATCACTCTGTTTTTGATTTTCAGAAAGATTCACTAAAACATCATTTTCTATGATGTCTGGCATGTTGTTATTATTCTCATCAACCCATCCCATCTGATGTTTTGCCCCATCGCTGATGCAGAGTCTTGGAATACTGTCATTGTTACCAGTACTTCCCAATAGACAATTTGTCATGGGAATTGTATCTGTTTCATCCATGTAGAGGTAACCAGCTTTTTCACCACATGCCTCATGCTCAGGTCCAAACAAATCACATTCTATCATGTCGGTGGTACCAACCATGTGGGTCCATTCATGTGCAGGAATTACTCCGCCGCCATTTACTGTTGTCATGAAACTATCCTGAATGAAAGCCCCTGCAGTAAAACCAAATGCTAATCCATTAACTTGGGTATCTGTATACGGAACAAAAATCACAGTTGCCCAATCTGTATTCAATTCATCTCTTACTTCATTACCGCAACTTAAAACATGAATTCTAAATTTGTCACCTGGCCAATGCCCTTTAGTTGCTAATGGATCTGTTTT
Source organism: Candidatus Nitrosopumilus sp. (assembly GCA_028335865.1). Lineage (GTDB taxonomy): Archaea > Thermoproteota > Nitrososphaeria > Nitrososphaerales > Nitrosopumilaceae > Nitrosopumilus. The sequence goes on from JAOKTA010000009.1 coordinate 14,666, forward strand.
ACTTCCACAACCAGTATCCGTTAAAGTATCTTCTACTAATTCAACATAATCTTCATGCTTAAACCATCCATCTGTCACTCTAGTTGATGCCTCAACTCCTGTTTCTCCTATCATGCTTGTTCTATACGAAAATTCTAGTTGGCCTACTTCAAACGGATATCTGTCTTCTAAAAATTTGAGACCTTTCTTGATATTTGCTTCTGCACTTTTCATTTTTGATTCAGTCCAATCATATTTACTAGTATCCGCAGATCCGTCACTTTCCACAAAAATAATTTGAATACCTACAGTTCCAATAGCATATTGAGAAATTTCATAAAATCCCGGAGCTGGTGAAGATGGATTACTTGGAGCATTATGTATTTTAGTAACCGTAAATGATTCGGGTAGTGTATCTGATGATTGATGGTGAATTGCAAAAACACTTGGAACCATAACCCCAATCATTACAACTGCTACTATTACAATAATGAATGCGGATTTCAATAATATCCTCAACTATGTTGGCTATTTAGAGAATTATTTCTGGTTTTCGTGCCTAATTTTCAAGAATTATTTCTGATTTTAAAAAGGGGATTGTAATTCCATCTTTTAGTAACTCATTGTAACACTAGCCAATTGGGCATGAGTAGTATTTAATATCGGAAGCGGTAATTTTTGAATGATTACAATATGAAATATCCTAAAAACGGCAGATTTGGAGAATTTGGTGGACAGTACATCCCAGAAACATTAGTTCCTGCTATTGAGGAGTTAGAAGAAAATTATTTAAAATTTAAGGATGATAGAAAATTCAAACAGGAATTGGACTATTATCTGAAAGTGTATGCTGGAAGACCTACTCCGCTGTACTATGCAAAGAATTTATCTGAAAAATTAGGTGGTGCCAAAATCTATCTTAAACGAGAGGATCTACTGCACGGGGGAGCTCATAAAATTAACAATACCTTAGGTCAGGCACTTTTAGCAAAAAAAATGAACAAAAAAAGAATTATTGCAGAAACTGGTGCTGGACAACACGGCGTTGCAACTGCAATGGCATGCGCTGCCTTGGGATTAAAGGCTGAAGTGTACATGGGGTACAAGGATACAATTCGACAAAAACAAAATGTCTACCGCATGAACATGCTAGGTTCTAAAGTACACCCTGTAAAGTCTGGTTCCAAAACCCTGAAAGATGCAATTAATGAAGCAATCCGAGATTGGATTACAAATGTAGAGAATACGTATTACTTGCTAGGTTCTGCAGTTGGACCACATCCGTATCCTGTAATGGTTAGAGATTTCCAAAGTGTAATTGGTAATGAAATTAAATCACAAATGAAAAAAATTAACAATAAAGATCCTGACGTTGTAATCGCATGTGTTGGCGGCGGTTCTAATGCCATTGGCACGTTCTATCCTTTGGTTGATACCAGTGCCGAAATTATTGGAGTTGAGGCTGCTGGCAAGGGATTGAAATCAAAATTACATTCTGCAACACTATCTGCGGGAAGTAAAGGTGTACTTCATGGAATGATGACATATTTACTTCAAGATACTGAGGGCCAAATCACCGAAACACATAGCATTTCAGCTGGATTGGACTATCCTGGCGTTGGACCTGAACATGCATACTACAAAGATACCAAGCGTGTAAAATATCACTCAGCTACTGATGCTGAAGTGTTGGATGCATTTCTAACTCTTACTAGAACTGAGGGTATCATTCCTGCTCTAGAATCATCTCATGCAATATCTGAAGCAATGAAAGTTGCAAAAAAGGGTAAACCTTCTGAATCCATCGTTGTAACACTTTCAGGCAGAGGTGACAAGGACGTTGAAGAGGTTCAAAAATATTTAGACGCAGATGCTAAAACTAAATAATAAATTAATATATTTCTGAGTTTACTTTATTGAGTTTACTTTATTGAGTTTACTTTATTGACTTAACATAGTCTTCAAGTTGTTGTTTCTTTTCTTCAGGTGATGCTGTTAGAAGTCCTTTCCACTTATCTTTCATTTCAAGTTTTTGTTGTTCCTTTTCTCCTTCAGACATTACATCCCATTGTAATTTCATTTGCATAAAGTGCATAATCATTGCAGCCTTGTCTGGAATTGATAATGATTTCCAGGCCTCTCCCATTTCTTTAAACTGCTTTTTCTTTTCAGCAATTTGTTCTGGGGTCATGTCCTTGTAATAATCTCTCATTTTTTTATCATGTTTATCATCACTATTGTTGTCACTGTGCTTTTTCTTTTTGTTGGAATCAAAAGATTTTGCATCTGTGACATAAAGTACGTCTCCACTACCTGCATCAACTAGAACTTTACTGTATTCGTGGTCATCATTTGTCATGACTACTTTGTAAACCAGATATCCGTTAATTGAAGAAAGTTTTGCATACATGCTTTTGCTATCTGCTACATTATTTTCAGCGATGGTCATTGCATCTACTAATGTAATTTGAGTTAGATTTGAGTAATCTTCATTATTTTCAACTGGAATGGTTCCTTCAATATTTGGATATTTTGTTTTATCCCAATCTGCAAATGCTGGTGACAATCCTATTGTACTAACTACTGCTACCGTTACCAATATTGCAATAATGTTTTTTGAAACCATTTAATTAAATTCGATTTTACGAATATAAAAGATAATCGTATAATTTGTTCTAGTTTACAAAAATAATTGTCTGATCCATGAAGTAATTTCTTTGCATCGTAATTTTTACCACTAGTTTATTTTGTATGTAGATAATAATTTTATTTTTTTAACTCTGTTTTTTTAACAATGCCTCTTCTGGCGTTTTTTCATTATTTGATTCCCAATGCCAACTGTGATGTTTTTTCCAATGTGCTTCTAATTCTTCAGTTGTTGGCTCTTTACCTAAGGGACTGCCGCATATTTTACACTGTTTCATTTTTTATGTCTCCATATTTCTTTTTCTTTGGTATGGTTATTGGATGGCATTGAACTGGAAAATTTTCTTCATCCATTACGTGTATCTGCTCTTATGATGAATTAAGAGTTTTGTGTTTTATTATTTTCTTTTTTAATTGGTTTTTTATTTAATTTTACAGATGATTTTTTCTTATTTCTAAACCTGTCTCTGTTTCTAATTCTTTCTAATTCCATTATCTGATATGTTTTTTCACATTCGCATAATTTCATATCTCCTGTATTTTGATCATGTATTGATTCTATGCTTCCATTAAATAATAACTCCCCAACCACTTCCCATGCTCTGCTTTCTGAAATTTCAAATTTAAAATTGATTGTAGACACTTTTGTAAAATAGCCATTTTTTGAATTTCTTAAAATAAACTGCTCTATTTTTTGTTCTACAGTTAGAGTAGGTCCAGTGTTTCGAAATTTTCTAAATGGTTTTCTTTCTGACATGTTTACTTGAATATTTTCTCATATTTTACCTAATCTTCTGCATTGATTGTGTCTGGATCATTGTTTCCTGGTAGGTATGTGTCTCCAAGCATGCCTTTCATTTTTTCATCAAACTCTTCTTGTAATCTTGTTAAATACATCTCTGCCTCTGTTTGATCCTCTGGAATTCCTGTGTCTGTATCATAATTGAACCCAGTTGCCAAATGGTAAAACTCTTCAAAAAATTCTTTGCAATCAATCACGTCTGCATTTCTGTCTATTGATATTACCAAACAATCCTTGTCTTTTCTAAGATTAAGGCAAACCTCCTCTTCAATCATGGTGTCTACAATAGTGGCCATTAGGTATGGGACAAATTTTGTATCTAGTTGTTTTTTACCCTTACTTGCTATCCATAATTCTTCGCCTTCCAATAAATTATCAAATGTTCTAACAGCCACATCCCTGACATCTGAATCCAAATGTGTTGATTTTGATTCCCATAAACTTTCATCATATTTTCCTGGTTCTGCATAAAGCATGTCAAAAGTTAAATTTTCATTAATCTCTTCAAATTCCCATACTTGTTTATTTGTCCACATTGGTGAAAACTCATTAATTATTTTTTTTGTTAATTGATTCAACATGTAGCCTCTTATTCTCTATTGTTTAATCTTATCTCAAACTATTATTTGCTGATTTTAAAAATTCAATTGTACATTCTGCCAATCCCTTATCAGAATGATCTTTAATTTCATGTTTGCAGTTAGGACATGTGCCTTTTTGCTCTTCTACAAATTCTTCTCCTACTTGCTTCATACAACATTCCATCAACTCTTCAGTTGAATGTGATTCCATGGATAACTTACACGTTGGACATTCAGTCATTTTCTTAATTCTAATTTATTTTATGCCCCTAATAATATTTGATCTATTCTAAAATAATTAAAAATATCAATTTTTTTAAAATAAATAATAACTTATTTACAAATAACGCAGAATATTCTTATTTGGATAATTCTGATATTTGAGAAAATTTTCTATTTTTATGCAAATAATATTATTAATCCCACAGCTGATGCTGCTAGAGAAATTCCCATACATACATAAAATTTTATAAATTTTATATCCATACCATATGCTTAAAACATCTAAAATTAATAGTTTAGAACTAGAAAACAGCAAATTTGATCATTTTGCTTCGACTCTTTGGGAGTTACGGTATGACCAAATAAGTGACTTCTGCTTCCTATATTCTAATAATTATAATGACAAAAAAATTCTTAAAATAAAAAATGTCATATGAATTCATCAAAATGGGTTGAAAAAATTATGCTCTTTTTATTATTTTTATAGGTGAGCCTAGGATTGCTTCTTTTTGCCCCTTTTAAGAAACTAGGTGATTGCCAATAATTTTATTCTTAATAAAAAATAGTTATAGTTGTGAGTGAAAATTATGTTATTTCTTGGACGAACGATTCTTCTTTAAAATGGTCTGATTTTAAAGCTGAATTGAATCCTGCAGTCTTTGAGGATTCCTATAGTGCTATCAAATACAGCTTTACGTGGACAGTTAACTCTGATAAAGTAAATGATAAAATAGTTTTTTTAATCGATAGTATCAAAATTGTCACAGAATTTCATCCTTTATTGTCATGGTTTAGAGAATCTGAATCTAATGATAATTTGTTAAAACATGAACAAGGTCATTTTGATTTGGCTGAAATGCTTCGAAGAGATCATGATGTTGTATTTGAAAAAAAATTTTACGATAAAGTTTTTGATACACGTGGCCAGAATGAAGCTCAACGAAAACAATTTGCTAAAATAGATTCAGGTAAAATGATTTCAAATGAAGTAGATAAACTAAGTTTGATTTTAGCAAAAAAACGTAAAGAATATGATGTGGAAACAGAATACGGTCAAAATACTAAAAACCAAACAAACTATACGGATATTTTTAAAAATTTATAATCTTAATTCATGAAATATTTTTATATTTTATTTACATAATTTTATTTTTATATATTGAATTTATATGATTTAAAAAACTTCTATAATATTTTAAATGAATATCTACATGTTCATTTTTTCTAACTCTATGCCACAATCCATTTTATCTGTTTAATTATGTGTAATATTTTTTTATTAATTTTAATTATCCTAAATAATCTATCTACACTTTACATTTTTGGAGTGTTTTATGGCAAGATTCATCAAATAATACTTAATCCAATTAATGCAAATTTTTATGTATAATTTTAAATTAAATTAATTCTAAATTTTACTTTATTTTTTAATTAGTATGGTTAATTCTTTGTTGCTTTTTTTTGCCTATCTATATTTTCTTTATTTCTTTCAGTATCTGAATGAATTTCAGCATGTTGGAATAAATCTTCTTTTGAGTCAAATATTTGCTCACAGTAGTAACATTGATGCATAACATTGCTATGCCACAATTGCTTTTATCACTTTGTCATATTTACCTTAAAAACTAAAATATGTGATATTTTTCTTGTATTTTAAACTGGGAAATGTTGATTCTATTTCTTTATTCTATCATGTAATAAAAAATTAAATTAATTTTTACGGTGTTTCAATTTTAATTTTATTGTTACAATCAGGAAGTTTACCTGTTTCGTTTTTGAAATTTTCCATTATTTGTTTTTGCTCTTCTTCATGGTCTTTTGTAAATACCCTTTGATATGCTGCAGTTTTTTGCATGCACTCATCTCCTTCAAATTCTGTATCCACATATTTTGTAAATGTAGTTTCTAGATTTTTTGTTTCACCAATAAAAATTGGTTCTTTCTTTCTATTGTATAATACGTAGACACCTGAGACCGCTTTTACTAATTTTGCACTATCTATCCAAACTCTCATTTTATCGTCTAGTAATTCCATAATGTATGATATTTTGACTAGATATTAAACTAGGATGGTAAATTCTGTATAGTACAAGAACCTTCATGCTTTTAATACCTATAACTGAGATCATCATCCTTGACTCTTTTAGAAAAATTTCCTGATCCCTTCAGTCCTCGTCAAATTCAAAAAGAAATACTAGATGAAATTGAAGTAAATCTTCAATCAGGATACAAAAAAATAGTTATTTGTGCTCCTACTGGTGTTGGAAAATCTCTAGTTGGTGCTACAGTTTCAAATTATTTTGATAGTTCTTTCACTGTAACTGCCTCCAAACATTTGCAAGATCAATACATCAAGGATATACCATTTTTAAAACCAGTTAAAGGAAAACAAAATTTCCCGTGTTTGAAATTAATGGATGCTGAAAAAGTAGACGACGATAGAGAATCAATGAGGCAGGGATTAACTTGTGATAAGGGTCAATGCCAAGAAAGAATAAACAAAAACGGAAAGGAGGTGGTCCAAGTCTGTAAATTCAAACCTACCATTAAACAAGTTGAAGATAAAACTCAAGATTCCCTTTCATGTCATTACTATTTACAAAAATACGATGCTCTTGTTTCTAAGCACTCTTTATGGAATTACCATGCATTTTTTACCATTATGAAATATAACAAAAAATTATTTGCTGACTATCTTAATAGAAAGGTAACTGTATTTGACGAAGCTCATAAAATCGAAGATCAAATTATTCAATTTGTCGGATTTGATATTTTTGCTGGACAGGTGGACGAATGTAATTTAAGCACTGACAGGTACAATTTCACGGATTTAGATTCCATGATTCAACTTACTGATGACATTGCATTTTCGTATGCTAAAAAGATTAAAGATATCAAAGAGAGTACCATATTTCAGAACAATCCTGATTTTGAATTAATTACGGGCTTGGAGCGACGTTACGATAAGGCTGCACAGGCAAAAATTGACATCATTGCAGATAAGGATAATTTTGTAGTTAATGATCCTGTAAAAGACATCAATGGTAATTTTAGAACCATATCTGTAAAACCTATTGACGTTTCAAAATTTGCACATGAATTTTTTGAAACAGAGTATCAAATCTTTATGTCTGCAACAATTCACAAATCCAGTTTTTGTGAAAATATGGGTTTGGAAAAAGATGATGTTGCGTTTGTTGATACAGCTAAATCTCCATTCCCGTTGGAAAACAGAAAAATTGATCTTCTCAATGTTAGGCGATTAAGTTATGGCTCCACTGAAGAAGACGAGTTGGAAGTAATAAGGACAATTGATAAAATTTTGGATGACCACTCTGATGAACGTGGATTGATTCTAACTTCTTCAATTCCAAGATGTCATAAAATTATTCGACACCTATCTCCAAAAAATACTAGGCGCATTCGACTTTGTCATAGTAAAAACAAAGAAGATAAAACACAAGATGAAGTAATCTCGGAACATTCTTCTGATCCTACTGGCGTTTTACTTTCGTCATCTCTTTGGGAGGGTGTAGATTTGAAAGATAATTTATCTAGATTTCAAATCATTGCAAAAGTACCCTACCCAAACTATACTGAAAAAAGAACAAAAGCAAAAATGAATAAATTTCCTTTATGGTATACTTCTCAAACACTGACTAAATTATTGCAAGGGTTTGGTCGTTCCATAAGAAGTGACGATGATTGGGCAAGAACATATGTTCTTGACACGGCTGTAAATAATGTATTTTTTAAAGGCCAACAAATGATACCTAAAGCTTACTATGATGTTTTAGGAATGGATGAATATTAGTTCAGGTTTTTAATTTTTTATTAATTACTTGATCAATTTTGTAGAGTGTCTATACAGATCATGAAGATTTTCTCCATCTAGGTCTGTATTGTGCAGTATGTCCTTAAAATTATAATTTGTTTCATCCTTGGTTGTAATTTCTTCATTCTTGATATTTTCAGGAACAACTTTTAGTTTTTTTAACTGCTCTAAAACATCATTGTTGCAATTATGCCATAAATTTAACGAATCATCTGGTCCTTTACCGCTGATAAATGTCGGCATCTTTTCAATCTTTTTGTTAGTTAAAGTTAAAATTTGTTTTGCTAAAAATAATGGCTGTGTAGATACGTTTGTGAATTCCGCATAACACTTGTTGCAAACTATTATGTTGCATTCAGATTCGACTTTTCTTAGAGTTTTATTTTGATGCTCACACTCGTACACATCTAAATTATTCAATACGTTTTGTTAATTTTACCTATCTTTATCTCCTTCTTAAATTATAAAAAAATATAATTTTACTATGATGTTTCCCAGGCGAGCAAACTTTTCATGATTAGCAAGATGTTTTTTTAAATTTGAATAAAAATAAAAAAATTATGGGATCATCATAATTGATATGCCCATAATAATTAGAAATCCTACAAAAAGGACTGTTCGTTCTTTCTGATCCTGTAGAAGTTTCTTTTCATACATGTAATTTTTATTATTCAATTTAGATTTTAAAGAATGTATTTTATTTTTATAAATTTATGATATTGAATTTAATATAGTCTATTTCTAACCATTAGAACTTTTTAAAGAAAATAAAATAATCTTAAATGGACATCTTACAATATCTTGATATGGGATTGTTTGGCTTTGGTAAATCTAAAATTGATAAGAGAAAAGAAGATTGGATTATTGAGGGTAAAAATTGGTATGACCAAGGCAATTCATTAGCCAAACTAGGCAAAGACGAGGAGGCCATTGCATGCTATGACAAAACAATTAGTTTAGACTCTACGCATTGCGGTGCCTGGAATAACAAAGGTCATTCATTATCTAAACTTGGCAAGGATGAAGAATCCATAGTATGTTATAGTCAAGCAATTAGATTAAACCCTGAAGATCTGATGGCCTGGACTGGCAAGGGTTTCGTACTAGATAAACTAGAAAGATATGACGAATCAATCGCATGTTATAATCAGGTAATTAGATTTAACTCTGAAGATTCTAATGCATGGTTTAGTCGAGGTAATGCATTAGCACACCTAAGAAAATTTGAAGAGGCTATTGCATGTTATGATAAAACAATTAGATTGAATCCTGAAGATCTCAGGGCATTGTTTAACAAAGGTAATGCATTAGCCAACTTAAAAAAATTTGAAGAATCTATTGGATGCTTTGATGATGTAATTAAAAAGAATCCTGAATACCCCTCTGCATTTAGATACAAAGGTGTAGCATTAAAAAAATTAGGTAGAGATGAGGAAGCCGAATATTGTTTTACAAAAGATAAAGAACTAGAATAGTTTTAGAAATACACTTAAAAAATTTAGTAAATGTTCTATGAAGAATAAATCCTATCAAATAAAACTATTATTGGATACCTCAAAACAATTTTGAACTTTAATTGTTAGTGACATGTTTGTTAGTTAAGAAATTTAAATAAAAATTATTTATTTTTTTAATTGATCACTGGCATAATGTTCTAGAATGTTGGGAATCCATGCATGTATGAATAATGCAATACTGATTTTCATTGCTCTTTTCCAATGATGTGCATATGATACGTTATTCTCCTCTAAATGGTTCATGGTTAGATTACATTTTACTGGTATTTATCGATTTAGTTATACTTAAGATTGGTATTATTATATTAAGTAATACTGTTTATTTAGTCGTACTTTAGAAAAATTATTTTTAATGTATGGTACTAATTTAATGTAAAATAATTCAACTTTCTTTGTTATCCTTTTTAGTAATTGTTTTTGATGGATTTTGGATATGATTTGATTATTTTTATGGGTTAGCCGACGTAACTGCACCATTTGCAGCTGAACCTACGAGAGTTGCAAATTTTGCAAGAGCTCCTGTTTTATAATTTGGTTCAGGTTTACTCCATTGCTTTCTTCTACTTTCTAACTCCTCTTCAGATACATGGATGTCCAGAGCATTTGTTTCAGTATCAATTGTAATTTTGTCACCGTTTTTGACTAGTGCAATTGGTCCACCGACATATGCTTCTGGTGCAACATGTCCTACCATGAATCCTCTTGTACCTCCAGAAAATCTACCATCCGTTACCATTGCCACTTTCTTCCCTAATCCTTGACCCACTAGTGCTGCGGTGGTTGCTAGCATTTCCCTCATTCCTGGGCCTCCTTTTGGTCCTTCATATCTAATTACAACTACGTCGCCTTCATCAATTTCACCTTTGGATACTGCATCAAATGCGTATTCTTCTCTATCGTAAACTTTAGCACTGCCCGTAAATTTTGTCATCTCTACACCTGCTGTTTTAATTACGCCGCCTTCTGGAGCTAGACTTCCTTTTAGAATAACTGCAGTGCCAACTTCATGTAGCGGATTTTCAATTGATCTTACGACATGTTGTTCTTTATCTGGAAGTTTGATGGCGTCAAGATTTTCTTTAAGTGTTTTACCAGTAACTGTCATGCAATCTCCATGTAGTAATCCCTTTTCTAATAATTTTTTTAACACAAATGGTATGCCTCCAATTTTGTCCAATGACTCCATTACGTAATTTCCTCCAGGCTTCATATCAGCTAAATGCGGTGTTTTCTTTCTAATCCTTTCAAAATCATCGTATGTCAAATCAATATTTACCTCATTTGCAAGTGCAAGCAAATGTAATATGCCGTTTGTTGAACCTCCAACTGAATTTAACATCATTATTGCATTTTCAAATGCTTCAAAAGTTAAGATTTCTCTTGGTCTGATGTTCATCTCTAAAAGTTTAGCACATGCAACACCTGAATCATATACCATTGTATTTCGTCTGTCATCTTCTGCTGGAGGGCTGGCACTACCAGGTAATGCCAAACCAATGGCTTCTGAAATTGATGCCATGGTGTTTGCAGTAAACATTCCTCCACATGATCCTGCATTTGGACATGCTACATTTTCAATATTTTTTAAATCTTCTAGTGATAATTTTCCTGCATCGTAAGCCCCTACAGCTTCGTAAACGTCTACAACTGTGAGTTCTTTTCCATCTAACATTCCTGGCTTAATTGTTCCGCCATAAACGAATACTGATGGAATGTTTAATCTTGCCATTGCCATCATAGTTCCAGGCAAACTTTTGTCACACCCTGCAATGCCGACTAGTGCGTCGTATTGATGTGCTCTCACCATCAATTCAATTGAATCTGCAATTACTTCTCTAGACACTAAAGATGATTTCATTCCTTCATGTCCCATTGCGATTCCGTCACTTACTGCAATTGTTGAAAATTCTCTAGGTGTTGCACCTCCATCTGATACTCCACGTTTAGCTTCTAAAGCTAATTGTGGAAGATGGATGTTACACGGGGTTGCCTCGTTACCTGTATGACAAACTCCTATGAATTGTTTGGATAAATCATTATCTGTAAGTCCCATAGCCTTGTACATGGCTCTGTGTGGGGATCTAGCAGTACCCTCTACTACGTTTCTGCTAGATATTTCCATAATGGATTATTTTCAAATCAGTATAATTTAGAGTTTTTTAAAATTATTTGAAAATGGTTTGCTTCTGGAATCTTTTTTTTGTACATAGCATAACGCTTAAGTTAAAATAAAATTGCTAAATTTCATGTTGTTTACGATTCATAAATTGAAATGTGATAATGGACATAGAACAAATGCTGTCGTATTGGATGGATATACTCTGGAAGAGACACTAGAAAAATTCCCGCTTAGAAGTACATGTAAGAGCTGTTGTTTGCTATTACACAAATGTTAGTTTTTTTATAAATTTCATTCATTTAAATTGTAAATGCTAAATTATGTTCATATGAGCGATACGCCAAAAATCGAACAAAAAGCCCTTCAATGCCCTGTCTGCAAAAGTGACAAAGCAATGATTGTAGGTGAAAATGTAAAACTAGGTGGAAAATTTGAAGACAAAGAATTTCTAACTACTGAATTAACTGTTTTACGGTGTACTAAATGTGGATATTATATGCTGTTTGATAAAATGGCACAGTTTACTACCAAAGAAGAATCCAAATAATTGATAATTTCTAGTTTACAGGTTGAATTCTTCTAACATTTTTCCTATATTCTTCATTTTGAAAATGCTCTTCACATACCAGCCAAATTAACTCATTATCGTCTCTTTTTCTAAATTCTATAAAGTATTTTTCAGGATTGTCGCAGCATCTTTTCATCGTTATCACAATTGAATATATTAGTCAGAATAAAAAATTTTCTTATTTCATAATCTCTTGATTATCTAACTGTGTCTGGTATTCTTGGATCTGCTCATCTGTTTCTCCGCCAAATGTTATCAGGATTCTATCATCCTCCACAATGTTGTAGTTTCTTATGTCTGACATTGCTTCCCCGTTGATGAAATACTTTAGTGAATACTCGTCAGTTGTACAAAATGCCTTTCCATCAGGGAAAACATAGCATTGATCGTCCAATCCTATTGACAATGAATTAAAGAGATACTCCAACTCCACACCTGTTGCGTGTTTGTGAATAGTTGTACCGTCTCGAGATTCAAAATGTATCCATGGGGATTTAATTTGATAAGCTGGTGCTGAAAAATCAAATTCATCACCAAATATTTTTACTAAAATTGCTGCATGTGCGTGCTCACTTCCTAGTGCGCCTGCATTCTCTGGACCTCCTGGAGCTTCAACTGTCATGTTTAAGAATAGTATCACTGCATACCCTACAATTACTGCAATTACCGATAACACTGCTATTGCAATCAGCGTTTCTTTTTTCTTTGCAGCTGAGTGTTTCGTGGCATAATTATCACGTTTAATTTCACGCTCTTTTCTATCTTTTCGACCCATGAATGTTCAAACTGTGAAATTACCCCTATTAAAAGACATAATAAAAACAATAAATAAAATTGAAAAACAGGCTTTGATATGACCTGTATTTTTTGTGATATTTTGGATGGAAAACGTGGTGGCCATGTTGTATACGAGGATGATGATCATATTGCCTTTTTAGATAAATATCCTATTGATGACGGACATACGCTAGTAATTCCAAAAAAACATCATGGAAGAATTACAGATATGGATTCAGATGATGTTGGAAAAATCTTTTCAATAGTGCCTAAAATTGCAAAAGCAGTGTTGATAGGATCTGGTGCTGATGCATTTAGTTTAGCTCAAAATAACGGTAAAGCTGCAAAACAAATTATCCCTCACGTACACATTCACATTATTCCTAGATACAACAACAAAGGAACAGAATGGACAAAACGTCAAATTCCAAGTGATGAGGTGTTGTCTGAACTTGCAGAAAAAATTCGTGCGGCCCTTATTTAGAATGGCCCGGATTGTATCTTAAAATCGCTCCAACTTTTCCAAGACTTGCAAGCATACTTCCATGCTCTGCACTTCCGGAAATAACTTCCAACTGTGATCCTGTTTTTGCTGCAATTATTTCCAAGTAATCCACAATATCTTGCTCGTTAACTTCTTTATCCATCGCATTACATTCCGGACAAGGTTTGTTTTTGTATTCTGTCTTTTTTGGAATCACGAGTTGTCTTTCCACAATATCTTCCTCAACGTGTTTGCAGCGCTTACATTCTGCCTCTACTCTGTGTAGATTGGTGTTGTCTGTAATCATTAAAATTTTAACAACATTATTTTTTAAATATCCTATGACTTCTTGTAGCCCGTATGATCCTTTTCCCGTGTTGGTGTTTACTTCTCTGAATAGATCTTCAATCATTTTTTTCTCTTCGACCAGTCTGAAATTTCCTAAGATGTCCCCTGATTTTGAAAATGCCTCCCTGATTCCCTCAGCACCTGCATAACCTGAGTCAATTGTATTGATGATGTTATTTTGCAATCTATACTCCAAGTAATTTCCATTTATGAAATCCTCCTTTGTCGGTCCCGGACCTGAAATTATTAGTCCTTTAACTGGGTAGATGTCGATAAAATATTCTCTTGTAGTCTGTGCAACTCTGTTGTAAAAATAACTTAATTCCATCTCTCTTAATTTTTGAAATCTTTTTGCGGACTGACCACCCTGTCTGTGTTTACCTGCTACTCCTGAACCTGTTTGGGATAAAACTTCAATTTTATCTCCGTACAATAATCCCCAACCTGCATCTTTTGCATCAATTGCTAAAAATCCAATAAGATTGTCATCTTTTAGCATATCTTTTAAAATATCTACGTGGAAATGATCATCGCATCTGTAGAGGTACTGATTCAAATCTTTTGGTGGATCAATTTCCCATACCGTTACCACTTCACTTCCCAATGGCCCTCCTTCTTCTGATGGCAGTGCCCCACAAAACATCACCAATCCCCTTGCCGGTGTTTTTTTGTACAGCTTTAATCTTTGAACAACTTTGCCTAGTGAATCAACTACGTGGGATCTTGTAAGATCAGACTTTATGTTATCTGCAGTTCCTTGTTCTTGTTGAAGTGAACTGATAATTTCGTGAAGCTGTTTTCCTTTTGGAATGTACACTGTAATCAATTCTGTACCCCTGCCTGATT